>JBEPYM010000183.1:0-6314 GCA_041641375.1 Paenibacillus sp.
ATCATCTTTACGGGAACACCGGAGGGTGTCGGTCCGATTGCGGATGGGGATCATCTGGAGCTGTTTATGAACGGGGACAGCTGGGGGAGCTGTACAATCCGGCTGCAATAACAAACCAATACCCGGGGGTGCCGTATGCCATACAGCCATACGTACGGACGCCGCACTGGGTATAGGTTTGTTACACGACGACGTCGCCGTTCAGCACGACATCGCTATATTCATCGCGGATTTTGATGATGTTTGGCAGGTTGTCGAAGAAAGCGTCCACGACGGCCGGATCAAAGTGCTGGCCGCGCTCCTCCTTGAACAAGTTCAAGATTCGGTCCAGCTCCCATGCTTTCTTGTATACGCGGTCGCTGGCCAAGGCGTCGAAGACGTCGGCAATTGCCGTAATTCGGCCGTAAATATGGATGTCGTTTTCCTTTAACCCTAACGGATAGCCTCGGCCGTTCCACTTCTCATGGTGCTGATACGCAACGATCGCGGCTGCCTTCAAAATCCGGCGGTGGGAATTTTTAAGCAGCCCGTATCCGATCGTTGTGTGTGACTTCATGATATCGAACTCCTCGTCGGTCAGCTTGCCGGGCTTTTTCAAGACAGAATCCGGAATAGCAACCTTGCCGATATCGTGCATCGGGGACGCCATTTTTAACAAATCGCATTCGTCCTGGGACAAACCGAGTCCCTTCGCGATCAAATACGAATATTCGGCCACCCGTTTGACGTGATTGCCGGTTTCCTTGCTTCGGCTTTCCCCAATTTCACCCATTGTAAAAATAATTTCTTTCTGCGTCTCTTCAATTTCTTCGTGCAGCATGACCGATTCCAGCGATTTGCCGGCATAGGATGCGGCCAGCTTCAAATATTCGAGATCGCGGCTTGAGAATACTTGTGCAGCGGTCATCTTGTTGATTGCCTGGTAGGCTCCGATGACGATTCCGTCATTATTTCGGAACGGCACAACCATCATCGCTTTCGTGTGATATCCCGTCTGCTTGTCGACCGCGATTGCACCCTTATCCAATACCTCGCGATAGGGAACATTCGTATAGGCATCGTCGATAAAGATCGGTTCGCCGGACCCGACTGCCTGGCCGACCAGCCCGGCATTCTTGGGAATGCGAATTCCCTTGACGCCGTGCGCCACAGTCGTATAGAGCTCCTCAGTGCGCGAATCGATCAGCCACACCGAGCACCGGTCGGAAACGATCATCTCGCGTCCCATGTTCGCCATCAGCATCAGCACATTGTCGAGCGTGCGTTCGTTGGCAATTTTGGCTGTGTATTCAAAAATGACTTTCAGCATTTCTTCCGGAGTCAAGTCCTTCTTGATGCGGTCAAGCTCCAGATCATACGCCTCGTGCACGAGATCACCCCACAGTTGACTTGGTATTACAACTATTCCACAAGCCGGACGGAAGTTCCTTCCGACTGCCCTTCTTTATTCGACAGGGTTCGGGGAAATTGGCGCGCTCGACTACAACGTTTGTACAATCGTCACGTTAAGTGTCGATTTTAAATCCAGCTCGTACGGCGCACGTACAGGGGAGCCCCCCGCTTCCTGAATGACGCGTACAACGGGGCGATTGGGTTGAATCGGATCCACGCTGGCGACAACTCCGGTTTGTCCAGTGTTCAATACAACGGAAGAAGCAACCGGGTAGATGGCGATATGACGGAAAAACAAACGGAGCAAATCCAGATCAAACATATCGTTGCCCATTCCGTAGAGGAACTCGGCAGCATCAGCCGGTGTATAGCTAGGCCGGTAAGCACGAGGCGAAACAAGGGCGTCGTACACATCGGCTAGACCGACGATTTGTGCATACTCGTGGATTGCTGTTCCTTTCAGCTCCCTTGGATAACCGTTTCCGGTATAGCGCTCATGGTGCTGGAGTGCGCAATGTGCAGATAGCAGCGAAACGTCATGCTGGGAACGCAGCAGGTCAAAGCCGAGCACGGTATGGTTCTCTATTTCCTTGCGCTCCTCCTCAGTCAGCCTGCCGGCTTTCTTCAGCAGCCTGGAAGGCACTTTTGTCATACCGACATCAAACAGCATCGCGCCGACACCCAGCTCCATCAGCTGATTCCGATTGTAGCCTTTCGAAATGCCGACAATACAGGACAGGATTGCAACATTGACCGAATGATGGAACAAATAACCGTCCATAATGTGCATGTTCGCAAGATTTAGCATCATATTGGTTCGGCCGGAAAGCTCGGACATGATTTGGCTAAATACGTTGCGGAACGTCGACCCGATATTCGGAATCGATGCTCGGGAGGGAAGGGCCGATTGATTCATCAAATCGGTCATTGTCTTATGAACTGTTGAGATCGCCTGCTTCCGTGTATCGTCGCTGATGATATCCACAGGCTCAATGCCTTCCGACACGGAGTCCTCTATATATAGGGTATCAATGCCAAGTGTGCGCAGACGTTCAATAAACCGCTCGTTAAGCTTCATTCCAGCTCCGAGCAGGACGCTGCCGTTCTCCATATGGACGGTTCTGGCTAATGTGTAGCCCGGCTGTACTGCGTTAATATGCAATTTTCTCATGGAATCCAACCTGCCTTTATCGGTGCGCATGAATCATTCATCATCATGTTCTGCTTTTATATTATCAGAGAAATAGCTCCTGAGATACGTGTCATTTTTCACAGAAACGATTCATGACTTGTTCAGAATTAAGGACTAAAGAACGATCATTGGGAACGTGCTGTGTGCCCTGAACAAAACAAAGGGGTGGAAAAGTTCTGGCGATTCGGATATGCTTGAGGTAATAACCCTTTTGAAGGAGGCAGCGACTCATGATACAGCTGAACGAACGCGAGCTCATATTCGTATTTACAGGTCCGGACGGTTCCGGGCGCAAGACGCTTGCTGATGCAGTGGGCATGACGTTATCCATGCGAAAGGTGTTGTCTTGTACGACACGGGAACGCAGGCCTTATGAGGTGGACGGACAAGATTATCATTTCGTCACGAGAGAGCGCTTTGAGGAATATCGGAGACGGGATGAATTCCTTGAAGATGTAGAAATTGACGGGAACGCTTACGGAATTCTGAACAGAGATGTGGAGGACATGTTCCGCAAAATTGGGAGTATATACCTAATTTTGAATCATGATGGCGCGGAGCACTTGAAGACGCTGTATCCGAATAACGTCGTACGCATTTTTGTCTATGCAGACCGAGAGACGGTCATGGCAAGACAGCAAAAGCTGGGATTGCCTGAAGCTGTAATCGCCAGACATCTGGCTCATTACGATGAAGAGATGGAGTATTTGCCAAAGTGTGAGCATGCAATCGAAAATATCGATATCGGGCATGCGACATATGAAATTACGAATATTTTGGAAGGGTATTTGCAGCGAGACTTGGTGGATAAAGATTAACGATGCTATAATGGGCTCGAACCTTAGCGGTTCGAGCCTTTCACGTATCCGGACGACCGGGTCATGCGAATGACAGATGCTGGAGCAAAGGAGCAATAACGCCAGTGGCGATGCGATATATATGGATGGATCATTCCGATCGGCTGTGGCCGGATGCGCTGTATCCGTTTGCGCTGGAGGAGCGGCTGCTGGAACGGCCGCCTGGTAGGGATGAAGCTGTTGTTCACTTGTGGCGCGATCCTGATGCGCTGGTGCTCGGCTTGCGGGATCGGAAGCTGCAGCGAGCCGGACAGACGGTCGCCGCATACGAGCGGCTAGGAGGAAGAGCGGTTGTCCGACATTCTGGTGGAGCTGCTGTCCCGCTCAACTGGGGAGTCCTGAACGTCACCATGCTGATGGGCTCGTATGCGGAGCCCGCCGGAGCGGCCCCAAGCTCAGCCAAGGGACAGACGAAGCAGCCGCTTGGCGCATACAAGGCGGATTTTGAACGGATGGCCGCGTGGATCATGGCGGCTGCCAAGCGATTCGGACTTGCAGCTGAAGCAGGCGAGGTCGTCGGCTCTTATTGTCCCGGAGACTATGATCTCTCGATAGATAGAAGGAAGTTTTGCGGCATCGCCCAGCGGAGAACCGTTCGCGGGAGTGCCGTGCAAGCTTTTATTATCGTCGAAGGAGACGGAGTGCGTTTGGGAGAACGGGCTCGCAATTACTATGAGCGCGCTGCCGGTCGGCAAGAGACGGGCACATATCCGGATGTCATTCCGGCGACGATGGCCAGCATACGGCAGCATGCCGATGAGGTGACGGTTGATCGATTTCGTGCAGCCCTGTTGGATGTGCTTGCGGAGCAAGGAGGAATTGTCGAACATGCTGTGCATGTACCCCTGAAGCCGGAAGATATATGGCGGACCGTCGAAGCGTTGAAGGAACGTTATCGAGCCTTTCCATCATCTATCGGAGCATCTCCTTGAGCATGGCCGGCAGCTCCTGCTGCCAGAAGCCCCACGTATGCCCGCCGCTGTTTTCCCGATAGGAGAGGCGGGCTCCTCTTTCCGAGAGCAATTCCATCGTAGTTCGATTTCCTTCCACAAAATCGAACGTTCCCCGATCTGTCGTGACAGCGGTTTCCTCCAAACCAACCAGCGCATGGACCTCCAGCCATTGCAAATCGTTCTCGTTCCTCACCAATTGCTGTACCTCCTCGAAGAAAGCGCCCGACAGGGAAAGCACCCGCCGAAATATTGCAGGATAAGTTAGGGAAAGCTGAAGAGAGACTGCAGCCCCAAGTGAGTCGCCGGCCGCAATCCGCTCTTCTTTACGAACCGGATAGCGGTCTTCCACATAAGGAAGCAGCTCCTCGGCGACGAAAGATACATAGGCTTCATTCCGGCTGCCGCCCGGCAAATATTCGGAAGTGCGGCGTGTCCGATCCACATCGATACCGATCACGAGGAACGGCTCCACACCCTCATCCAGCGTAAGCCTCATCGCAGCTGTTGCAATGCGCCCGAATTGAAAAAAATCGTCGCCGTCCTGACAATAAACGGCCGGATAGGTCACAAGCTCGTTGTAGCCTGGAGGGAGCAAAACCCTTACGGTACGAGGACTTCCGGCATACGGACAGGGGACCGATTCTTTCCGGATGGTACGGTTATAATAACGGGTGTTATCCATGTGCAGCGCCTCTCATTGAAGGTTAGTAACCATCTGTTACAGTAATATCATTGTTTTTATTATAACAGAAAAATTCAATTGTATGAGGACTTCGGTGGAAAATGTGTATATTGTATTATATAATGTGTGAAGCCTGTAATACCCATAGACTAAAGGTGAGGTGTCCAATACGTATGTCGCACGAAGCGTTGATACAAGACATTCGTCCGTTAACCGTACTTGCGGAAGATGGGACGATCGTAAATGAAAGCATGGTTCCTCAGCTATCCGATGAGCAGCTTCGGGAAATCATGAGACGTATGGTTTTTACCCGGATTTGGGATCAGCGGGCGGTCAGCTTGAGCCGTCAAGGACGCCTGGGCTTTTATGCGCCGGTTGCCGGACAGGAAGCGGCGAAGATTGCCAGTGAATATGCGCTTAATAAGGAAGATTGGGTATGCCCCGGCTATCGCGATATGCCGCAGCTCGTGTGGCACGGATATCCGATGTATCAGGCCTTCCTGTATTCCCGCGGCCATCAGCATGGCGGCCAAGTTCCGGAGGGTGTCAATATCTTACTGCCGCAGATCATTATCGGCGCCCAGATCGTACAGGCTCCGGGTGTTGCCATGGGGCTGAAGCTCCGCGGCAAGCCGAACGTAGCGATCGCATACACGGGGGACGGCGGCTCGTCGCAGGGCGACTTTTACGAGGGCATGAACTTCGCGGGAGCGTTTAAGCTGCCGTGTATCTTTTTTGTACAAAACAACGGTTACGCGATCTCCACTCCACGCGAGAAGCAGACGGCTGCAGCGACCATCTCGCAGAAGGCGGTGGCGGCCGGCATTCGCGGCGTGCAGGTGGACGGCATGGATGCGCTCGCCGTATACAAGGCGGTCGAGGAAGCGCGAGCGTATGCGCTGCAGGGCGTCCCAACGTTGATTGAGGCGCTGACGTATCGTTACGGTCCGCACTCGATGTCCGGCGACGATCCGACGAAATACCGCACGAAGGAAGAGGCAACCGGCTGGGAAGCCAAGGACCCGCTTGTCCGTTTCCGCAAATACCTGGAGGGCAAAGGGCTGTGGACCGAGCAGGAGGAGACGGCCGTTATCGAGGAAGCGAAGGAAACTGTGCTTGCACAAATCAAGAAGGCGGAAGAAACCGAAAAAATGACGGTAGCCGGCTTGATCGATACGATGTTTGAAAAGACGCCTTCTTATCTGGAGGAGCAGAAGGCCTGGTTTCAATAAATGCTG
>JBEPYM010000184.1:0-6296 GCA_041641375.1 Paenibacillus sp.
TGGAAGACCAGATCGCGCAGGTGGTCGGGGTGCTGTCGGTTGAGGGCGCGACGAACGCGATCATGAAGCAGGTCAAGCTGGTGGTGCTGGACAAAAACGGCCGGGAGATGGACGTTGCGGTTACGCCGGGCGTCGTCGACGTGGAGGTGCCGATTACGAGCCCGTTCAAGACGGTGCCGCTAGAGGTAAGGCTGACGAATGCGCTGCCGCCGGGGCTTGCGATCGCGGGCTATCGTCAGACGCCGGACAAGGTGACGGTGTATGGCGCGCAAACGCTGCTGGACCGACTGGAGTTCTATGCGGGACCGGAGATCGACCTGTCGAAGGTGAAGGAAACCGGCAAGCTGACGCTTGACATTCCGCTGCGTGAACGACTGCGCCAGGTGGAGCCGGCCAAGGTCGAGGTAGAGCTGCAGCTGGCGCCTGCGCTGACGAAGCAGCTGGAATCGGTGCCGGTTACCGTATCCGGTCAGAATGACGATTATGTAACAAGGCTGCTGACGCCGGAGACGGGGCGAGTGTCCTTGACGCTCGAAGGCGCCGCGAACGTGCTGGAGACGGTAACGGCAGCGAAGGTGCAGGCGATCGCGAATGTGAGCAACCTGCCGCCAGGCATTCACGAGGTGGTGCTGGACTTCAATCTGCCGGGCTTCGTGCGGGTTGTCCAGCCGGGTTTCCCGCGCGTCAGGATCGAGATTACCGCCAAGCCGAAGCCGGCAGCACCTGCTCCGGCAGCGGGCGGCGGTGCTACGAGCGGGGCGAATGGAGCCGGAGGCGGGGCGGCTGGCGGCGGAACGACTGGCGGAGGGCCGGCGGCAGTACCACCTGCAGGTGCCGCACCGGGGCCGGCGGGGAACACCGGACCGTAGCGATGGGGATAGGCACATGCCGGGCATGTGCCGCATTAGATGAACATAACATGGGATGACAAGAAGGAGAGAGCTACCGAACATGGGCAAATATTTCGGCACGGACGGCGTACGGGGAGTCGCCAATACGGAGCTGACGCCGGAGCTGGCGTTCAAGATCGGACGATGCGGAGGGTATGTGCTGACGAAGCAGGCTGCGCATAAGCCGAAGGTCGTCATCGGGATGGATACGCGGATTTCCGGCGAGATGCTGGAGGCGTCTCTCGTGGCGGGACTGCTGTCGATCGGCGCCGATGTCGTGCGTCTCGGCGTTTTGTCGACGCCGGGCGTTGCATATTTAACACGCAAGCTGAATGCGGACGCAGGCGTTATGATTTCCGCTTCGCATAATCCGGTTGAGGATAATGGGATCAAGTTTTTTGGCGGGGATGGCTTCAAGCTGAGCGACGACACGGAGCTTGAGATTGAAGCGCTGATGGATGCGGTGCATGACGAGCTGCCGAGGCCGACAGCGGGCGGGCTTGGCCGGGTAAGCGAGCAGCCGGATGCCAAATTTGCCTACACGGACTTTTTGAAGCAGACGATCCGCCACTCGTTCAAGGGACTGCGGATCGTGATGGACTGCGCGAACGGCGCTGCCTATGAGCTGGCGCCACGGCTGTTCCGCGAGCTCGGAGCGGAGGTAATCGCGATCGGAGCGGAGCCGGACGGCTTGAACATCAACAAGCAATGCGGCTCTACGCATCCGGAGGCTTTGCAGGCTGAGGTGGTGAAGCACGGCGCTCACCTGGGCTTGTCGTTCGACGGCGATGCGGACCGACTGATTGCCATCGATGAGAACGGCGAAGAGGTGGACGGCGATTACTTGCTCTGCATTATCGGCACCTCGATGATGAGGCAGGGGCGCCTGAAGCGCAACACGATTGTAACGACGGTGATGAGCAATATCGGTTTCTTCAAGGCTGCCGAGCAAATCGGCATCATTACGGCGCGGACGGCGGTCGGCGATCGGTATGTGATGGAGGAGATGCGCAAGGGCGGCTATAACCTAGGCGGCGAACAGTCGGGACACGTCATTTTTCTCGATTATATTACAACCGGGGACGGCATGCTGTCGGCGCTACAGCTGGTGGATACGCTCGTGGAGGAGCGGAAGCCGCTCAGTCAGCTGAAGACGCTTATGCGCAAGTATCCGCAGGTGCTTGTAAATGTACGGGTTGCCGACAAGTCGAAGCTGAAGGGCAATGCAGCGGTCGAAGCGGCGATTCGGCATGTGGAGGAGCAGCTGGGCGATAACGGGCGCGTGCTCGTTCGTCCGTCCGGAACAGAGTCGCTCGTACGCGTGATGGCAGAGGGACCGGATAAGGCGCAGGTGGAGGACTACGTGCGCACGATTGCCAAAGTGGTGGAAGAACAGCTGGTATAAGTGATGATTGGCTTGGCTGCCCGGATGTCCCCGAGTGGACGGAAGGGCAGTTTTTTGCTTGTTCCGGGAGGAAGGGATGTACGCATGAAGCGCTCAGAACAAAGTTCGGAATCAAAAGCGTTATGGGCTCTGCTGACCGTTGCGTTCGTATGGGGGATGCATGGGGTCGTAGGCAAAACGCTCGAAGCACGCATGGATCCGCTGTCGCTTACGGTGTGGCGATATACGTTTACGACCGCTTGTTATGCGATGCTCTGGGGCGGCAGCTTTCGTCGCCTGGCGGCGCTTGGAGGGAAAGCGCTGCTGACGGTCGCAGCGGCGGGGCTGCTGATTGTACTGCTGTACCCCCTGATGTTTTATCAATCGCTCCCGTATCTAACGCCGATTGAGAGTCTTGTCGTGATGAACACAGCGCCGCTGCTGGCCGCCCTGCTGGGTCTGGTGCTGTTTCGGGAACGGATTGCGCTGTGGGGCTGGATTGGAATTATGGTTTCCTTCGCAGGCGTCGCCCTGCTGATGGGTGGCGATTCGGCTGAGGCGGGCGGCGGATCGCTGGTTGGATATTTGTATTGCGGAGCGGGGGCGCTGACGTTCGCGGGCTATCTCGTCCTGTCGCGCAAGCTGGTGACGTCGATCTCGCTGCCGGACATGCTTGTTGGTACATCGCTGTTCGGTACAGCCGGATTGTGGCTGCTGGTGATGGTCAAGAGCAGCTTCGTGGAGGTATGGGAGCCGCTCGCTGCGTTGGACCTGACCGGCTGGGCGGAGCTGGCGTTCGTGGTGCTTTTTATCTCGGTGCTCGGATATGCGCTGAATGGGTATGGGCTGAAGCGGCTGCCGAGCGGGTTAGCCTCCGCCGTCAGCTTCTACCCGCAGCCTATCTTTGCGGCACTGGCGCAATGGCTCTGGCTCGGACTCGTGCCGACGATATGGATCGCGCTGAGCACGCTGCTCGTCTTCGGAGGTGTAGCGCTTAGCCGCTGGAAGGGTCCCGTTCGAGCGGTGGGCGGGAACCGGACGGCTTCGCCGCGCATATAGTGAATCAGGGCTGCTGTCCCGAGGGCGTTGCGGGTGGAGCGGGGGGTGGCCCTGAGTATACGCTGCAAATAGTTGTTGCTTATCCTGTCGAAAACGAATAGAATGTTTATGTTTACTTCGAAATAGAAAGTGAGGGCAGCAGTCTAGTAAGTCAAGCGCCAGAGCTCATTCGGGGATCGGAAAACGGGGCGGTGACCCCGACCTGAAGGAGTTGACGAGGTGGAGGTGTTCGGAATGTTCGGCGGGGACCTCCCGGTGTGGATTCGGACCGAGAGCAGGAAGGCAAATCGTCCAGGGCGACCGGACGCACAAGATTCCTGCGGAATCCAAGTTGGCATGAACGCTGCTTTAGGGGCATCGTCTGCTTTTTTTGTACATTGATAATTGAAGAGGAGGCTTTATACACATGTGCGGAATTGTAGGATATGTGGGTCATCGGGATTCCCAGGAGGTTCTGATTGAAGGCTTGAAGAAACTGGAGTACCGCGGTTATGACTCGGCAGGTGTAGCTGTATTTACGAAAGAAGGTCTGGAGATCAAGAAGGCGAAGGGGCGGCTCGCCGTGCTTGAATCGCAGCTGCAGGAGCGTCCGCTTAACGGGGGAATCGGCATTGGTCATACCCGTTGGGCGACTCACGGCAAGCCGTCGGACGTCAACTCCCACCCGCATACGGACAACACAGCGAAGTTTTCGGTCGTGCATAACGGGATTATCGAGAATTATTTGCAGCTGAAGGAAGAGCTGATCGAGCAGGGTGCCGTATTTGTGTCGGAGACGGATACGGAGGTTATCTCACACCTGATCGCAAGCTTGTATCAAGGCGATATTGTCAAGGCGGTGCAGGCTGCGGTGAAGCGGATGCGCGGCGCGTTCGCACTCGGCGTGCTTACGGAGTTCGAACCGGATCGCCTTGTCGCTGTCCGTCTGGCGAGCCCGCTAATTATCGGTGTTGGAGAGGGCGAAAACTTTATCGGCTCCGATATCCCGGCTATTCTCGAGTATACGCGGAACGTGTACATTTTGAATGACGGCGAGATGGCGTTGTTGACAAAAAACGACGTCACTCTTATGACTTTAGAGGGAAATCTCATTTCCCGGGAAATATTCCGTGTGAATTGGGACCTAGTGACGGCGGAGAAGGCCGGTTACGACCACTTCATGCAGAAGGAAATTTACGAGCAGCCGAAGGCATACCGCGATACGATGGGCGCACGGATCGACAACGGCCGTGTTGTGCTGAAGGAGCTGGGCATGACGCTGGAGCAGCTGAAGGCAGTTGAGCGCATTCATATTGTAGCTTGCGGAACGGCGTATCATGCCGGGCTGGTCGGCAAGACAGTCATCGAGAAGCTTGTGCGCATTCCGGTGGAAACGGAAGTCGCATCGGAATACCGGTACAAGGAGCCGATCATCACCAAAAACACACTCGTCATTGTCGTCTCCCAATCTGGGGAAACCGCCGACACGCTGGCAGCACTGCGCGAAGCGAAGCGCTGCGGAGCCAGAGTGCTCGCGATTACGAACGTAGTCGGATCCTCGGTTGCGCGTGAAGCGGATGACGTTATCGTAACCTGGGCGGGCCCGGAAATTGCCGTTGCATCTACGAAGGCGTATACGTCGCAGCTCATCGCCTTTTACCTGCTCGGCCTCTATATGGCGCAGGAGCTCGGCACGAAGGACTCGGCGTTTATCGCAGATGTCATCTCGGCCATGGAGCAGCTGCCGGCACAGGTGCAATCCATTCTCGATCGCGCCGAATCGGTTCGGGAATATGCGGAATCGATCGTGCATCACGAAAGCCTCTTCTTCATCGGCCGCGGGCTCGACTACAACGTTGCGCTCGAAGGCTCCTTGAAGCTTAAGGAAATTTCCTATATTCACTCCGAAGCCTATGCGGCCGGCGAGCTGAAGCACGGCACACTCGCGTTGATTCACGAAGGCGTGCCGATTATCGCGCTCGTCACGCAAGAGGACGTTGCGGAGAAAACCGTCAGCAACATTCAAGAGGTCACCGCACGCGGCGGCCACGTATACGGCCTCGTCTTCGAAGGCCACGAGAAGGAGCTCGCCAAGACCGTGCATCAGGTGTTCGCCATCCCGCGCACCCTGCCGCTGCTCGCACCGGCCCTGTCGGTCGTGCCGCTGCAGCTGCTCTCGTACTACGCTTCGCTCGCTCGCGGCAACGATGTCGACAAGCCGCGCAACCTTGCGAAGTCGGTGACGGTGGAGTAGGGGAGTAAGAGGGGAATACAAAAAGAAAATAAAAATGCGAAATGTGGAGACTGAACTGAAGAATGATAATTCTTCAGTTCAGTCTCCATTTTGTGTTTACTTAGAGCGTCTTACTCCGGCTCTCATTAGAAAACCACTGAGACAGGACCTTGTATTGTGTGGAATTGTACAAGATGAGTTGACGGAGAATGTTAGATGAACGAAACTGCAGCGACAGTCTAGGTTTCTTGTCCTTGGCTGTCGGTGCTATATTGGACAATAGATAAACACATAAGAATCTTCATAATTAGTGATCATGAGGATTTTTTTGCAAATAGTGGTAAAGTGGTGAGTGGCATCAATAGTTATTTTAATGATATAATATAGTCAGAATATCGTCATTTGAAAGGGGTTTAAAGGAATGAATATTAAGCCATCCACAACAATTCGACAAGACTATAATGGGTTTTCCAAATATTGTCATGAGCTTGATGAGCCAGTGATTATAACTCGGAACGGGGAAGCTGATTTAGTTGTAATGAGTCATGAGGCGTATCGACGGATGGAGGCTCGCATAAAACTCCAATCCAAGTTATTAGTAGCGGAAAAGCAATTTGCTGAAGGTACGGAATTACTTGATCATGAACAAGTGATGGAGAGAATGCGGAGAAAGATTAATGCCGCAAAAGAGTAGGGTCCGATATACTCCGGCGGCGGTTGATGATACGGATGAAGTTTTCTCGTATATTAC
>JBEPYM010000185.1:0-6204 GCA_041641375.1 Paenibacillus sp.
ACTACGGCACGTATGACGCTCAGAAAATTTTCTCGAATTTCACGCCGGAAGAAATCGGCATTACGCCGTTGTTCTTCGAGCACAGCTTCTATTGCAAAGCATGCGGCAACATGGCATCCAGCAAAACTTGCCCGCATGATTCCTCGCACCATCTGCACCTGTCGGGCACGAAGGTGCGCGCGATGCTGCGCGAGGGAATTCGTCCGCCGGAGCAATTCAGCCGGCCGGTAGTTGCGGATATTCTGATCGAAGGTATGAAGGAGCAGGAAGCAGCAGCGTTAAAATCGTAATCATTCACGCATAATAAGCCGCCTTGTCCCATATAGATCATTAGAATCTATCGGGGACGAGGTGGTTTTTTTGTATGCGCAGACGTAAACGGATTGTATTCTGGCTGCATGTCAAGAGCCGCAAAAGCATCCTGACAACCTTCCTGCTCGTGCTGCTGCTGGGTATCGTCTTTACGAATGAGCTGCCGGCCGCCAAAACATGGACGTATTGGACGCTGCCGCTGTCCGGCAAGACGATCGCAATCGACGCGGGACACGGAGGACCGGATGGCGGCGCAACCAGCAAGGAGGGTGTCATCGAGAAGGATATTACGTTAGCGATTGCGCTTTACCTTCGCGATTATCTGCAGGAGGCGGGTGCTGTCGTCCGGATGACCCGAGAGGATGACCGCGATTTGGCGAATCCGAATACGAAGGGTCTGAGCAAAAGGAAGACGGAGGACTTGAAGGAGCGCGCGAAGCTGATCAGAACCGAGAATCCGGATATGCTGCTTAGCGTTCATTTGAATGCGATTCCGTCACCTAGGTGGGACGGGGCTCAGACATTCTATACCGACAAGCATCAGCATAACGAGACGTTGGCGACGTTGATCCAGGAGGAGCTGAAGCGAACGGTCGTCAACACGGATCGTGTTGCCAAGAAAGCTGACTCCAATCTCTTTTTGCTTCGCACCTCGGAAGTTCCGACCGCATTAATCGAAGTTGGGTTTCTCTCGAACCCCGAGGAGGCACGCAAGCTGGCGACCGAAGCGTACCAGAAACAATTGGCCGCCGGCATCTATCAGGGTGTTCTCCGGTACGTGTCGGGGGAGCGCATTGGTGGGCGCTAGAAATATGCTATAATGAATGACAGCAACCTAAACCAATGTGATAAAAAGGTGGTCTGTCAAAGTGACAAGAGAGGATGTAATCCAAGCGGCAGGTGCGATTCGTCACCCGCAGCTGGGTACTAGCCTGGGTGAGCTCGGGTTAATCCGCGATGTGATGGTTAAGCCGGAGCAGGTCGCGTTGACGCTTGTGCTGACGGAAGACGATGAGGAGGCCAATCGAGCGTTGCAGCTAGACGTTGAAGCTGCGATTCGAGAATTGGGCGCGTCTCAGGTACATATACGCGCGCGCGCGATCAGCGACTTCGAACGAGGCGAGCTGGAGCGCAAGCGGAAGCCGACACAGGAGAGCGGGCATACGCATGAGAAGCCGCATATTCCGGCTCCGAAGCCGCCTGGGAGCGGCTTGAGTCCGCTGCTTAGCCCGGATTCCGGCACTACGTTCCTGGCCATCGCAAGCGGCAAGGGCGGTGTGGGCAAGTCTACCGTAACGGTTAACCTTGCAGTTGCGCTGGCAAGACGCGGCAAGCGGGTTGGAATTATCGATGCCGACATCTATGGCTTCAGCGTACCCGATATGATGGGTGTGGACGAGCGCCCGCAGCTCATAGGCCAGAAGCTGCTGCCGGCGGAACGATTCGGCGTCAAGCTAATCTCAATGGGCTTCTTTGTGGAGGACAATGCTCCGATTATCTGGCGCGGGCCGATGCTGGGGAAGATGCTGCGCAACTTCTTTGCCGAGGTAGAGTGGGGCGAGCTTGACTATATGCTGCTCGATTTGCCACCGGGTACGGGTGACGTAGCGCTCGATATTCATCAGATGATTCCGCAAAGCAAAGAAGTGCTCGTCACGACCCCGCATGCTACCGCATCCTTCGTTGCGGCGCGTGCAGGCGCTATGGCGCGCCATACGAACCATGAAATCGTAGGCATTGTAGAAAATATGGCTTATTACGAGTGCGGCGCATGCGGCAATAAGGATTATGTATTCGGCCGGGGCGGCGGCGCTAAGCTTGCGCAGGAGCTGCATACTGACCTGCTAGCGCAAATCCCGCTTGGTGCGCCGGATAACCATCCGTCGGAGCCCGATTTCTCGCCGTCCGTATATAAGGCGGATTCACCGACAGGACAGCTTTATCTGGAGCTTGCAGACAAAGTCATGGAACGAACGTAATATCACAGAACAAAGCGCTGGTCGGTTGGATGCCGCCAGCGCTTTGTTTTGCGAAATCAGGATTCTTCCTTCTTCTTTTCTTCTCCGCCACCGCCGCCGCCTTCTTTGCCGCCACCGCCGCCGCCGCTTTCCTTGCCACCACCGCCACCGCTTTCCTTGCCTCCGCCTTCTTTGCCGCCACCCTCTTTACCTCCGCCGCTCTCCTTGCCCTTTTTCTCACCCTTTTCTCGTCGGGCTTGGGTTTGGCGTTTTCCTCAAGTGCGCTTTGCAGCAATTTGAGCATCTGAGCCTGGTACAAGGGGCTTTGCAGCGTTTCGCGGATCACCGTCTGCATCTGCTCGCGGTATTTGGTGCCCTTCATCACGTCAAGGACAATGCGCTCGTAATCCGGATTTTTCATCACATCAATCAACGATTGCTGGTATTGAGGGTCCTTCATGAGATCATTCATAATCATCTTCTGCTCGTTCTGGAGCGCTTTGGCGAACTCGCCTGCGAACTTCGGATCAATCATCATATTTTGCAGGGCGGTCGCGTATTCGGGCTTCGTAATGACTTCCTTGACTGCAAGCTGGAGCTGCTGTCCTTGCTGGGTCGATAAAATTTGCAGCATCCCGACATCGGTTCCGTTCCCGTGCCGAGTCATCGCCTCCTGCATCGCCTTCTGGCCGTCTTCCGTCTTCAAAATATCGAGAACCATCGACTTGGTGCTTTTATAGTCCATTTGGCCGGATTGCTGGGTGGTATCGGCGCCGCAGGATGCTGTCACAAGCGTCGCCGCCAGCAGGGCCGCCGCGGCCTGCCAACGCATTGCTGTCATGTGGGAGACTCCCTTCTTTGTCATACTGCCATTAGTATGTGATGCCGATTTCGGAATTATGAGCGGGGCTGTGCCGGGTTGCGTTGGCATTTTGGGATGAAGGTTGATACAATGAGGGAAGATTTTTTGGGAGTCAAACGGAAGGGGCAAGGCGAAGTGAATATTCGGAAATGGGTCTATTTATTTATGACAACGCTTGGCATCGGGGCGGCTGCCTCGGTGATCGCATGGATGATTCTTCAGGCTGTCAATCCGCCGGAGGAGACGGGCGGCGCTGCGGGAATCGGCTATAATGCGCTCAACGCCGTACTTGCGGGGACGATGTTCAGCATTTTGAGCCAGATGGGCTTTTTTGCGTATCTGACCATGAACTACATTGCCCGCAGTATTATTCGCCGGCCTCAAATATGGGTCCTCATACAGGCGGCCATAACGGCACTTGTGCTGACGTATGTGCCTGTCGTGCTGATGGGCGAGGAGGCGACAATTCTGGAGCAGTCGATCCTCTCGATCAGTGTCCTGGCAGTGGCTGCGTTGGTCGCTGCGATGAAGGTGAAGCTGACAAACTCGCGGGCGTTTATCCCGACTATCTTCTTTATGGCGGCCGTGACGATGCTGGAGGCGATTCCCGCTATTCGGCAAACCGGCTTCGCTGCCATGTTTTTTATGATCGTGCCGCTGCTCGCCTGCAACGCATGGCAAATTCTTATTCTCGGCAAGCTTGTGAAACAAGAGAAAAGCGTCTCTCCGTAGAGAAACGCTCGCTCGCAATAGGTCAGGCGGATGGAAGATCGTCGATCTTCTTCCCCTTGACCGTCGTCTGATTGATCAGCTCGGTGACGGTAGCGAACTCATAGCCCTTGGCGCGCAGCTGGTCGATGATGGACGGCAATGCCAGATGCGTCTGCTTGCAGGAGTCGCTCGCGTGCATCAAAATAATATCTCCGGGATGCGCTTTGGTCACAACGCGGTTAATGATATTGTCCACACCTTTATTCATCCAATCCAGCGAATCGGTATCCCATTGGATCACCTTATAGCCCAGCTCGCCCGCAATCCGCAGCACCCGCTTGTCAAAATCGCCGTTCGGCATACGGATCAAATTCGGTGCCTTGCCTGTTTCCGTTGTCAGGATCTGGTGAGCGGTCGTAATTTGCTTTTGAATCTCCTCGTCCGACAGCGAGCTGTAATTGACGTGCTTGTGACCGTGGCTGCCGATCTCAAATCCGGCGTCTACAATTTTCTTTACAATCTCCGGATGAGACTGCGCCCATGGGGAGGAGAGGAAAAACGTCGCCTTTTTGACCCCTTTTTGCTTGAGAATTTCAATAATCGGTTCCGGGCGCTTGTCGCCCCAGCTGATGTCGAAGGTTAACGAGACAACCTTCTGGTCGGTCTCCACCTTGTAAATTGCACCGGTCTGTGCCTCGGCAAATACGCTGACATTGGAACGCTCCGTATACACGACACCAACCGCAAAAATCAGGGCGACGATCGCGACCAGGTACTGCTTCAGTCGTTTTCCATTAATTACATAAAAATGATTCACAATAAATACCCTCCTTATCCAAAGTGCGTTCGCCAACCGAGGCTTGTTTGCGCATTAGTACAATGTATGCTCGTACCAGCAACTTATTCGTATTCTGGCAAAATGGAAGGGGAGAATGGTGATGGCGCAATTGTGGACTGATTTGAGCAGGACCAGAGGATACATCCTGGCGATGGCGCTCCTGTTCGCCGCAGGTTCGGTCATCGGCTATACGTCCAATGTCTTCTACGAATTTCTCGTGGGCCAGATTGACGCGCTGCGGCAGGCGGCTGAGCAGCTGAATCGAATGGAGCAGCCGCAGTTTTGGGTGTTCCTGTTTATTTTCTTCAACAATTCCATCAAGGCGGTTGCAATCATGTTCCTAGGGGCGGCGTTCGGGCTTGTTCCGCTGCTTTTTATCGCGATCAACGGTATGATTCTCGGACTGGTGGTGAAGCTCGCCGCAAGCGCCGGGCATGATCCGGTCAAGCTCGTTGTGGAGGGGATTTTGCCGCATGGTATTTTGGAGCTTCCGGCGATCGTGATTGCGGGGGCGTTCGGACTGCGGTTCGGGGCGGTCGTGCTTCGTGCTGCTCGGGGAGCGGCGAGATCGGGGGAAGTGGGCGAATATGTGCGCACGCTGGGCAGGATGTCGGCATGGCTGGTAACGGTGCTGTTAGTGGCTGCAGTTATTGAAAGTACGATCACCTTCTGGCTTGTAAAAGGTTAACGGTGAAAAATTTTCGGGACCTCGAATCATAAAAAGGTAAATTTTTGTGCATAACTGTAAACGTAATGTTACACCTTGCTGTCCGGTGCGTGAAAACAGATGTGCATCAAAGATTGCAGTTCACCGCGAGGGGGTTCCGTACGTCCACCATGTTAGGGATATTGTTCAACGAGAGAGAGTGCAAGGAGCTTGACTACGTACTGCGCAAAGAGCTGGACGAAATGCTGCTCGATCTTCACGACAAGAGAATCGATGGGGAAATCAAAACAGCGATTGAAGCGCGTTATCAGATTATCTTCCGTATGTTTGCCCGACTGGCTTCGCCCAAAGAGCTTTCGAGGTATGCGCGGAACCGGCGAATTCCGTAAGGGGAACGCGGCGAAACATAGAGAGAGCCCTGTCACAAGGGCTCTCTTCTCGTTAGAGGGCGACTGGCGGGAAATGGATTTGACTTTCGCGTCGCAGTTGTGGTACTTTATAACTCGTCCCAATTCGGAGGCAGTGCTTCTGGGGAGAGGGATAGCGAGATGGGGAAAAGAAACAGTTGCAATGAAGGTTGTTAATGTGGTATATTATAAAAGTCGCCGCTAAAAATGGTGGGCGAATGATTGAAGTGTTCCTTGAAAACTGAACAACGAGCGTTAAGCGAATGAAATAAGTAAGTCAGCAGTGAATGAGCAAGTCGAACAAACCTTAATGGAGAGTTTGATCCACCGATCAAACGAACCGCCTTAATGGAGAGTTTGATCCTGGCTCAGGACGAACGCTGGCGGCGTGCCTAATACATGCAAGTCGAGCGGGTTTTCCCTTTCGGGGGAAGGCTAGCGGCGGACGG
>JBEPYM010000186.1:0-6081 GCA_041641375.1 Paenibacillus sp.
CGCGCAGCAGCCGGCTCCTCGTTTCGTTAACAGATCAAATTTAGGGGATGTCGATTACAGCTTCTCGATGACCTTGTCGACAAGACCGTATTGGCGTGCAACTTCGGCTTCCATGAAATAATCGCGATCGGTATCCTTCTCGATGCGTTCAAGCGGCTGGCCGGTACGCTCTGCCAGAATGCGGTTCAGCTTGTCGCGCAACGCGAGAATCCGCTTCGCGCGAATTTCGATATCCGAAGCCTGGCCTTCCGCGCCGCCGAGCGGCTGGTGAATCATAATCTCGCTGTTCGGAAGCGCAAACCGTTTGCCCTTCGCGCCTGCAGCGAGCAGGAACGCACCCATCGAAGCAGCCATGCCGACGCAAATCGTCGATACGTCCGGCTTGATAAACTGCATCGTATCATAGATCGCCATACCGGATGTAATAGAGCCGCCGGGGCTGTTGATATAGAGGTGGATGTCCTTCTCCGGATCTTCCGCAGCAAGGAACAACAGCTGAGCGATGATGCTGTTGGCGACGACGTCGTTCACCGGGCTGCCGAGAAAGACGATTCGATCTTTAAGCAAACGGGAATAAATATCATAAGCGCGTTCTCCCCGATTCGTCTGTTCGACGACCATAGGTACAAAATTCATGGACAGGACCTCCTTCGAGCACATACGATATAGTTTTGACAAAATCATCATATCGTAATCCCGTCAAAAAGTCAAAGAAGGTCAAACCTAATTTCAAATGCGTTCTGGAATGCTGGAGGAAACACAAAAAAAGCCGTTCTACCACGTGGGTAAACTGCTTGATTGAAAACGTTATGGCGCGCTCGAAGGGAATTGAACCCCTATCTCAGGCTCCGGAGGCCTGCGTCATATCCATTGGACCACGAGCGCGAGTAGCAAAAATGATTATATGATATTCAAGCGACAATTGCAAGTGTCAGAAAGAGGGATTGCCGATGATGGAGCAAGGGGTTATATTATTTATAGATTTAGATAATTATCTAATTATCTAGTGAGATGCAGGACGGGCAAAGGGGGTTGCCGGACGGTGAATGAGTCGTTCAAGGCATTATCGGATCCGACCCGACGCAAGATCATACAGCTGCTCAGGGAACGGGATATGACGGCGGGTGAGATTGCGGATCAGTTCTCCATTTCGAAGCCGAGTATTTCGCACCATCTGAATACGCTCAAGCATGCAGGGCTCGTGACGGATGAACGCAAGGGACAGCATGTCGTTTACACGATCAATACCACGGTTGTACAGGAAGTGATGGAGTGGTTTCTGGAGCTTATCCATAACGGCAACGACGGGGACAAAGAAGGGGGGAAGCGGACATGATCAAAGTGGAGTAGCGTTTGTATATTCCTATATCATTTATCGAAAGCTGGAGGGACCTTCATCATGATGAACCTTGCAATCGGAATCCAAATCGTTACCGCATTTTTGCTGCCTGTCCTGGCTTTTATGCTGCTTCGCAAGAAGAGCGGCGGTTTTTCTTGGCGATCGGCGTTTGTTGGCGCGGCAGTATTCGTCGTGTTCTCGCAGGTGCTCGAAAAGCTGCTCCACGTATACGTATTTACGATGAACCCAACAACCATGAAGTGGATGGACAATGCCTGGATCTACGCCCTGTACGGCGGATTGGCGGCGGGGCTGTTCGAGGAGCTGGGGCGATACGCAGGATTCAAGCTGCTGCTACGGCGCAATCGGACGCGTCTGGACGGACTTTCGTTTGGAACGGGTCACGGCGGGGTAGGACTGCGTGAATATATCGAACCCTTTTGGAAGAGAATGGACTTGGGGCCGTTCTCTTTTTTGCTATGCAGCGATTTTTTTTCGGCTCGGGATTGAAAAATGACGGAAGGTTGGGTAAAATAGGAGATGTAATGCGGGACGTAAAATGATACACCGGGACGAATTTAGTCCCACCACCTTGGTTCCGTTTCATTACAAGGGAGACTCACGTGAAGGAAATCGTCGAGATACAAAGGCGGCTGCTGCCGGATTTGCTGGATACGATGCGGAAGCGGTACATGGTGCTGCGGCATGTTAAGCTGGCGGGAACGGTGGGCAGACGGACGCTGGCTGCTGCGGTCGGACTGACCGAACGTGTGCTGCGCGCGGAGACGGAGCTTTTGAAGGAGCAGGATCTGATCGAAATCGACGCGGCCGGCATGAGGGTGACGGATGCGGGCAATCGGCTGCTGACCCAGCTTGAGCCGTACATGAAGGAGCTGCTCGGCTTAACGGAGCTGGAGGAGCGGTTGAAGGCGGCGTATGCGCTGCAGCAGGTCGTCGTCGTGCCCGGGGACTCGGATGAGTCGGAGGCTGCGAAGCACGAGCTGGGCCGGGCGGGAGCGGTTATGCTGCGGAAGGCGGCGGAAGCGTCGCGCGACTGCGTGGTTGCGGTTACCGGCGGATCAACTATGGCGGAGATTGCCGACAGGCTGACAGGTTCCCCGCAGCTGAAGGGTCTCTTGTTCGTGCCGGCGCGAGGCGGACTCGGAGAGAGCGTCGAGCTGCAGGCGAACACGATCGCATCGTCGATGGCGAAACGCACCGGCGGGCAGTACCGATTGCTCCATGTGCCGGATCATCTGAGCGAGGATGCGTATCAATCGCTTATTCAGGAGCCGAATGTGCAGGAGGTGCTTGCCGATATCCGAAGAGCGACCATCGTCGTACACGGCATCGGGGAAGCGCATGTGATGGCAAGGCGGCGCAAGGTCGACGCCAAGCTCATCTCGGAGCTGCGGGCGGACGGTGCAATCGCGGAGGCATTCGGGTATTACTTCAACCGGGACGGCGAGGTTGTCCACAAGATGCCGACGCTCGGACTGCGGCTGGAGGACATCAAGCGGATGGACACGGTTATTGCGGTGGCGGGAGGCTCGAGCAAGGGCGATTCGATTGCAGCGGTGCTGCGGCACGGTCACGAGGACATCCTGATCGTGGACGAAGCGGCTGCACGCCGGGTTCTGGGGCTTGCGGAAGGTTTCAAGGACGAGTCTCGGTAAACGAGAGGCGTCATTTGGATATAGAACATCACATTCTTAGGAGGAAACAAATCATGGTTAAAGTAGGTATTAACGGCTTTGGACGTATCGGACGGAACGTATTCCGCGCAGCGCTTGGCAATCCTGAGGTAGAGATCGTAGCCATTAACGATCTGACGGATGTCAGCACGCTGGCTCACCTGCTCAAATATGACACGACGCACGGCCGTCTGGACGCAACGGTTGAAGTGACGGAAGGCGCGCTTGTCGTAAACGGCAAAGTGGTTAAAGTATTTGCAGAGCGCGATCCGGCGAACCTGCCTTGGGGCGCGAACGGCGTGGAGATCGTGGTAGAATCCACAGGGATCTTTACGGCGAAGGAGAAGGCGGAGCTTCACCTGAAGGGCGGCGCGAAGAAGGTCATCATCTCCGCACCGGCGACGAATGAAGACATCACCATCGTACTCGGCGTGAACGAGGACAAATACGATCCTGCGAACCACACTGTTATCTCCAACGCATCCTGCACGACGAACTGTCTGGCTCCTTTTGCCAAAGTATTGAACGACAGCTTCGGCATCGTCAAGGGTATGATGACGACGGTTCACTCCTACACGAACGACCAGCAGGTGCTGGATTTGCCGCACAAGGATCTGCGCCGCGCACGCGCTGCTGCCGAGAACATCATTCCTTCCTCGACCGGCGCAGCGAAAGCTGTATCGCTTGTGCTTCCTGAGCTGAAGGGCAAGCTGAACGGCATGGCGTTCCGCGTGCCGACTCCGAACGTATCCGTAACGGACCTCGTGGCTGAGCTGAAGGTCAACGTCACGGTCGAAGACGTGAATGCAGCGTTCAAGGCAGCAGCGGAAGGTCCGCTGAAGGGCATCATGAACTACTCCGACGAGCCGCTCGTATCGAGCGACTACAACGGTGATCCGGCTTCCTCCACGATCGACGCACTGTCGACGATGGTTGTAGAAGGCAACATGGTGAAGGTTGTTTCCTGGTACGACAACGAGTGGGGCTACTCGAACCGCGTCGTGGACCTTGCGGCGTTCATCGCCAAGAAGGGTCTGTAATAGCGTGCAACTGAAAACTGGGGTGCTGCGGGGGCGCGGCCGGGCTGAAGGGTCCTTGCGTTCCTGCTCCCTGGTTTTTTCGTGTGACCGGGGTGTATGCAAACTGAGAAGACGGGAGCGGAAGACATGAACAAGAAGAGCGTACGCGATGTAGATGTATCGGGCAAAAGGGTGTTTGTACGCGTTGATTTCAACGTGCCTATGGAGAACGGCGCAATTACGGACGACACGCGAATTCGGGAGACGCTGCCGACCATTCAATATTTGATCGAGCGAGGCGCTAAAGTGATTCTGGCGAGCCATCTAGGCCGTCCGAAAGGGGCCGTCGTCGAAGAGATGCGGCTCACGCCTGCGGGCGTACGTCTGGCCGAGCTGCTGGGCCGTCCGGTGCTGAAGGCGGATGAGGCGGTTGGCGACAAGGTGAAGGCGCAAATCGCCGGCATGGCTAGCGGAGACGTGCTCCTGCTTGAGAATGTGCGCTTCTTTCCGGGCGAAGAGAAGAACGATCCTGATCTTGCGAAGCAATTCGCGGAGCTTGCGGACCTGTTTGTGAACGATGCATTCGGAGCGGCGCACCGCGCACATGCTTCGACGGAAGGCATCGCGCACCACCTGCCGGCGGTATCCGGGCTGCTGATGGAGAAGGAGCTGGCGGTACTGGGCAAGGCGCTCTCGAATCCGGACCGTCCGTTTACGGCAATTGTCGGCGGTGCGAAGGTGAAGGACAAAATCGACGTCATCAACAATCTGATCACCCTCGCAGACAACATCATCATTGGCGGCGGACTGTCCTATACCTTCCTGAAGGCGCAGGGCTACGAGATCGGCAAATCGCTCGTCGACAATGAGAAGCTCGACCTAGCGCTCAGCTTCCTGGCGAAGGCGAAGGCACGCGGCGTCAACTTCCTGCTCCCTGTCGATATCGTAGTCGCCGACGATTTCAGCGCATCGGCGCAGACACAGATCGTTGGGGTAGACGCGATTCCGGCTGACTGGGAAGGCATCGATATCGGACCGAAGACGCGCGAGCTGTATGCGAAGACGATCGCCGAATCGAAGCTGGTCGTGTGGAACGGGCCGATGGGCGTGTTCGAGATCGAGCCGTTCTCGCACGGTACGCGTGCGGTTGGCGAGGCATGCGCTGTGACTTCGGCCTATACGGTCATCGGCGGCGGCGACTCGGCTGCTGCGGTGGAGAAGTTCGGGCTGGCGGACAAGATGGATCATATCTCGACGGGCGGCGGCGCTTCGCTCGAGTTTATGGAAGGCAAGGCGCTTCCGGGCGTCGTTGCGCTTAACGACAAGTAGGAAGGGGCTTTCGGGGACATGGCACAAAGAACACCGATTATTGCAGGCAACTGGAAAATGTTCAAAACAATCGGCGAGGCGGAGTCGTTCCTGGCGGCGGTTCGCGGCAGTGCGGAGATTAAGGGCGTTGACAGCGTTGTATGCGCGCCTTATACCGCGCTCGCTTCGCTTGTGAAGGCGGCCAAAGGCTCGAAGATCGGCATCGGCGCGCAGAACCTGCATTGGGAGGAAAGCGGCGCCTACACCGGCGAGATTAGCGGGCTGATGCTGAAGGATCTCGGCGTCGGCTATGTGATCATCGGCCATTCCGAGCGCCGCGCCTATTTTGCGGAGACGGACGAGACGGTGAACAAGAAGACACACGCGGCGTTCAAATACGGCTTGACGCCGATCGTATGCGTCGGGGAGAAGCTCGAGGAGCGCGAGGCGGGCTCCACGAAGGACGTATGCCGCACACAGACAGAGGCGGCGCTTGCAGGCTTGACGGCCGAGCAGGTGGCGGCTGTCGTCATTGCCTATGAGCCGATCTGGGCGATCGGTACAGGCAAGTCGTCCACAGCGGAAGATGCGCAGGACGTGATTTCCTTCATCCGCGGCGTCGTTGCGGAGAAGTTCGGCGGCGCGGCTGCAGCATCGATCCGCATCCAGTACGGCGGCAGCGTGAAGCCGGGCAACATTCGCGAATACATGGCGCAGCCGG
>JBEPYM010000187.1:0-6037 GCA_041641375.1 Paenibacillus sp.
TTTATGACTACCTCATTACAAAAGGAGAACTGCTTCCGAAGCAAGTGTCGTATTCGACGGTCCACCGCTTTCTGAAATTGCATGGCCTCCTTCAGGGGGAGGGGGCCAAGACGCAAGAACGCAAGCGATTCGCTCATGACACCGTAAACACCCTTTGGCAGACGGATATGTCGGAGGGGCCGCTGCTACGGATTCGTGGCAAGCTGGTCCGAACCTACCTCATTGCCTTTATTGACGATTGTTCCAGACTCGTTCCCTTCGCTCAATTCGTACCCTCTGAAAAATTCGAAGGCTTGCGTGTCGTGATGAAAGAAGCGCTCATCCGCCGCGGGATTCCGACCATGCTATATACGGACTATGCCGAGAAAAATACTATGCCGAAAAATGCCCAACTCCCATATAAATCAATATTTTCGATGATATTTCTCGGTATAGTATTCAGTTTGGAACAGCTTCAGAATCTCATCGTAGTTTGATTGGAGGCTGATTTTCGGATTCTTCGGAATCATTTTCATCGTTACTATAAATAATCAGAGCACAACACTATGCCGAGAATTTCATTGATAAACGTAAGCCCACTAAGGGATTAAGCACCACTCTCGGCATAGTATTTTTCTCGGCATAGTCACCACTATGACGAATTCGTCATAGCTGCGATAACGGCAAAATTTTTTGCTCCGATATTCTGCAGTTTGCCTGCACGAATCTAGGAATTCAGCTTCTCCATACTCGCAGTTTCGATCCCTAGGCCAAGGGAAAAATTGAACGGCTATTCCTGACGTGCAAAACGCGGTTCTACAGCTTGATTCAAGCGGAGCCGGCTTCTTCATTGGAGGAGCTCAATGAACCGTTCTGGAAGTGGCTTGAAGCAGAGTACCATCGTAAGCCTCATGCCTCGCTTGAAGGGAAGATGCCGCTGGAGGTGTACCTGTCGCAGGTAGAGCGGGTTCGCACCGTGTCAGATCCCACGATGCTTGATACCCTGTTCTTGCGGCGAACCCACCGGACGGTGAAGCATGACGCGACGTTCTCACTGGACAACCGGCTGTACGAGGTTCCAGAACCCTTCGCGGGTCAGAAGGTAGAGATTCGGTATGATGAGAACAGCGTACATCTCTATACAGAGGGAAAAGCTGTCGCGGAAGCGAAGCTTGTTGCGTTTGCCGATAACGCCCACGTCAAGCGAGACCGCCCGCCATCCCTGTCGTTTAAAGCGATCCAAGAGCTCCGGGGTGAGACGCATGTATAAAGCTTTTTATTCGCTTGCCGCTACCCCGTTTGCCAAGGAGGTCAAGCCCGAGCATGCTTACGCTTCGGCATCGTTTCAAGAGACAGCGGCTGTTCTGGCCTATCTCAAGCAAACTCGGGGAATGGGAATGATCGTCGGAGAACCAGGAGCCGGCAAAACCTATTCATTGCGTGTATTTAGCGATTCCCTGAACAAAGCCCTAACCGAGAATAGCTCCGGCAAGCGAAAGGGTTTGACGGGAATCAGCAAACGCGGGCGATCACGTCTGAGGGTCATTCTGTTCAGGGCTGCATTGCCTTTGGTGGCAAAGAATTCGGAGTTTCAAGCGCCGCATCGCTATTTCACCACACGAAGTCAAAATCCGCTCAAAAAGAAACAATCTCTGATTGCACTCTGTGGAAAACTGCTCCGCGTTCTGTTTACGCTGGGCACAAAGCAAAAGGAGTATAACGCAAACGATGTATTGGGACCGGTACGCCAAGCCCAGCTACAACGAGATGCTGCATAAATCGCTTTAAGCTCAACAGTTATCAACGCCTGTACGTTTCGCTTATTCACATGTGTATAACCCGATGACAACGGAAGCACCGGAGAAGCCGAAAGCATAATCACCATAAGGGCTGCGACCCTGTTAAGGAGCAAGAATCGGCCTCCACCCCTTGTGAGGTAGAACGAAGGAATGTAAGGGCATCGACCCTGTGTGACATGGGAGGGTAAACCCCGAGGGCGGAAGTGGAGATCCACTGTGCGATCATACCTTTTTATCCACAGTCTGGAAACTGATTATCTCAGGCTCTATTCCCGCCACAGCCCAAGGAGAAATATTTACATCTCTTTCAATCTTCCTCCAATAGTCTTGGGTTGTCAAAGTTGAAAAACTAAGAATGAGCGAGAAAACAGGCGAAAACATTACTTTATAGTGGGAGGGGTTAATCCGAAAGCCCTTTTTGAACGTGTGCTGACAGGACGAGTTTCCGACTCGTCCCAGTGAACCATTGGAGAACAACCATTATCAGAAATTCAACTCAAGAGCGCGCACGACTTGATTGAGTATTGTCGCTTCGGGAAATTGACGGTCACACTAACGGTAAGGGGATTAATATTTTTTTCGCTGTGCAGAGCAACCGAACCATATGCCCTTATGTCATAGTCCTGTTCTGAAATTCCAACGCCAGGAGCGGTCTTCAGAATTAGCGTCACCAACTCTCGGAGACTTGATGAACCGATCATACGAACTTTCAAACTTTTCGTACAGAAAAAGAGCGGGCTATCTTTTCGATAACCAGCTCTTTTTCTTGATTTTGGCCTTATATCATAACGTAATGACATTACCCTCAAGGCGACTTGGATTACATTATTTTGCTATTGCTCCATCTGCTTCGCCAGGAAGCCTGCAGCCGTCTCGGCCATCTTCAGCTCCATCTGGCTCATCTTCGTTCCTTCGGTTTTGCTGATCAGAATGACGGAGCCGATCGGATCGCCACCCGCTACAATCGGAGCAATCACGAACGAGGAATACGTTTCGGTCATATCCTTGCACAGCTCGTATTCGCCACCGTTCGTCTCCGTTACAGCCTTGCGGCTTTCCATACAGGACTCGACAATAGGGCCGATTGCTTTATCGAGGTATTCCTTCTTGGACGCCCCTGCAATCGCAATGACCGTGTCGCGGTCGGAAATCATCGTAATGTGATTGGTGCTTTCATGCAGCGATTCGGCATATTCTTTCGCAAAGTCGCCCAGCTCGCCGATCGGAGAGTATTTCTTCAGAATGACCTCTCCGTCCCGGTCAACGAAAATTTCGAGCGGATCGCCCTCGCGGATTCGTAACGTTCTGCGAATTTCCTTTGGGATAACCACTCTTCCTAAATCATCAATGCGTCGAACAATTCCAGTTGCTTTCATGTCATGTTGCCTCGCTTTCCTTTGAAGAATTTATGAACAACCTGGATCATTCTGAATAGAGAAGGGGAGGGCTATTTCACTGCTCTTAGTATGTTCCTGCTCCATAATCTTATTCACAACATTGACATTCCTTGGACAAAAGAGCGACAATCAAGGACAAAAATAAGGAATCCCGCCCAAGCAGGATTCCTCTAACAAGCTATTTTGCCGCCGGTGTCTCCGTCTTCTCATCCTTGGGCGCTTCCGCCTTCGGCAAATTCGTGGACACAATCAGCCCCGGGACTTCCTTCTCCATAAAATCGCCCAGCCGCTTGCCGGCCGTCTCGCTGCGAAGGGATTCCTTCAGCTCGTCGAACGTCTTGGTCGTTCGCTTGTCCACCTTCATCACGTGGTAACCAAATTGCGTCTCCACCGGGTCGCTCAGCTGACCGACCGGAAGCTCGGATGCCGCCTTCTTGAACGGCTCCACCCATTGAACAGTGCCAATCTCTTCATTCTCATAGCGGCCGCCGTTATCCTTGGAGCCCGGATCGTCTGAATACTCCTTCGCCAGCGCGGCAAAATCTCCGCCCTTCTTCAGCTTGTCAATCACTTCCTGAGCCCGCTTCAACGCTTCTTCCTTCGTCCGCAAATCCTTGCCAGACTGATCCTTCAAGCCGATCAGAATGTGCGCCACCGATACGGTATCGAAGGCATATTTATTTTCCTTGAGTGCGGTATCGTACGTTGCCCGAATATCCTTATCCGTAATTTGCTTTTCCTCGGCCATAATGGCGGAGAAGCTGCTTTCAATGTAGCTCTGGATATCCTTCTCCGTCAGCTTGCTTTCCTTCAGCTGATTCTTGAAGCCGTTCTTGTCCTGCGAATTGAACATCTCGCGGATTTGGCCGACCTGTTCCTTCGCCTTGTTCTCCGCTTCCTTCCGCACGTCGGCATCCGCCTTCGCCGCGAGGAATCGCAGTCCGATCAATTGCTTCAGCATCGCGTCGTTGAATTCGGGATCATCCTTGAAGGATGCATACATCGGGTTAAAAAAGGAAACGGTGTTCACGAATGTGTTGAATTCCGATTGTGTTACTTTTCCATCCTTGTACGTCGCTACAACCTGTTTGTCCGCTTTGCCTCCGCAAGCTGATACGAGCAGTGCCGCCGCCAGGCCTGCAGCCAAAAGCGCACCGCGAATTCGATTATGGAGCCGCATTTTGCAGTTCCCCCTTCTTTTTAAGTACTTCCTTGTATTGTAGCAAAAAGCGTTCTGTCATTTCCAGCCCTGCAGCTTGACTCAGGCCGCGCGCAGATAACGAGATTTGCAGCCTCGTCCCCGGTATGATCCGCACCTTCGGCTCGAACGACTGGCTAAGCTTCACCAGCTTCTCGCCGTCAATCAGCTCGTTCTGGGAGCGGTCGATGCAAAGCAGGATATCGTCTCCCTTGCGCGAGATCGTCTCCACCTTGCATGTGGCGCCGTAGATGCGCAGCCTCGCCACACCAAGCAGCGATTTCACCGCCTCCGGAGGTTCTCCGAAGCGGTCCACAAGCTCGTCGGTCAGGTCCTCCGTCTCCTCGAACGTTCGAAGCAGAGAAACCTTTTTGTAAATTTCTATCTTTTGCGTGCTGTCATAAATATATTCGGATGGGATGTACGCATCGACGCTGTAGTCAATCTGGGTCATCCATTCCTGCTCCTCCTGCTTCGCCTGCTCTCCATCCAGACCGAGCTTCAGGCGATTAATCTCCTCCCCTAGCATCTGGGAATACAGATCGAACCCGACGGAGGCGATGAAGCCATGCTGCTCGGCTCCGAGCAGGTTGCCCGCGCCGCGGATCGAGAGATCTCTCATTGCAATTTTGAAGCCGGAGCCGAGCTCAGTAAATTCCTTGATCGATTGCAGACGCTTCTCCGCGATTTCATTCAGCACCTTATCCCGCTGATATGTGAAATACGCATACGCAATCCGATTGGAACGCCCGACCCGGCCTCTGAGCTGATACAGCTGAGACAGTCCCATCTTGTCCGCATCGTGCACGAGGAGCGTATTCACATTCGGAATATCGACGCCGGTTTCGATAATGCTTGTACTGACCAGGACATCGAATTCACCATCAAGGAAATCAAGAATGGTTTTTTCCAGCTCCTGCTCACTCATCTGGCCATGACCGACGGCAACGCGGGCATCCGGGACGAGCATGCGGATTTGTTCCGCCATTTGGTGAATTCCCTGCACCCGATTATACAGGTAATACACTTGTCCGTTGCGCGCCAGCTCGCGCTCAATCGCCTCGCGGATAAGCGAATTCGAATACTCGACCACATACGTCTGTACCGGAAATCGGTTCTCGGGCGGCGTTTCGATGACGGAAAGGTCACGGACGCCCAGCATCGACATATGCAAAGTTCTCGGAATCGGCGTGGCAGTAAGCGTAAGCACATCAACATTCGTCTTCAGCCGCTTCAGCTTCTCCTTGTGCGTAACGCCGAAGCGCTGTTCTTCATCTACAATCAGCAGGCCAAGATCTTTGAATACGACGTCCTGCGACAGAATACGGTGTGTTCCGATCAGCACGTCGACCGCTCCTGCTTTCACCGACTTGATCGTCTCCGTCTGCTCCTTCTTGGAGCGGAAGCGGCTCAGCACCCCGACCTTGAACGGATATTCGGCAAACCGCTCGCGGAACGTCTCGTAATGCTGCTGCGCAAGAATGGTCGTCGGCACGAGCACGGCGACCTGCTTCCCTTCAATGGCCGCTTTGAACGCAGCGCGCACAGCCACCTCCGTCTTGCCGTAGCCGACATCGCCGCATAGCAGCCGGTCCATCGGCCGCCCGATTTCCATATCGCCCTTGATTTCTTCGATCGCGCGGAGCTGGTCCACGGTCTCTTCA
>JBEPYM010000188.1:0-6013 GCA_041641375.1 Paenibacillus sp.
GTATAAGAGCCTGACGTTTGGAACTTCATCGTCATGGTCGTACCCGCCAGATTCGTGTAGCGAATGATAAGTTGATCCAGCTCACTCTTATCGAGCTTCGTCCGACTCACGATTTGACTCTGGAAATCGGCGAACGATTCAAACTGATCGGCTTCCCCAACCTCAATCACGAACCCTGCCGGCCTCCCGACTACACCGACATCCTTAACAAATGCGCGACCACCTGATACATTTGCCGGCGTCGTCGCTTTCCCATGAATCGGGAATGTAGCCACATACGTTTCATTCATGCGGAAGAATACAGCGTCACTGCCTTCAAGGGGCTGTACATACGTGCTGGCAGGGAAATTCAGAAACCCTTCCGGAACGCCGTAATTGTAATTGGTAAAACCAACCGGATCGGAGGTTATGCAGAAATTCGGGCTTTTGCCATCCGCACACGCTTGAGTGCGCAGCGCCTTCTCCCGTGCCCGCCAAGCGTCGTATATGTCCTTCACCTCCTGCACGATGGCCGCATGCTGCTCCGGCACTACAGTCATCTGGATCAAGACATTCTCGTAATGAGCAAGCTGCGTAAACGGGTTTCGACCATTGCCACCGGTAGACTGGCTTATGGCATTCCCCATCAGTACTTGAGCGCCGCCGCTTCCTTTGGCAGTAAGCCTCCATGGGTACACCCGGAACGTGCCGCCACCCCATCCCCCGTACGGGGTGTAGCTCGCGCCAAGAGAGTATTGCTTGGTCATGTAGAAGGTTTCGCGGCTTTCGCTGCGTTGGTTCATCCAATAATCCGGCTTGCTGTTGAAGGACATGCTCGGATTGTCGAAGGCTTTGCGCGCGATCGTTACGATTGCCGGATGTGGCCGATAATCGCTGAGCGCAGCATGCACCGCATACAGCGGAGTATTGCCCGTGAAGGGCGGAAGTGGCGCATCGCCAAACCAAATATACCCGAATACGTCCGTGATTGAAGCGCCGCTCGATAATGCAGCAGCTCCGCGCATTTCTGCGCCGCCGTATACGCCATTCGTATATTTTAATGCATAGGAAGCTGCGTACCAATCAAGAACCGCCTTTGCATATTCCTTGATATCGCTGTCGTCAGCGAAATCAAACAGGTTCAGAAACCCAATCATATCAAAAGCCAGATAGTTGCTGCTATCCCACTCCCCTTGTCCGTTCGCATACAAGGCAGCCGCATACTTGCGTATCCATTGCTTAGCGGCATCCAGCCTCTCCGCTGCACCGGGCAGCTGCTCCTTCACGGCTTCCTGCATCAGCAAGTAATCGGTCGTGAACATCATCACCAGATGATTTTCCGTACCGCCGTTCGGGATATCCTTCAGCCAGCGATCCTGCAATGATTTTTCCAATACATCTCTGCGCATTGTCTTTCCTGTTTCTTCATAGGGAATGTTGAACACATGCGGGTATTGAAGCATAATCCGAACCAAACCGATCCCGGCAAAATGGAAAAACTCATCCCGGAACAACAGATTTACTTTTCCCCAATTGACCGCATCCTTTGAAGTACCATAATTACCTGTTCGTACCCAGTCAAGAGCCTGCTGGTTGGTCATGTCCTTGGACAGCTTGGCCAATACGCCCGGCCATAAGTATTTCTGATGATCCGAAAACCATGTATAGCTCGATCTTGCTGCCACATGGTCGATCAATTGCTGTGCTCGCAGGCGATATTCCCCTTCGTAGCTGTCTCCCGCTGCGTAGACATGCGGCTTGCCCGCCACTGCGGCAGGCAAAGCTGTACCAACCATGATGATGGCCAGTAGCACTGCAACAAACTTTACACTTCTTCGATATCCCACAATCATCCCTCCCGTGTATGATCCTTTCATTTCTTATGTAACCGATACACGATTGACAAGGGAACGGAACAATTCTGTTTTTTCTGTGTTTTCCTATTCATTTATAGTGGATGAACGCCGGTGTGCTCATCGCCTCTCGATATCGCTGACGCACATCGTCATTATCGCTGATTCGTCCGTTGCCCCAATCCGACCATTGCGGGTAACCTGACCAATCCCAGCTAATGTAGCAGCTCGCCTTGATTCCCGGCTGCGTGGCCAGAAATTCGAAATATGGTGCAAACCATCGATTCCAGCTGTCTTCACCTTGAAGTACTCCGACACGCCTGGGCGTGCATTCGCCAATCATAACCGGATACCGGTGCTTTCGCGCCTGATCCATGAACAAAAGCACATCCGGGTTCGTGAAATGCTCCGCAGCAAAGCAATCGATGCTCCACCAGTCTACATACGAATCCCCAGGATATAAGCTCATGAAATCCTTGTTGCTGCCATCCGCCGAGCAACACCAGACGAGAGCCGCATTGCGAACTCCACAAATTTGCAAGGCGTCACTGAACCGTCTCCAAGCCTTGATATACGAGTCGGGCTCGTAGCCATTCCAATGACCGTTGCATTCATAGCCGAGCCGGATAAACACGGGACGACCCCATTTTTTCAATTCCCTGCAGAATGTGGCGATTTGCTCATCGTACACTCCCGCCGCAACCTCATGCTCGTAATGCATCTCCGGCGAACCGTCCTTCGTCATCGACAAGCCGATTTGCAAGATCGCCTCATCCATCCCAATCGAATGCAAATTCGCCTCAAGCTTTTGAAAGAAAAGCGCTGCATTTCCCTTTAAACCGAAATAGGTCATATAAATTATGGGCTTCATCGGATTCATCGTATTGCAATACGAAGCGAATTCCTCCTGACTTTGCCCCGCTCCGTGCAGGATGGCATGGCCATAAGGCTCCAGCCGCCTCCCATAATCTTCTCTTTTGACCAAATTCATCGTACCGCTCCTCCCGCTTCCACATGGGTCAGCTTTCGATATTCGCTCGGGGTCAGACCCGTCGATTCCTTAAATTGCTTATAAAATCCCCGCGAGGTGGAGTAGCCGACCCTCTCGGCGATATCCTGCACACTAGTGTTCGTTTCGACAAGCAGCCGTTTGGCCGACTCCATCTTTTCCTTCACCATAAACTCGCCGATTGTGATCCCCGTCTCTTCCTTAAACAGTTTGCTCATGTATGAGGCGCTGATATATAAATGCTCGGCAATTTGCTCGATCCCCCACCCCAAATTGCTGCGGATGACTGCTTCCGCCCGCTGTACCATCGCATGCCGAATCGATTGCTTTTTTTCATCCAGCAATTCGATGAGCCGCGTTCCCATGTGCAATATGGCTTCAGTCACATCGTTTAATCGCTGGGTCTGCTGCAGCAGCCGTACCAGCCGTTCCGATTCGACCGCCAACGCTTCGAACGAAAGTCCGAATTCCTTGCACAATCTCATACAAGTTCCCATGGATTGCATAGCCAGCATATAAATGTCCTGAGGCTTGGCTTGCCGTTCCAATGCAGCCTTGCGCACATGTGTGACAAGGCTTTCAAGACCTGCTCGATTGGCGGCTCGTATACACTCCGCATACGCCTCCTCACAGCTCGCCCATGTAAACAGAGGCATGCCGTTGACGTCTGATTCGCCCGTCCCCCATTCATCCACATGCATAATGAGTCCGTCTTCTACAAGGTGGTTTACACTTAGCGCTTGAACGCTCTCTTCATACGAAAGTGAAATGTCTTCATGCTTCCATTTCGTTCGACCGATTCCGACTCCCGCGTCCACCTTGAGATATTGTCTGATGTAGGCGCGCACATGCTGGCACAGCTCCTTCCATTCGGATACGGACAACTCCCGGTCATGATTCACGATGATTGCCGCATAACGATCCTGAAGCAGCACCGCCTTGGCGATGCCAACCGTACCAAGCAGCTCTTCGCCGATGTTCCCCATCCCATATACAAGCAGCTCTGCATCCATATTTGTAAGCTCATCACGAATGTGATGCTGCCTGCATTTCTCTATCGTAACGACGGTAAAGTAAACGTGGGGAAACCCGATTTGCAGCTTTCGCAGCCGTTCGACTCCTTCGCGAATCCATTTCCCAGCCAATATTCGCTCCAGCAGCCGCTGCATGAGATCATACCGATTGTGCTTGACGATATCGTGCAGGTGCTCCTTCTCTCCCATCAGGGCATGGAGCATGCCGTCCAATGCGAACGGATCATCAATAGGCTGCTTCGTTGGCTGGAGCCTGCTGGCGAGTCTTTGTATCGGCTTATAAAGATACGAAACCGCCCACAGTACACCTGCGCTGCTCGCTAACAAACAGAGGAAGCCGACCAGAAGAAATACAAAGCTGTCCTTGAAGGCAGCCTTCGTAAAGGTGTCTTTCGGTACAAACAGGAAATAACGCAGCGATCGGTTCGCCGCTTGCTGATGCAACAGCAAAAACTCTTTGCCTAGCAGGCTTGCCTTATCGGCATGACCTTCGTTGGGAGCCTGAATTTGTGTAGACCGGCCGCTTCTTCGAAACTCCTCGAACAATATACGACCCGACACATAAAGCGGCCGAAGCTCCTCGTCCGTGACATAGAAGTAGCCTTGGTTGCGTCTCATCATAAGCTCCTGCCATCTGACAACGTCATTTTGCAAGGAGTTGACAAGAATTACTCCCTTGCCTCCGCTGGCGCTTTCCGTGTAGGAGTAATAGGTGACAACATCGGATATTCCCTTCCGGGTCGACTGAAATTGGACGCCAAGCTTGATCGGCTTCGCCTCCAGTGCCGCCAAATCGGAATATTGGGGTTCAGACAGCGGCTGAAGCGTATAATTTAATGACGAAAAAACCGTCTGATTCGTAAAATCGACGATATAGATGGAGTGAATGTACGAGTTGTATAAAATGTATTTTTGTTCAATCTCCGCGAGAAAATTGAGCACGGAGGGGCTTGTATATTGACGGAAATAAGGCAAATAGCTGTCATATTTCGCTGACAGCTCCTGCGTGATCGAAATCATTTGCTCGTGCACCTTGGTATGGCTGTTGACCGCCTGCTCAAGCAGCTGGAAGCTGAGCTTCTCTACCTGTATTTCCGAATTGCTGCTAGTCATGCGGTAATTGATAATGGATAGGATGGATAGAGGAAACAGGGAAATCAAGCATAGCAAAACGAGCAGCTTCTGTTTGTATGTCTTCGATCTCACGCGGTTTTCCTCCCCATGTTTACGGAAGCAGGAGGAAGCGGCGTCTAAGCGCCACTCCCCCCTCGTTAGCATCCTTTTATTTCACGTTGCGAAACTGTTCATCATACAGCTTGTTGGCATCAGCCGTCCACTCGGCTCCGCCATTGTCCTGGAACCATTTCACAAATTGATCCCACTCGGAAACCGGCTTCTCTCCCACGATGATCTGCGCAAACGTTTCCCTCATCTTTTTCATGAACGAATCCTTGTATTTTGCATCAGTTGCAAGCGGCAGTCCATAAATGGCATCGCGTGTCGGATTTTTTCCGTATTTCGCATACATCTGCTCACCCCAGTCGACACCCGGATTCCCCGCTGCCTTCTTGCGTTCGTTGTCCTTTTTGCGAATCTCTACAGATTTAAAAGGCGAATACCACTCTCCGGAAATTCCGATTTTTTGCACTTCCGGTTTGTTATGATCCATGAATTCGTCCTTGCGCTTTGGACCACCGAGCACCCAAGTCCAATGCTCGCCTTCTTTGCCGTTGCGCAGCATATCGTTCAGTGCCAGATCCGTCGCACCGCTATTTAAAATTTCCATGATTTTGTCCAGCTTTTCCGGGGTCACATTTTTCGATATCGCTATAAAGTTGCTGCGGCTTCCCCATGACCATGCGCCTTGATGACCTTGCGGCCCTTTCGGCGGCGGTCCTCCGACATTAAATGAATTAGGTAAATTTTTCTCCAATTCGTCCTTTACACGGTCCGGCCACGTTTGGCGTTCGACCTCACCAGTGGTAATCGTTTTCCACTGGCTAAGCAAGCCTCCTGTCCGCCACTTGGTAAACCACGGGTCGGGTGCCTTCACCGTAATAAATTCCGGGTCGATATATCCGGCCTTATACCATCTGTTCAACGTTTCGAGCGCTTCCTTGGCGCCGGGCATCACTTCG
>JBEPYM010000189.1:0-5968 GCA_041641375.1 Paenibacillus sp.
ACGCCGCCAGCGTTCGTCCTGAGCCAGGATCAAACTCTCCATTAAGGTTTGTTCGACTTGCTCATTCACTGCTGACTTACTTATTTCATTCGCTTAACGCTCGTTGTTCAGTTTTCAAGGAACACTTCTTTTATTCGCCCACCGTTTTTAGCGGCGACTTTTTTAATATACCATATTAACAACCTTCATTGCAAGCTTTATTTTTCTTCCAATTCCTCGTTGCACTTACTTGCATGAAGCCTGTCCAACAGGCGAAGACTAATTTATCATAAATCACAAACAGAAGTCAAGCTGTCTTTTATTGTTTATTGTTGTATGCCAAGACAACCCACAGACTTGAGGCACCAAAGATTCGAACCCCCGATACAAAAAAGGCGAAATTTGCGCTTCAACGCAAACCCGCCAAATTCCAACTATGAAGTAAATGGTCGGAACACTATACACTTCTCATCAAGCCCGCTAAACGGTGTACCGAAGCTCCAGCATATCAACACCCTTGACTACATAAGCGAGCTCCCGAATGAACGAGCGCTTCACAAGCTTGCGCACGACAAGGGTTACATCGTCGGCGAGCTCGCGCAGCTCCGGATGCGCGTTCAGCTCCTCGATGCTCCACGGCTCCTCACGGCTTTCGAGAACGGCAAGCAGCACAGCGCAGCATCTCTTCATCTTCGACATAATCGAGAATTCACAGGCAAGGAGCACCAGCTGAACGCGCTGCTCCAACGTTTCATGGCTCGAAGCCAGCTCCTCATACAGCTTGTAGACGCCCGGATTGACCTTGCGAATTTGCTTCCATACCGTAATCTCCGGATACATGCCTTCCTCGATCAGGACGATATGCGCCCAGTGGTGGAGCGCCTCAAGAATATGGTTATAGGCATCCAACAAATCGCCGTCCATCATATATTGCTTGCTAAGCAAATACGTTCGCAAGAACGAAGCGAATTCAGCAAACAACCGCTTCTGCCTGCGGTCATCGGGAAATTCGCTCCATGACAAGCGAAGCTCCTCCAAAAAAGCCTCTCGATCCAGAAGAATCTCCCCCTGCAGCAAGCCGTACAGCAAGCTCCGATAATTCCTCTCCGACAGCATCCGCAGCAGCTCGCCGCGATCCACCCAACGTTCTTGTATGCAAAGCCCATCTTGACTATAATGGTAGACAGCATGCTGCTTGTCCTCGGTTCGAGTTACAACGAGCAGCAGGACGTCAAATGTGTCTGTCAGCGTCCCTGTTTCTGCGGATCTCATATAATAGAGAACGCTTGACACGTCGGGCCTCTCGGACAGCTTGTCGGTGAAATATCGCTTCAAAGCACCCATCGCGCGGCGCCTCCTTACTGTATCGGTATGATGTTATTCTACATGTCCCATTCGGTTTCCTGCCTTCTTGACAAAATGTGCCTGACAGGAGTGTTATGATGCGTTTCAAGTCTAGTAAAATCAACGAATTTCGGCTTTGGGGCCTCGTGCTGACGTTAGCCGGTATGACCTTCATGATCGGCGGCACTGCCGGAATTGTTTTTGAAGTACCCGGCGCCAAAATCATCGCCGCCATCTTTCTTGTCCTTGGGTTAATCACGATGCTGGGCAGTACCGCTATTTATTTCTGGGCCGGCATGCTTTCAACCTCTGCTGTAGTCATTGAATGCCCGGAATGTCATAAGCCGACCAAGATGCTGGGCAGCACCGACCGCTGTATGTACTGCAAGACGCAGCTGTCCTTCCATCCGCCGCAAGAAAGTCAAAGCTGAACAAAAAAGCCGAGCCCGGCGGCACGTACTGCCTGCACCCGGGTTCGGCGGATTCTATTTTTTGAGCTCCTCATCGATAACCGTCCAGATCCGCGGCTGCTCGAAGCCCCTGCGCCAGGATGCAATCCCGGCCAGATCGTATTTGCGAACAAGCTCAGCCCGTTTCCGCATCGACGTCTCATCCTCGATCCAGATTCGTTTCAACGCTCCATCCTCCGTGTACTCCACATAATGCTGCCCCGCATCTTCTTTATACATCGGCGTCAGCTTTTTTTCACGGATTGTTCGCTCCACATATTCCATCGTGACCGCAATCGATTCCACCTTCGTTTTGCCATCCGTCTGTTTCGTCTCACTCCATACCCGGGTATAAAATGGGACGCCGAGCAGTATTTTGCGCGGAGGCACTTTATCTTCGTTCATGATCTGTACGAGCCCCCGCTCCACCCATGGCAGCGATCCAACCGATCCGGCTGTAGGACTTGATGCCCAGTGCTCATCATATGCCATAATCATCATATAATCGACAACCTCGGCCAGCGCCTTGCGATCATAGAACATCGACCATGTTTCGCTGGAGGACTTGAAAGTTACATCAATCGAAACGACAAGTCCTTGCTCGTGCAGGAACGGGGTTAGCTCGCGAACGAATTGGGTAAAATGATCCTTGTCCTTCAAATAGACATTTTCGAAATCGATATTGATGCCGTCGAGCTTGTACAGCTCCGCGAATGCCAACAGCTGACGAATCATGACCATACGCTTGTCATACGTAGCCAGCACCTCGCTGGTCAAGTCCGGATCGAAGCTGTTGCTGAAAAGCGCCCATACCTTGTAGCCGCGACTATGCGCCCAGTTTACGTATGCGGGATCAGCCGTATTTTTCATGGCACCGCTGCCGTCAAGGAGATGGAACCAGGTCGGGCTGACGACGTGAACGCCAGGCATCGGTCCGATCGCGGATGGATTCGGATTTCGGTTCACCACATGCTCCCACGTCACATGAAGCTTCTCGCCAACCGGCTTCCACGCCGGCTTAGGAGGAAGCGCCTTCGGATTCGGCACGGTTGCTCGTTCACCAAGCTTCACCCAACGCTTATCGACATAACCAACAATCCCGGTAAGCGTAGATTGAACCCGGTACCAGCCGTTTTCCTCCCCCCATACATACAGCCGTTCCTCATTTTTGAGCTCCTCGAGGATTGGGGATTTTCGATCCGGCGCTCGGCGCAGCGGTGTCGACTCTTCGGGTTTCGCACGGCTGGCAGTCCCATACTGCAGCGGGTCACCCGGCTTACGGAGCAATACTGCGCCGCGCGCTGTCTCCTGCAGGTCGAGTCCGTACCACTCCATGAACGGCTGTGCAGGGACATATACGATTCCGTCCTTGCGTTCGACCGAAAATCTCAGCTCAAACGGCTTGTCGTTCACAACGGCCGCAAGCTGATCGGCACGCATACGAATGACTTTATCCTTCGTCGTAATGATAACCGAATGATCTGACGGCTCATACCGAATGTTCGGGTCCGCCAGCTGCTTGATCGTATCGAACGGAAGCTTCAAGCCATCCGCGGTACCCACGGCGGATTCTCCAATCATGCGCCCTTCATAGAAAACAGGCTTGGCATGACCGCCCCAATCCGGCGCTTCCTGCGTCCAATTATCTCCAGCCAGCCGATCATAGACGGAATAGCCAAGGACAGAGAGACCAACCAGCACCAGCAGCAGCCCCGCTAATCGCCTGAGCGTTCGCCGTCCTTTGCGGAGTCGGCTTGTTCGATTGATCATATCCATGTTTGCCTCCTGTATTACGGCTTTCTCTCCTCCATTAGACGAACGAAAAAAGCGCAACGTTCACACCTGACCTTCCAGGGTTCGCGTTACGCTCATTATACGATATACGGACACGTTGCTGCGTGTTAATGTTTCACGTTTCTGGAAGGGTGCTCCAAGCATTCGGGGCATGTTCCGTAAAACTCCAGTCGATGTCCTTCAATCCGGAATCCGGTTGCCGCAGCAGCAGCCAGCTCCGCCTCATGCAGTGGCGGATGCTCAAAGTCGACGACCTTGCCGCACACGTTGCAGTTGACATGGTAGTGATCGGACATATCGGCGTCATACCGGCTCGAGCTGTCCCCGAAGGTCATCTCCTTAACGAGCCCGGCTTCCATAAATACTCTCAAATTATTGTACACAGTAGCGACGCTCATGCTGGGGAATTGACTCTCGAGCGCACGGTATATCTCGTCGGCTGTAGGATGCGACATTGTGTGAACCAGGTGCTGAAGTATGGCGTACCGCTGCGGCGTCATCCGAACACCGTGCAGCTTCAGCTTATCAAGAGCTTGGTGAAAATGGGCGGCAGACATGTACGTTCCCCTCCTCTATCTGAATCTTCGCGTCAATTCTTTTATTGTACGTGCGATGCCGGCGTTTTGTCAATGGAAGCGCAACCTTTGGGCGTCTCCTCATCGGGACAGCCGCGTCAACTCCAGCGAGCCGTTCGTGTCAAATTGCAGACTGTGCTTCCCGCTCCCGATCGTACCTGTTGTTTCTCTGGCTTTCGTTGCGAATGGCAATCCCGTGACCGTCGTCCGACCGTTCGCCTCCGCATCCAGCTTATAATCGCCATGATCCGGTATCGCTGCAATGATCGAGCCATGTGTCGTCTTCACACTCCAGTCCCCGCCAATCGTTCCGGAGGTAATTTCAATCTTGCCGTTCGTCGTACGCAGCTTGGCTGATCTCAACGCCTCCGACACTTGGATAGCGCCATTCGTTGTCTTCAAATCCAGATTGCCAGCAGCCTCCGCTGCTGTTAGCGCTCCGTTGACCGTCTTGGCCTCCACATCGCCTCCGACCCGGATTGCCCTTACGCTTCCGTTGACCGTCTCGCCGATGAACGACCCTGTAATGTTGTCCGCTTCGATACTGCCGTTCACTGTCTTGACCTGAACGGAGCCTTCAAGCTGATGCAGCTTGATTGAACCGTTCTTGGTTGTCGCTGCGAATGCTTTCCCAAGCTTCAGCGCTGCAGCATCCACCGAACCGTTCATCAGCACGGTTTCCACATCTACCCTTGCCTGGTCCGGTATGGTGACAATCAAATTCATACGCGGCTTGCGCGACTGATTCGCACCGTACGCACGAGGCTCCGCCGTCACCCGAAGTATCGCGCCTTCCCGATACTGAACTGTTGATTCATCGGCGATCCGCTTCGCTTCTTCCTCCGTCACGGACTGACCGACGAACACGGTGACGTCTATCTCAACCTGCGAAACCGGACCCATGCGATACGCAACACCGCCGTTGGGGTTATCCACGACAAGCCGCTCCGTCGCAGAAGCGAGCGGCACCCTCGTTATCCCCTTGGCGAACCGGTGTCCCGACTCTCCATCGTATTTCCCGAGCGAGCTCCACCCATTCCCGGCGGCTTGAAGCATATCCTGCAGCTTGGTGAGTCCCCCGCCCGGCTGCATAAACACAAGCAACGCGGCGGCTATCAACCCGGTAAAGATGAGGCTTCCGATATCCAGCTTCAGTTTCTCGCCGCGATTGCGGAGGAACAGAGTAAACAGCAAATATTCAATCCCAAGCAAAATAAGCAGCGCCGGCCACCATTTCGCAAACACGCCCAGCCATTCTGTATGCAGCATACGGTCAGCCAGCAGCGCGCCGCCTGCAGCAATAAGCAGCAGAGCCGCCGTATATCGTCCAGCCTTATACATGGTTCACAACCTCTCCATCCCATTGCACCTGCTTCACGCCAGGCAGCGCACGAATTTGCTCCAGCACGACAGGGAGCTCCGCCGCCCGGCGAAGCCGAACCGACAACGCCATCGTCACGCCCCGTCCCTCTTCGTCCGCTTCACTTTCGGCGATGGACATGCGGATAATTTCCGCTTGTCCCGCCTGAAGCACAGCGGATACGTCCGCAACCGAGCCGGCCCGGTCGGAGAGCGTAATTCGGAGCTTCTTGATCCGGCCGCCTCCGATTAGCCGCTGCTCCACCTTGCTTAGCGCGAACAAGCATAGAAAAACGACGCCGGTGCTCAGAAAGGCACTGTAATAAAAGCCGGCTCCAATCGCCAGGCCGATTGCAGCGACTACCCACAGGGAAGCCGCTGTTGTAAGTCCCGTAACCGAGCCGCCCTGCTGCATAATCGTGCCTGCACCAAGAAAGCCGATTCCGCTAATGACCGCTGTCGCCAGCC
>JBEPYM010000190.1:0-5961 GCA_041641375.1 Paenibacillus sp.
CCGATCTTTCTCCACAGCCCCTCCCGCAAGAAACCTGCGTACCAGACTCCTGGCTTGCTGTCATCGGCAAGCAATGATGTTAAGACAGCCGAGCGATGTTTGCCGAAAGGAAGTCCTTCGGAGGCGGAGGTCCAACTCATGCCTCCGTCTTCGCTTCGATAAATCCCGGATGAGCGTTCGCCCGCCACCAAACAATCGGGCTGATGCGGATCGCAGCGCAGCAGCTGGTTCGTTCCGCACACATTCTTGGTCTGGTATACGACAACCGGCAAAAGCTCTTCCTCGATCCAGTAACGGTCATGGGGCAGCGTCCGCACCTCCGGACCGAAAGGCGAAGGCAGCCGAGCCCATTCCTTGCCCCAATCGTCGGAGCGGTACAGCCCGGCACCGCTCTCCACATTACCGTCGATATAAGCATAGAAGCGCCCGCGACGGTAAGGATCCTCGGCGAGTGCCTGAACGAAACCCGCCTCGAATTCCATCACCACTTCCAGCGTCTTCCCCACATCGGTCGAGCGGACGATTACACATCGCTTATGCTTCGACCGGCTTCTCATCCCGTATAAGACAAAGCCTTTGTCAAATTTGGAGACGGCGATAGCCGTACTGTCGGTGTAATTCGGAACTCGAGGGAACGAGCGGTACGAAGCACCGCCGTCCATACTGACACTCGGTGTATGATCGGCTGCTATGAAGAACGCCCGGTCAAACACACGATCGCACACAATATATTCCGCGCAGACGGTCTCCATTCCCTCGTAACCGTTCGCGTTCCAGCTGACCCCGCCGTCTGAGCTGACCGCAACTCCGTACCAGTTCGCCAGCAGCAGCCGATCCGGCTGCTCCAGGTCGAGCCTAAGCTTGGACACCGCCCAGCCGGCATGTCGAATCGTCATATAAGCCGGATACCCCGATAAATCCGATTCCGTATGCTCCTTCACCAGTGCCCAGCTATCACCGCCGTCCTCGGAACAGTAGATGGCGATCGGATCGAGGTGAACGTGGCTTCCATTCAGATTCGGGATCGTATACAGGGTAACCGGTTCGGCCGGCGAGACAGCCAATGTCGAATATCCGACGTCCTCTGGCAGCCCGTTCATTACCCGCTCCCAGCTCACTCCTCCGTCCATGCTGCGGCGTATGCCCGCTTCCCTGCAGGCGGCATACATGACGGCATCGCCTGCAGGAGATACCGCAAGCTCGGAATAATCCGGCCCTTCATCGAGCAGCTCCCAGCTGAGACCGCCGTCCCGCGAGCGATACAGCTTCCCCGTCATTCCCCGGGGAATATCCCGATAGCTCTCGATCTGCCCCCCCAGCTTCCGATCGCTGATCGTTCCCGCATAGACCGTTCCGGGCTTGCGGGGGTGAAAGAGAAGGCAGCCGATCCTCTCGCCTGCAAGCCCGGTATAATTCCAGGTACACCCATAATCGCGGCTGACCCAGATACCCTTTGAATAAGACCCTGCTAGCACGACAGCGGGACGGAACGGATCAACGGCGATCAGTTCACCGTGCATGCGGGTAGGACCGTTGCCATAATAATCGGCCTCGCGGCATACCTCCTCCCAGGTTTCCCCTGCATCGCAGGAGCGGTGGATCGTTCCAAATATGCGATCCTCCCTTGCGTCCCCCGAACAGCGAAATATGAGATCTGGATCATGAGGACTTACTGCGATGCTTTGCACACTGTGATGATGACATTCCCTCATTCCTTTGTTAACCGGGGCCCAGGTGCAGGCACCGTCATCGCTGCGGAATACACCGGCGACGTCGCATCGGGCGAACCACTGGCCCGGTCGGCGCGGATTCTGGATGATCCCGGTAATGTAACCGCCTCCCCCCAGTCTGGACGAAGACCACCTGTAGCCGGCAGGCTGAACCGGTTTGTTCATACTCTTTCCTCCTCGACAAGGTCAGGATCCTTCGGATGCAGCAGGCGCTCCCTCTCGTTCCATAGATCGACAAGACCGAAGTGCCGAATCATATCGTGCTCCTTGAGGAACGGATCCCGGGCTTCCTCCAGCATGCGGGTCAGCAGCAGGTCCAGCTCGCCCCGTATTTCGGATAGTTCCGGCAAGTCCGCCGCATTGCGAAGCTGGTACGGATCCTTCTCGTTATCGTACAGATGCCATGGCGTTCCGTCCTGCAGCCGGGTATAGGTATACCGCTCCGTCCGGATTCCTCTCCATTCGGGCAGCGGATAACGGCGGCCTTCGAACGCCGATACCGGGTTCGACAGCAAAACGGCGCTTGGCCCCTCGGTGCTGGCAACCTTCAGCACAGCCGATAGATCACGCCCCTGTGCTCCTTCCAGCGGAGGACAGCCCATAAGGCTGAGCAGGGTAGGCGCCATATCACATACGCTGAATAACTGCTCACGAACCTCACCTGCAGCGAGCTCCGCCGGATAACGGATCAGGAACGGGATCTGCACCGATTCCTCGAACGGCTTTTGCTTGTACAGCGTTCCTTGGGAAAACAGCATATCGCCATGGTCGGACGTAAATACGACGATCGTATCGCCGGCAATACCCGCCTGCTCCAACTCCGACAGCAATCGGCCGAGCTGGTCGTCCAGGGCGGTGATCGCCGCATAATAGTGGGCCAATGTACCGCGGGGGTCCAGATGAACGGCGTGCTTCTGCAAATATTCGCTGTCTGTCCTCACATTCGGCCTCAGCGTTAGCTGCTCCGGAGCATACCGCCCTTTATATTCGTCAGGCACTTGATCGTAAGGATCGTGCGGGGGCCCCCAGGAGACGAACAGGCAAAAGGGATCGTCTGGGTTCGACCGAATGAAATCAATGGCCAGATCCGCTTGGATATTCGGATCATAGCCTTCCATAACGACAGGCTCCGGCGTATCCGTACAGTACTTCTCCTGCTTGAAATATCGATGCGCCGTACTCCATACCGCCCAATAATCGAAGCCGTGGCGATCCGGACCCGGCGGCGTCCACTTGCGTCCGGCCGCATCCAAATGCCATTTGCCGATCCAGCCCGTCCGGTACCCACAATCCCGCAAGATCTTGCCGATGGAAGGAAGCTCGCTGCGGAGAGGAAGGTCGTTGGCGATAACGCCGTTCGCCGTTGGCTGGCGACCCGTCAGCAGGGTCGCGCGGCTCGGTCCGCAAACCGGCGTATTGGCGTAAGCATGAGCAAACCGCAAACCTTGCCGCGCCAGCCTATCTATATTCGGTGTGTGAACCTCGCTGTTACCGGCGCAACCCATATCCATGCCGCGCATCTGATCCGCGAATACGAACAGCAAATTAGGCTTTCGACGCTCCATTCGAATTCGCACCTCCTTCCGACCGATCGAACCGATCGGCGAGCTCGTATACGTGCCGGTTCAGCTGCGCCATTCTTGCGAGCAGCGCTTCATAAGGAACGAACCTGTTGTTGACGATGCCTTTGTTGCCGTCCGTATTGGACGGATCGACGCCGAAATCGTCCGGATCGTTATCCATATATTTAAACCAGTGCCATCCGATGCACACCTTGGACTCCAGCAGCCCCAGAGTAAAATGCTGATAAAAACGGCCGCGATCCTCCTGGGTCTCCACGATCCAGCCGGCTCCCATCGTGTTGGCAAGGCCGGAATCATCCGCTTTAACGTACCACTCCGTAATGAGCAGCGGCTTGCCAGCCCATTCGCTCCAAGCCTGCATCGCCTGCTGATCGGGCGACCATACCCGATAGTAGTTCACCGCGACGGCATCCAGGTACCTGCCGGCCATCGAGAACGTAATCGGGTACGTCAATTCGAAGTCGTGGAACCTCGATCCCAGGTACATGTGATTCGGATCGACCCTCTTAATCGCCGCGCTCACAATCCGGAAATATGTATCCCACACATAACCGAAAAATTCATATCGGTCAGATTCCGTCACATCCTGAAGCCCTGCCATCCTGCCCTTGCGCCTGGAAAGCCATCGTTCTGCCTCACGTCGGTTTGGCTCTAAAGCCGGATGGCTTTCATCCAGCGCCAAGTATTGATCCAGCCAATCCGCACGCGCGGGCATCTCATTATCGGAGAAGTGTCCCAGTAAATAGGGATCCTTCCTGTACGCATGCAGCTTCTCCGCCATCCGCTCGCAGTGAGCAGGAAAGTCCGGATGGAAGACAGGCACGCAATCATTCGGATACCCGTAGTGGCCCGGCTTCTGATACGTAATCCCCAGCTCCTTGCCGAAGGAGCCCATGAAATTCCAGATCACTGTATATACAGGCGGATGCTCGGTGCGCCGCAGCAAATCATCGTTCGTCCATGCACCCGTTCCATTAAAGCCGTGTTCGAATAGCAGCTGAGCCGACTGCTCCGCCCAGCCTTCCTCCGAACCGAAGGCGGCTTCGAGCATGGGGCCGCGCGCGACGTTGTTCGGCCGTACTGAAACGACGGCGATATGCAGGCATAGGTATCCGTCCGGATCAACGAGCCACCAGCGCCCTTCGCTGTTGACCGTCCGAAAAAATCCGGTTCCTCCGATATTTCGGTCCGTCCGTCCGCCGTAACGGCCTCTCTTGACCGGTTCCTTATTTATTTCCACCTCGTCCAAGGTGCGGGTTGCATGCAGTTCCCAAGGGGAATCCGGCGTCTTCTTCACCTTCAAAAAAATAGCGTCCGAGTTCAGCTTCACCACTCCGATCATCTTTACTTCTCCATCCGCTTCTTGTATTCGGACGGGCTAAGACCATAATACTCCTTAAACAGCTGGGAAAAATGGGTGGAATCCTCGTATCCGACGCGAGAGGAAATTTCATAATTTTTCAGGTCGGTGTTCAGCAGCAGCTCTCGCGCCTGCTTCATCCGGACGGAAACGACATACCCCCAGACCGTCATCCCGGTTTCCTGCTTATACAGATTGGACATGTAGTTCTTGCTCATATTGACGACATTCGCCAAATCCTGAAGACTGGTTATGGTGGCGTAATGATCCTGCACATATTTCTGAATATGATCAATCAGCTTGGTCGTCTGATTTTCCTGAAGCCCCTTCATCACCTTGAACAGACGATGGGCTCCTTCTTCCAGACGCCGAACGGCGCATAACCGAAAATACGGTCTGATTTTGTCCCGGGACAATACCGCCTCTCCCAAGCCCAGATCCTTCCCCTCATGCAGCTCCATGCTGAAGCGTTCGGTGCTCAGCTCGTCGACGACCATCTGCAGCCAAGCCATGGCCAGAGGATTCAGCAGCCAGTAACGCTCCTCCACCCAATCCTCCAGCATCTCCAGTGTGTCAACCACCATCAGAGGCATCGTCTCGATCCGAATGGAACGGACATGCTCCATCCACCGGTCGAGCATCCCCCGATGCAAGGGAAGCTTTCGAACAAGGATTGCCGCCGCCTCGCTATTGCGAACAGCAGCCAGCTTGCTCGCCGCCTTCCCCAGCGACACATTTAGCGCCTGCTGCTCAACCGGCTTCAACACATAATCGACCGCATTCAGCTCCAGACTTTGCTTGGCGTATTCAAAATCGCTATAGCTGGAGATGAGAAAGCTGACCATCCACGGATATTTTTCGTTCACATGCTTGATTAACTCCAGCCCATCCATCATGGGCATGCGCACATCCGTCATACAAATATCAGCATAATTCTGTTCGAGCCATTCAAGCGCCTGCTTTCCGTTCGCCGCAGTCCCGGCAACAACGGTCGTATCGTTCCAGCTCTCCGCCTTGATCGCCAGGCTTTGCCGAATAAGTGGAGCGTCCTCAACTATCAATACCCGAATCATCTGGCTGCCTCCTTGCCAGGAGTAGCGCGGCAGGGGAATATCAGCTCCACAGCAGCCCCTCCGCTCTCCCTGTTACATATCCGCATCTCCGCTCCTGCTCCCCGATAAAACATTCGTATCCGTACATATACATTCAGCAGCCCGATTCGGGATAGATGCTTGTATTCCTCCGGAGCCAGCTCCTGCCCCATCTTGGCCTGGAGCCGGGCCAGGGC
>JBEPYM010000191.1:0-5932 GCA_041641375.1 Paenibacillus sp.
TTGCACCGGATAGAATAACAGCCCCTTCTCTTGCTCGACGACGGGCAGCATCGCTTTGCGCGACGCGGATGTCCAGCCGCCGAATACGACTGCGGCCTTATCCTTCTGCAGCAGCTTCTTCATCTTTTCGGCGAAGGTTGGCCAGTCGGAGGCACCGTCTTCGATGATCGGCTTCAGCTTTTTGCCGAGCACACCGCCCTTGGCGTTGATTTCTTCGATCGCGAGCAGGGTTGCATCGCGCACCGAAACCTCAGAGATGGACATCGTTCCGGTCAGCGAGTGGAGCACTCCGACTGGAATCGTATCCTCGGAGGCTGCTGGAGCTGATGTCGATGAAGATGCTGGTTTTGAAGTGTCTGTCGCACACGCCGTCAACAATGTTGACATTGCCAAGATGGAACTAAGAAGAACGGCTGTTTTTTTCTTTCCGATACCCATATAACCACTCCTTTTTTGTTGCCCTCGCGGGGTCTACATGTGTAATCGTAAATCGAATGATCGGTTCGTGTCAATAAAAATAACATGATATAGGAGATTTTTGTGAAGGATTCACAATGAAAGCGAACGACATTCCGGATATCGTTGTAAAATGTTCGGTTTTTGTCCGGTGGTGAGCTTACATTCATCATGATGTGGAAGATTTATGACGGGAGGGAGAGGGGATTTATTTTTGAAATTGACAGAATAATTCGGATTGCATATACTAACGATAACTCTAAATCAAACAACGCAATGAGAGGGAACAGTATAGATCGGTACGGTGCAGAGAGCTGCGGGTCGGTGCAACGCAGTCCGGAGGTCGATTTCGAAGCTCGCCCTTGAGCGGTCGCAGGGAGCCTGTCTATCTGACAGGGGTAGCTGCGGACGGATGCCTCCGTGATCGGGCAACAAGGGGATGCAGGGGCGTGATCGGCCCGGGCATCAACAAGAGTGGTACCGCGTGAGTGAAGCTTGCGTCTCTTCTGGAGACGTGAGCTTTTTTTTGTTTACCTGCTGTTGAAGCCGCGGTGGTTTGGAATTTGGATGGATACGCATAGGAACGCTGGGATCGGGAGCAGTAAAGCGGCGGGCGCCGCACAGAGAGCCGCGGGGATGGTGAGACGCGGACGGCGCCAACGCTTGAACTCGCCCGGGAGCGGCGCTGCTGACCGGAGGTGATCGCCTGTGCACGGGCGAAGGGACTCCGCAGGCAGCGACGGGTGGCCGCCGATATCGGGCTGAATGAGTGGGTGTCGGTTCGTAAGGAACCGTCGCCAATTGGAGTGGCACCGCGGTGGGTATAACCCGTCGTCTCCTGCAGGTTATCTTGCAGAGAGACGACGGGTTTCTTTGTTGGTATCGAACATAACGAGGAGGATGAATGAGAATGACGTATACACCGATACGAATTTTTGATACGACGCTTCGTGATGGAGAGCAATCGCCAGGGGCCTCGCTGACCCCGGAGGATAAAGTGAAAATCGCGCTGGAGCTGGAACGTCTTGGCGTCGATATTATCGAGCCGGGATTTCCGGCTTCCAGTCCAGGCGACTTCGCCGCTGTTCAGCAGATCTCGCGCATGGTCCGGCGCTCGGAAATATGCGGCTTCGCACGAGCAGTTCGCGGCGATATCGACGCCGCTGTCCAAGCAACGCAGGATGCAGTGTCCCGTCGGCTGCACCTGTTTATTTCTTCCTCGCAAATTCACCTGGACTTCCAGCTGCGCAAATCGCGCGAGGAGGTGCTGCGTATTGCGAGGGAGATGATTGCGTATGGCAAGCAATTTGTCGAGGAGATTGAGTTCTCCGCAATGGATGCATCGCGCAGCGGTGAAGAGTTTCTGTACGAAATGATTGAGTCGGCTATCGCTGAGGGTGCGACGATCATCAATTTGCCGGACACGGTAGGATATGCACTGCCAGACGAATACGGAGCGATGTTCGCTAGAGTGCGCGGCAGCGTAAGAGGCGGCGATCGGGTGCGCTGGAGTGCGCATTGCCACAACGATCTCGGCCTGGCGGTCGCGAACAGCCTTGCGGCGATCCGGAACGGTGCGACCCAGGTTGAGGTCACGGTTAATGGGATCGGCGAGAGGGCCGGCAATTGCTCGCTGGAGGAGCTTGTGATGGCGCTTGATACCCGCAAGGCTGCGCTGCAAGCGGAGACAGGCATTCGCACCGATCGGCTGTACCCAGTTTCGCAGCTCGTGTCGCGTACGATGCATGTGCCGGTTGCATGCAACAAGCCCATCGTCGGGCGGAATGCGTTCCAGCACGAAGCGGGCATTCACCAGGATGGCTTGCTCAAAAACAGAAGCACGTACGAGATCATGGATCCCGAATCGCTCGGAATTCCGCGCGATATGATCGTACTCGGCAAGCATTCGGGCCGGCATGCGCTGAAACACCGGATTGAGCAGCTTGGTATTACGATCGACGACAAGGAGATGGACCAGGTATTCGCTCGATTCAAGTCATACGCGGACGGACGCAAGGCGGTGAGCGACAGCGAGCTGGTGCAGCTGGTCGGTGGTGAAGCCGGTACGTCGATTGCGATGGCGGAGCTGCTTGAGATGCAGGTGCTGACCGGAACACAGACGACTCGGATTGCATCCGTAACGATGAAAATACCGGGGATAAGCGGTGTTGAGACGGTGACGAGAACAGCGTCCGGTGAAGGACCGATCGAGGCGGTTGTGACTGCGATGAAGTCGGCGCTGCCGATCGAGGTTGAATTTGAGCATCTGGAGCTTCATTCGATGTCATCGGGGGAATCGGCCTATGCGGAAGCTGCGGTAAGTGTCTGTGTAGAGGGCGTGTCGCATCGCGGCATTGCGATTGACGACGATGTTGTGATTGCCGCCGCCAAAGCATTCCTGGCTGCGGTGAATGAATCGCTCCGTTCATCCCGTGCGGCAGGGCGTGCGGCACGTTCGTGACGACAGAGGTTATACACAGACTTATGCACACCCTGTGTGGAAGTAGATGCTGTAGGCAAGAGAAATGTCGGCTGCTAAAGGGTTTATGCTGTTAATTATTTATGTGGATAACTAATGGGGCGCGGTTGTGAAAAACGTGGATATGTGGATATTGAGTTGGATACCTGGGTGTGAATATGTTGTTGACACGAAGAAATCAACAGTATCCACAGCGGGAACGCTTGTTTTCTGTGGATGAGGGAATCCTCTGGCTAAGCCGGGGAACGCCTTGTCCACAGTAACAATCAAGCATGGCATACGATCCTGTCAGGAGCATGCCATGCTTGATTGTCCACATCTTATCCACAAGTCATCTAAGCCAACTGCAAGCCATCTGCAAGCCAGACAAACCATCCAAGCCATCCAAGCCAACAAAGCCATCCGCAAGCCTGTTGAGGTCGAGTACACCAGCTTTTTACTCGGCTAGCAGCTCCCACTCCTCGTAACATGCCTGCAGCTTTTCCTGCTTGCTTGCGATATCGTCTTGCTTTTCCTGTACAAGCTTATAATCGCCAAACACATCCGGAAGTGTCAGCTCATGCTCCAAACCGGTAATGTCCGCTTCCAAACTGGAGATTTCCTCCTCGAGCTGGGCTAGCCTGCGTTGTCTGGCTCGCTCTTCTTTTTTGGACTGCTTCTCGGATTCGTAGCTGCTGCCTGACTTTCCTGTCTCTGTGGATATCCCTGCGGAATCACGTTTCCCGGGAACGGCGGTTGTCGCAGTTGAAGCTGTCGAGAGCTCGTTTAATTCGGCTTTTTTCTCCACGTATTCGTCGTAATTTCCCAGGAAATGTCGAATGCCGGACGGTGACAGCTCCAGCACGCGGTCCGCTAGCTTGTTCAGAAAATACCGGTCGTGCGAGATAAAAAGCACCGTACCCTCATAATCCGCGAGCGCGGCCTCCAGCACCTCCTTGCTGAACAAATCGAGGTGATTGGTCGGCTCATCCATAATAAGCACATTGGCTCGCTGCAGCATTAGCTTTGCGAGGGAGACCCGCGCCTTCTCACCGCCGCTTAACGACTTGATCCTTTTCAGCACGTCGTCCCCGCTGAACAAAAAATTTCCCAGCGTACTGCGTATGGTCGTTTCCTCGAGGTGACGGAAATCATTCCATACCTCGTCAATGATCGTGTTTTCCGACATAAGACGCGTCTGCTCCTGATCGTAATAAGCGACGCGGACTCCGGAGCCCCATTGGATCGTGCCTCGAACCTGGGGTAGAGCACCGGTTAGCGTGCGAAGCAGCGTTGTTTTGCCGGTGCCGTTCGGACCGATCAATGCAGCCATATCGCCGCGTTTTAGCTCGAAGCTGACGTTCTGGAGCAGCGGGCGGCCTGGCTCGAATCCAACCTCCAGCTCACGCACCGTCAGCACATCGTTGCCCGTCGCGCGATCAATTTCAAAACGGAAGGCGGCTCGCTTCAGATCGCCAAGCGGCCGGTCGAGCCGATCGAGCTTGTCCAGTGCCTTGCGCCGGCTTTGCGCGCGTTTGGTGGTCGAGGCTCGGGCGATATTGCGGCGGACGAAATCCTCCATTCGGGCAATTTCGTCCTGCTGCTTCTCGTAATGCTTGAGCTCCGTCTCATATTCGGCAGCTTTACGCTCGATGTATTTGCTGTAGTTGCCTGTATAGCGCTTAGCCGCGGTTCGTTCAATCTCGTAAATGCCGGTCACGAGCGCGTCGAGGAAATAGCGGTCGTGGGAGACGACGAGGATTGCGCCCGGATAGCTGCGCAGATAAGCTTCGAGCCAGGTAAGCGTGGCGATGTCCAGATAGTTGGTCGGCTCATCTAACATGAGCAGGTCGGGACCTTCAAGCAGCAGTCGCGCAAGCGCGAGCCTTGTTTTCTGGCCCCCGCTTAAGGTGGCGACTGGGGTGTGTGGAGGCATATCGCCGAACCCCATGCCATGGAGCACGCTTCGGATGCGGCTTTCCGTCTCGTAGCCGCCTTGCTCGCGGAATTGTACCGACAGCACATCGTATCTCGCAGCTGTCTGGTCAAACCGCACCTTGTCTCCAATTACCTTTTCGTCCGCCATTTCGCGTTCAAGCCGTCTCAGCTCTGCCTCCATGTCATGAAGCCGTGCAAATACCGACAGCATCTCGCCGAAAATCGTGCCGCCTTCGCGGAATTGAGACGATTGGGCCAAATATCCGATGGTCGCCTCTTTCGCAATGCTGATCGTGCCCTCGTCCGGCAGCAGCTCTCCTGCGATTAGCTTGAGCAGAGTCGACTTGCCCGCGCCGTTCACGCCGACAAGGCCGATTCGTTCGCGAGCTTCGACTTGCATGGTGATATGTTGAAGCACCGGGGTGATCCCGTAGCTCTTGCTTACTTGTGATACGCCGAGAAGCATGTTGGAAACCGACTCCTTTCGCTCATTCAAGTTTATCACCCGAACAGAGATTCGTCCATTTTGAAACATTATGCTATAATGAAGGAAAGCTTGTCGTTAACGGGAAAGAAGGAAAGGACACGCATGTCAGAACGAACGAAGCAAGGGATTCGCAAAGAAATCGTCGCCTGCCGGGACCAAATGACTGCGGAGGACCGCGCGCTAAAGTCCGAGCTTATATGCCGATCGGTGGCTGATCGTTTCTTTCGGAACGAGGATCGAGGCGGGGATAAGGTGATAGGCGGATATGCGCCTTTTCGCTCGGAGGTCGATCTCGTACCGCTGCTCGAATGGTGCTGGACCAAGGGGCTGCGGGTCGCGCTGCCGAAGGTCAATGTGGAGGCAAGGTCCATGTCGTTTCATGAGGTCGGCGGGCTGCAGGATTTGACAGCAGGCGCGTATGGGATCCGGGAGCCTCGGGAAGGTCTCGCGGAGGTCGAGCTTGCGAGAATCGGATGGCTGATCGTACCTGGTGTCGCCTTCGATCGTCGCGGCGGAAGGCTAGGGTACGGCGGCGGATACTACGATCGGCTCTCCGAGAGACTCAGGCTGTCGGGGGCTGCGCCGCTACGGAT
>JBEPYM010000192.1:0-5906 GCA_041641375.1 Paenibacillus sp.
ACCGGTAGGACAGCTCCATTAGCTCCGCTCACCACACTTTAGACAACAGATAATAGTGCCATTGTACCATACCATTACCGGTCTGTCTCTAAAATTTGTAAATTCCAAGTTTACTTATTCGACAAGTACATCACATATTTCGACAAGCAATCGGGTATCTTCCTAAAGGAAAATGAAATCATCAGCGAGGAGCGCGAGCGACATGGCCAACAGCAAAGAGATGGACCCGATGTCGGGTGAAACGGTAGAGGTTACGGGAACCTACGAGACGGAGTGGGGCCGTGAAGAGAAGCTGAAGCGGGGCGAGTCGTTCCCTGCGGACGTTATGCTGGGCAAAACCGAGTGGAATATGGTGAGCTATGAAATGGACGATCGGCAAAAGGGCGAGACGCAGGAAGGCGTGTTCGGCACCCCGGAGGAGCGGAAAGACGATTGACACACACAAACACCCTGGGCATACTCTAGAGCATGCACCAGGGTGTTCCCTTCTAGATCAAGACGTCTTGCGGACCGGCATCGGCACATATACCGCTTCCCGATCCAATTCCAGCTTACCCTCTCTGCGCAGCACCTTCAGAAACGCAGCAACAATCTGATCGTCAAATTGCTGTCCCGCATGCCGCTGAAGCTCCCCAGCCGCAATCCCCTCGGTCAGCTTCTGGCGATACGAACGATTGGTCGTCATGGCGTCATACGCATCGCAAACTCCGAGAATCCGCGCACCAAGCGGAATATGCTCTCCCTTCAGCCCAAGCGGGTACCCTCTTCCATCGATACGCTCATGGTGATGTCTCACCATTTCCGTGACACCCATCTTCTGCAGCTTCTTAATGTCCTTAATGATCCCATAGCCGTCCTCGGCATGGCGCTTCATCGTTTCGTATTCCTCGTTGGAGAGGCCTCCCTCCTTCTGAAGAATAGGCTCCGGCGTACCGATTTTGCCGATGTCGTGAATAAGACCCGCAAGGTAAATCGCTTCCGTCTGCTCGGAGGACAATCCCAGCTCTTCTGCAATCGATCGCGCGTAACCGGCGACGTTGCGGGAGTGGAAAGCTGTATACGGGTCGCGGGCGTCGATGCTCTTGGACAAGGAAAGCATCGTGCTCATGAACAGCTCGTCATGCTCGACCTTCTGGCGATGGCTCTCGGAGGCGATTCTCGTCACCCGCTGGACTAACAACGCAACCGGAGGCAATATGAGGAACGGAAAGGCGGAATACCACGCCCAATCCGGCATAAGCGAGAGACAAATCACGGCGATTCCCGCGGCGAATGCGGCTGCCGTATAAGGACTGCGCACCATCATGGCGAACGCAATGACGGGCGCAACGGAAAGCATCAACGTCTCGGGAGACAGATGAAGGGCATTCAAGCCGACCGCACCTGCCAGCGATACGGTGAACAATATCGGGGGAAGCTTGCTTCTCACCGATTTTCCGGTAACGAGGCAAAAGCTGGATCGCTTCGTTTCCATACAATCGTCACAATATGCCTGGTTGTGCTCTCTTCTTGCAAGCTCGCATGCCGGACAACAATTCATGCTGTGCACACCGCCCTAATTTTTGGTAAGTACATTACTTTAAAATATAAATGGTTTTTTGCTTGCTGTCCAGTGGGACGAAAAGTAAGATAGAAGTACACATGAAGATTCGTGGGCAAGGGGGCAACGGAAACGTATGAACAGGATTGCACCGGAGGCGTTTCGACTGACTAGCTCATTCGCCAAAATCTATTGCGAGCGCTCGTGGAAATGGACAACCCGCGTAAAGCCGCTGGAAACCTTCGATCTGTTCTATGTATGGAACGGGGTCGGCGAGGTAACGGTTGCCGAGGAGTCATACCCGGTATCGAAGGGCTCATGCCTGCTGTTTCGACCGGGCGATTGCCCTGGGGCAACGCAGGATCCGTCGCAGCCGCTGACGATTACGTATATCCACTTTCAGGTGGAGCAAGCTCCGGAGCATGTGCCGGATCGGATCAGGCAGCTCCGCGATCCGATGGATCTGGAGACGGTGCTGTCGCGCTACGTGCGCACCCTGCATCGGGGCGGTCCTTATGCCGAAGAGGAATGCAAGCTGATGCTGAAGCAGATGCTCCTGATGCTAATGCGGGAGGATCAGTCGGAAGCAAATCCGGATCACTCGAACACCGAGACGGAGGACGCAGTCCGCGATGCGATGCGCTATATTCGCGAGCGGCCCGCCGTGTGGCACAAGGCGGAGGAGCTGGCGCGCCGCGCCCGCATGTCGCCGCGCTCGTTCACTGCCCGGTTCAAGGAAATTACCGGCTTATCCGTACAGCAATATGTGATTGGTGCGAGGCTGGAGCGGGCCGCCCATCTGCTGCGCTACGAGGGTATGAACGTATCCGAGGCGGCCGAAGCGCTCGGCTATAAGGATGTGTTCTTCTTCAGCAAGCAGTTCAAGAAAGCGTTCGGGATGAACCCGTCCCAGTACAGGTGAAACGCCCCTATAGCGGCAGCAGGGCGATCTCCGCGTCGCCCTGCGCTTCGAGCCGCGTCATCATCGCCAGCCATTCCGCCGGCTTCGGCTCAAGGATCGCATAATAGCGGCTCAGGAACGCATGCACGCGCGATGCGGGGAGCGAGCTTGCCTCGCTGTCGATCGTCATGTAGCCGAGATCGAGATTCCCGACTGCGGAGCCGTCGTTCTCCCAGGACGGATGCACGTAATCGATCGCCAGCTTGCGGTACCCGAGATGACTGAGCACCTCGCGGCGCACGACCGGGTGCATCGCCTTCACGCCACCGAACGACCAGTCCTCAATCAGCGCCGGATTGTAAATCTCGGCGAACATCCCGAGCAGCTGTCCTCCGCTCTCGGCGGCCACCGCACGCAAATCCCGCTCCCGCTCGCGGACCAAATAAGGACCGATCCCCATCCCGTCGCGGCCGATTATCGTAAAGTCGGTCATCGCCACTTCCATATCCGGATAATAGCGATATTCAGTGACTCCCACCACAACGCCCTCGTCAACCGCGGCGAACACCCGGATGCCGGGATCCTGCAGCGGCTCCTCCCACAGCTCGAACGCCAGCACCTCTTCCTTCGGGAATACGCGGCCCAGCAAATCGTGGATTTGCCGAAACAGCGGATCCTGAATCGAGTTTACACGTACATATTGCATCCTTTTATAACCCCTTCCTGCGAAACGGATTTTTCCACTCCATCAATACGCCGTAATTTCGAGATTCCTCGTCCTCCAGATAATCGGCGACAATAGCTACCGGCATCCGCCCGCACCGCAGCAGGAACGAGATCACCGGGTCAGCAGCCTCGCCGCTCAGCACCTTCTCCACATATTGCTCCGCCGTGAGCTCATCTGCGACAAGGTGATAACCCGACAGCCTGCCGCCCCCCAGCAGCCGATCGACATTCAGCCTCACTACGACCTCGTACATCGCCTGCATGAGCCATTTGCCAAGACCATATCCGCGAAAATGGGGGGATACCGAGATGTCCACCACATACAGCGTATTGCCCGAAGGATCGTGATTGCGAATATAGCCCGAATCGGTCGCTTCCGCCCACGTATGAGCCGGGTCTCCCGGTGCCCAGCTTGTCAGCAGTCCCGTCATCGAGCCGACCAGCCTGCCGTCCACGCTGACGCACAGCGCCCCTTGCGGAAACAACGTGACGTGCGATTGCAGCTGCTCGCGGTTCCACCAAAGCTCCTGCGGGAACGGCGGCGGAAAGCATTCCGACTGGATGCGGATCAGCTCGTCGAAATCAGCCTCCGCATAGGTGCGGATTACCGCCCTTCGCAAGCGTCCGGAACGGTCCGCCACAACCTGCTCGCGGTAATAGCGGTCCGTCATGGCTGAGCTCCTTGTTCCCAATCAACGTACAGATCGGTACGTCGGTCGCGCCACGTCGTGACGCTGCCGCGTTCGCGCACCTCGGCCAGCAAGGTGAGATCCAGATCAGCGACCACCACCATATCGGCGTTGATTTCCCCTTCGGCGAGAATGCCCCTTGGCGGGAACGGAATGTCGTTCGGCGTAAGGATGGCCGCCTGCCCGTAATTCGCCCGCATAAAATCAACCGTCGGGAGCGAGCCTACCGTACCCGTCAGCACCACGTATATTTGATTCTCGATCGTTCGGGCATGACTCGTGTAGCGCACTCGATAGAAGCCGTGCCGGTCGTCCGTACAGGACGGACAGAAGATGACGTCGGCACCCTTTGCCCTCGCCATACGCACAATCTCCGGAAATTCAATATCGTAGCACGTCAGCATCGCAATCGTGCCGAATTCCGTCGGGAATACGTGCAGCTCGCGGCCCGCCCGCATCCGCCATTCCTTCACTTCGGTCGGCGTAATGTGCAGCTTCGGCTGTGTCGCGACGCGCCCGTCCGGATAGAACAGGAACGCCGTATTGTACAGCAGCCCCTCCTCCTCGATGACATGGGTACCAGCGATCAGATGGATGCCGCTTTCCTTCGCAAGCCGAGCAAACAGCTCCGTATACGCTTCCGTGTAGGAAGGCAACGCGGTAATCGGCTGGCCCGCCCCCGCTCCGACACCGCGGGAGCCGATCGAGAGCAGCTCCGTTGTGAAAAACTCCGGGAACAGCGCGAACTGCGCCCCGAACTCAGCCGCCGTACGAACATAATGCTCGCACTTCTGGGCGAAATCCTCAAAGCGATCAATCGTCTCGAGCGGATATTGGATCGCTGCTACGCGATATTTCATCGTCCGACAGCTCCTCTCGTATAGGTATGGCTTTTATTGTAAAGTTCCCAGGAGAGGTTATCAAATGGTTGGCAAAGACAGCTGCGCCAGCACAGGAGCGTGGTCCGACACCCGTCTGCCCAGCACGTGGGAAGGGAGCAGCCGCGTATGCTCCACACGAAGCTGCGGAGAAGCGAGGATGTAGTCGATCTGCGCCTCATTCTGCGGTCGATTCCGGTGAAATCCCCACCAGGTGGCGCCGAGCTTCATATCCCCTTGCAGCGGAAGCAGCCGCAGCAGCTCCCGGATGGGCTCGCTGTCCGGCGTATCGTTCCAATCACCCATCAGCACATAGGGAAGCGGCTGCGACCGGTTATGCTCCTCGATCAGTGCCGCGATCAGCCGCACCGATTCAAGCCGAGCGGTCCGGCCAACATGGTCAAGATGAGTGTTGTAGATACGCAGCGCCGACGTGCCGCCCTGCACCTGCACCCATGTGCAAATGCGGGGGCAGCGGGCATCCCAGCCGATGGAGCCCGGCTCCTTCGGACGTTCCGACAGCCAGCTCGTGCCTTGCTCCCGTATAGACCACTTGTCCCGCCGCACATAGATCGGGCACATCTCGCCGCGGCGTCCGCCGTTTCTCCCTTCGCCTGAGGACGCATAACCGTCCAGTCCTCGCTCCACATACCGATGCATAGGGTCGAGCGCCTCCTGACAGCCGATGATATCGGCGTCCGCGAGTCGCAGACCGTGCAGCGCCGCTTGCTTGCGGAGCGGCCAGGCATGCCAGCCGTCCAGCCAGGTGCTCGTTCGCAAATTGAAGCTGACCACCCTCAGTTTCATCACTGGCCCATCTCCCTCTTGGAATTTCGCATTTTTACCAACGTATATTATAATTTATCCATGCCATTAAATGAACGCGGAAAGGAACCGGCGACAGCATGACTCAACCCGGCACGGACAGCAAGCTCAGGCGCGGCTTCGGCGCGCTCATCGGCACCGTTGGCATCGTATTTCTATGCAATGCGCTATCTGCCGTCGTCGCGTTCCTTCGTGACATCACGACCGCAGCTTATGCCGGTACGACGCCGTATGCCGACGCGCTGGCGCTTGCGTTCTTCATTCCCGATTCGCTCGGGAGCAATATCATCGGCTTCGCTGCCGGATTATCCTGCGTGCCTGTGCTGACGAAGCTGCTTGCTTCCGGC
>JBEPYM010000193.1:0-5905 GCA_041641375.1 Paenibacillus sp.
GAAACGCAGTCAGCACGCCGCCTTCGATCTCCACATCCACCTGCCAGCTGCGTCCCCGGAAGAAGACATTCCGTACGATGCCGCGCTCCCACAAAGATGAAGAGCTTCCTGTATCCTTGACGAGATCGATATGCTCCGGGCGAATGAGTACCTGGCTGCCGGTCAGTCTGTTGTCGTAGCCCTTGAGGCTGCTTACGCCGCTCAACACGCTTGACTCTCCGACAAAGCCTGCAACGAAAGGAGAAGAGGGGCGGTTATATATTTCGATTGGTGTCCCCTTTTGCTCAAGCTTGCCGCCATGGATGATCATAATTTCGTCTGCAACCTCTACAGCTTCCTCTTGATCATGCGTCACAAAAATTGTAGTGATGCCGACGCGCGCTATCATCTCCTTCAGCCAGGAGCGAAGCTCCTTGCGCACTTTCGCGTCGATCGCAGCGAAGGGCTCGTCGAGCAGCAGCAGCTGCGGCTCCGGAGCCAACGCCCGTGCGAAGGCGACACGCTGGCGTTGTCCGCCGGAGAGCTGGTTAGGCAGCCGCTTACCGAGTCCGGATAAGCCGGTCAGCTCCAGCAGCTCGTTCACTCGCGCTTCGATTTGCTTCTTCGGCTTTTTTTGCACCTGCAGGCCGAATGCGATATTTTCAAACACCGTCATATGGCGGAACAACGCATAATTTTGAAAGACGAACCCGACGCCGCGCTTCTGCGGGCTGATGTCATTCACTCGAACATTGTCGAAATAGATGCTGCCGGAATCCGGCTCTTCCAGCCCGGCCAGCATGCGAAGCACCGTTGTTTTACCGCCTCCGCTCGGTCCGAGAAAGCCGATCAGCTTGCCGTCTTCTACTTCAAACGATATATTCTCGGCTGCTCGATGCGTACCGAACGATTTGCTTAAACCTTCTACTTTAATGTGCATATCGATCAATGGACTCCTTTCTCTTCACCTTGCGATTGCTGTCCCTGCTTCCATTCCATCAAGCTCTTGACGACAAGGGTGACGAGCGCCAGGAACATGAGGAGCGAGGCGGCAGCGAATGAGGCGGCAAATTGGTACTCGTTATACAAAATTTCTACATGGAGCGGAAGGGTATTCGTCAACCCGCGAATATGGCCGGAGACGACCGATACGGCGCCGAATTCTCCCATGGCTCGTGCGTTACATAGGATGACGCTGTACAGCAGCGCCCACTTGATGTTAGGAAGCGTAATACGCCAAAATATTCGCCATCCGCCTGCTCCCATCGAAGCAGCGGCTTCTTCCTCCTGATTTCCTTGCGCCTGCATGACCGGGATGAGCTCTCGGGCGATAAAGGGGAAGGTAACAAAGATAGTGGCAAGAATGATTCCCGGCAGTGCAAAAATAATTTTGATATCATGCTCTTGAAGCCAAGGACCGAAATAGCCTCTGGCACCGAACAGCAGGACGAAGATAAGACCTGCAATTACGGGGGAAACGGCAAAGGGCAAATCAATTAACGTAATCAGCAGCTGTTTGCCGCGGAATTGGAATTTCGTGATCGCCCACGCTGCAGCCAGACCGAACAGTGTATTCAGAGGTACGGCAATCGCGGCCACAATCAGAGTCAGGCGAACGGCCGACGCCGCGTGTTTCTCCGTTATGGAAGCCACATACACTTCGATGCCTTTCTTGAACGCCTCGATAAAAACCGTAAACAACGGAAGCAGCACAACAGCCGTCAGAAAGAGCAAGGAAATTCCGATCAGGATTGCCCTCACGATCGGCGGCTCGGACAGGTGTCCAGGCTGAACAGCTGTTTCGCCGGTGCTCCCGGGGCGTACATAACCAGCCATTAATCTCTCTCCTCTCTATTTGGCAGTCACGCGGCGTGCGCTGTACCATTGCAGTAGGTTGATTACGAGCAGTAAGATGAACGAAACGAGCAGCATAACCGATGCGATCGACGTGGCGCCGGTGTAGTCGTATTGCTCCAGCTTCGTCATGATCAGAAGCGGGACGATCTCTGTCCTCATCGGCATGTTGCCCGAGATGAACACAACGGAGCCGTATTCGCCCAGCGCCCGGGCAAAAGCGAGCGCGAATCCCGTGATCAGAGGCGGGATCAGCTCGGGGAGGATGACGCGCGTAATCGTGCGCCACCTTCCTGCACCAAGCGTTACCGCTGCTTCTTCAATGTCCTTTTCCAGCTCCTGGATGACCGGCTGTACCGTTCGCACAACGAACGGCAAGCCGATAAAGATAAGCGCGATCGTAATCCCGATTGGCGAGAAGGCAAGCTTGATGTCATAGGGCGCAAACAGCTTGCCGATCCAGCCGTTCGGGGCGTAAATTGCGGTCAATGCGATGCCTGCGACCGCTGTCGGTAAGGCGAAGGGCAAATCGATGATGCCAACCACCAGCCGTTTGAACGGGAATCGGTAGCGCACCAGCACCCAAGCGACGAGCAATCCGAAGACGGCGTTGACACAGGCGGCGATAAAAGATGCCCCCATGCTGATCTTGAAGGACGCCACCACCCGCGGGTCCGTGACGATCTGGACAAAGCGCGCGAAGCTGAGCTCTGTCGTCTTCAGAACAACGGCCGCCAGTGGAATGAGGACGATCAGCGAAAGATATGTGATCGTGAATCCCATCGTCAGTCCGAATCCGGGAAGGATGCTTTTTTGTTTCCATCTTGTCATGGTTGGATCTGCCCTTCTAAATTTTGTTTGGCTTGCGGGGAAGCGCGCGAGCGCGCGCCTGTTCATCAAACCGCTTTTTCTCCGTTCGGTCGATTTGCACGATTCTTCCGTCATGTACGGTAATCTGAATCGTCCCGTATTTCATCTCTTCCAGACTATCCATAATATATCGGTACCAGTCCGGAACTTGTTCTTCGATGTGAGTCGCCATCCGCTATCCCTCACTTCGGTTTGTAAATTTGGTCGAACACACCGCCGTCGGAGAAAAACTTCTTCTGCGCCTTGTCCCAGCCCCCGAACTGCTCATCGATCGTAACGAGGTTCAGCTTCGGGAACTTATCCTTATGCTTGTCAGCGACAGAGGGAAGTCTTGGACGATAGAAGTGTTTGGCTGCAAGCTCCTGACCTTTTTCCGTGTACAGGTATTCCAGATAAGCCTGGGATACCTCGCGTGTGCCGCGCTTATTGGCGACCTTGTCAACTACCGTAATCGGAGGCTCGGCAAGGATGGAGAGCGAAGGCACGACGATTTCTACTTGATTCGGACCCAGTTCCTTGATCGACAGGAACGCCTCGTTCTCCCAAGCAAGCAGCACGTCACCGATCTTGCGTTCGACGAATGTCGTCGTTGAAGCGCGTGCTCCGGAATCGAGCACCGGAACGTTTTTGAACAGCTTTCCAACAAACTCCTGCGCCTTTTTCTCATCATTATTGTTCTGCTTCAAGGCATATGCCCAAGCGGCCAGGAAGTTCCAGCGTGCACCGCCCGATGTTTTTGGATTCGGAGTAATGACTTGAACGCCGTCCTTCACAAGGTCGTTCCAATCCTTGATTCCCTTCGGATTGCCCTTGCGAACGAGAAACACGATGGTGGACGTATACGGAGACGCGTTGTCCTTCAACCGCTTCTGCCAATCCTTGTTCACCAGTCCCGCGGCGGCAACCTCATCAATGTCATAGGCAAGCGCCAGTGTAAGTACATCCGCTTCCAGCCCGTCGATAACGGATCGACCTTGCTTGCCGGAGCCGCCATGCGACTGCTTCACGACGACCGTATCGCCGGTTTTTTCTTTCCAATGCTTCGCGAATTCCTTGTTGAACTCCTCATATAGTTCGCGGGTCGGATCGTAAGACACATTTAGCAGCTCGATGGTTTTCCCGCCAGCGGCATTCGTTGTTCCGCCCGTCGTTTGTTTCGCCGTTTCACTACCCCCGGAGCACCCTGCAAGCAACACCGCTGCACTCAATACGACGACCGAAATTGTTTTCAACATTTTCATTTTCTCTCTTCTCCCTTCGAAATGTGAGCTTCTGTCTCCGGTCGTCCGGCGGACAAATAGGTATTATCCCGATTAGAATAGTGGGATTTGTTCATACGATACAATCTCTTGACTAAGGTGTCAAGCAATAAATTTCCACATCGGTCTATCTCACACTATGACGTTCCTGTTTGTTGTGCCACCAATCATCAAACATTTTATGAAAAACGATAACCTTTCTTTATAAGTGGAAAAAAGACGGAGTGGAGTGTGACATTGCTTTTGGATTGAGTTACATTATTAATAGAAGAAAGGGAGTGGAAATGCGATGTCCTACGAGTGGGTCATATGGAGTGTGTTGATCCTGTTTCCTGTGCTTGCAGCTTGGAGCAAATATTGGATTTCATTCGTTCTGTTCGCGGCGGGTTTCCTTGTGTATGCGGCGGCTAACATGCGTCAGCGTGACGGCTGGGAGGATCTGGCGAATATTGCGATGCTCGTTATAGCGGTTGGTCCGATGTATGTGCTGGCGGGAATTGTGTGGGTTCTTTCTTTTTTGAGAAAAAGAGGTTTGATGAAAAATGGGCGATCAGGGAATTGATTGTTGCGATGCAGCACGAAATCGAAGGAATGTGAAATGTTAAAATAAATGACATGAACCCTTGAGTACACCCGAGAAATATCGTATATTTATGTTAGCAATACTAACATGTGGGGTGTGCGTATGGGGATCCTATCGTTTTCCAATGGAGCAGTCAAACGTGTCGAAGGGATGCTTGTCCGGATGGCTCAAGGCGACTTTACCGCTGCTGCAAGCGGTGGAAAGCTGGTTCATCCGCTGTTCCAGCTCACGACCCGGACATTCCGGGGGCTCAAATCAATGCTTGAAATCGTAGAGCGTGCGAGCAAACAGCTACATGTCCGAATAGAGGATGTCAATCATAAATCAGACGTAATCGCGGAACAGGTGAACAGTGTGACGATGACCGTGCGGGATATCACATCGGGAGTCCAGGATGCGGCTTACGGTGTCCAGGCTTCCGCAGAACAGCTGGCACGAATTCAGACGCATCTGGAGCAGCTTGCACAGATGAATCGTCAGGTTGGAGCAGCTGGTGAAGAGGTTGCAGAATGCGTTCGTCAGGGCTCACGGGAAATGGAGGAGGCTTCCACGCAGCTTCAACGTATTGATGGGGAGAGCACTGTACTGCTGCGCGATATCGGCGAGCTGAACGAAGCGGTTGGACAAATTGCAGCGATTACCCGGTTCATTGAAGAAATCTCCGCGCAAACGCAGCTGCTTGCACTGAATGCAAATATTGAAGCGGCAAGGGCAGGGGAATCCGGAAGAGGCTTCGCCGTAGTAGCCGGGGAGATATCAAGACTCGCGATACAGACGAAGGAAGCGACAGCAAACATTCATGCTCAAATCGCAGGGGTGACAAGCAGCACCAGTCATGTGAGACGTTCGTCGCAAGCGATGAGCGAATCTGTGGGTCAAGGCGTTGCCGCGATGGAGGCGGCTGTCGGAACCTATCGCACCATCGACCAGTTCTTGACCGGAATGACAGATTCGCTGGAGCAAGGGAACGAGCGGCTGGACCAGATCGCTGTGGATGCGTCGTCAATTTCCGATTCGTTCAGTCAGACCTCGGCGCTTATCGAAGAAATTGCGGCGGGGAGTCAGGAGATGCTTGCATCGGCTGAAGTGCAGCTCGGCAGCATTCAGGAGATGAACCGATATGTCCAGGAGGCGGCGCTGAACAGCTTGACGTTGCGGTCAGTCGTTTCGCAATTTAAGCTACCGAACCGGAATTCCGGGCATCCCGTGCTGGAGGAGCTGCACCGATTTGTGGATTGTGCAATGGCTGTCCGGGCCGTAATGGTGTCCATGATTGATGAGAGGGACCTTGAGCGTATACGGGAATGGAATAGGAAGAGGCGCGAGAGGGAGCTGGATGCAGACCGCCAGCTCGACCGGA
>JBEPYM010000194.1:0-5661 GCA_041641375.1 Paenibacillus sp.
GCCCGGCGTAACCGCAACGTCCATCTCCCGGCCGTTTTTGTCCAGCACCACCAGCTTGACCTGCTTCATGATCGCGTTCGTCGCGCCCTCAACCGACAGCACCCCGACCACCTGCGCGATCTGGTCCTCCAGACTGGCAGGCACCGTCACGTTGACACGGTTCGGCTTCATGAGCGGCTGCCCGGCCTTGTAGCCTTCAGCCGGTGTGCCGGTCGTGCGGAGCGTAACGCTCATCTCCTTGATCACCTTGCGCTCCACATGCACGCTTACCGTCGGCGGATAAATCTCGACCTCAACCCCCGCAGGGAATCCGATCTCTCTCAGCGCTACATTATGCTCGCCTTCGCCGATCCCGCTCAAATTCACCTGGATCTGATAGCTGCGCGGGTTGACAAGACGAATAGCCGCCTCACGTCCGATGACGCGAACCCGAACCTTATCCGGACTGATTTGCTTGATGGCAAATTGCCCTTGGTCAAGCCCGATTGTCGTCAGGCTCACATTCGTAAACTCCTGCGACCGAACAAGCGATTGCGTCCCGCCCGTATCGGCCGGCGCCGTCACAATGCGCACGACCGCCCACAGCAGGATGCCAAGCATCAGCGCCATAATACGAACCGCCGTCGTATTTCGCAGCCATCTATCCATGGTCCCCACCCTTTCGCTTGAAGAAGGATGGCTTCTCGATCTGCTTCGGCTTCAGCTCTTCGAACAGCTTGGATATAAGCGACTCTTCCTTGATATCACGGACAATTTGGCCGTTCAGCACGAGCGACACCTGTCCCGTCTCCTCGGACACGACGACGCATATTGCGTCGGAAACCTCGGTCATGCCGATCGCCGCACGATGCCGCGTCCCGAGCTCCTTCGAGATAAAGGGGTTTTCGGACAGCGGCAAATAGCACCCCGCCGCCATAATCTGCTGCTTGCGAACAATGACGGCCCCGTCATGCAGCGGTGTGTTCGGGATAAAAATATTAATGAGCAGCTCGGACGTAATTTGCGATTCAAGCGGAATGCCCGTCTCCATATAATCGCCGAGACCCGTCTCCCGTTCGAATACGATCAGCGCGCCGATCTTTCTTTTGGCCAAGTAATTCAGCGCCTTGATCACACTCGCAATCCGGGCGTTGACCTCCTGATACTCCTCGGTGGAATTGCGGGCGAACAGCTTGCCTCGGCCCAGCTGCTCCAGCGCGCGGCGCAGCTCCGGCTGAAAAATAACGAGCACCCCGACCACACCGAACGTGAACATCTGGTTCATCAGCCACTTTAGCGTATTCAGGTTGAAGTAATAACTGAGCGCCCATACGGCAAGCAGCACCACAATCCCGCGAACGAGCTGAACCGCGCGCGTACCGCGCACCAGAATAATCAATTTATAAATAATGTAGCTGACAATCGCAATGTCGACTGCATCCTTCAGCCAGTCCCGCCAGCTCAAATCCGATAAGTACGCCATCCCGATATCCCCCGGAATCTATCTCTATCGTCTAATGATACCACAAAACCAGTTATCCCGCACAAACAAAAAAAACCGCTAAGCTCACAGGGAGCCGCGGTCTACGCAGTCTTATGGCACAGCAGGCGCCTGCAGCAAACCCGCAATCTTGAACCAGAGCCAATCGATCGCCTGATTGACGCTCTTGACGCTGCCCGTAATTTTCGCGGTGGACGCCATGGCAACCGAGCCGTCAATCACGACCAGATTCCCGTCCAGAACGCCGTTCACGCGCACAGAGCCATTTTCTACCGTAATATCACCCTTGACGACCTGACCTTCCGGAACCGTCACCGTATTGCCCTCAAATACCAGCTTGTCGAGCTCCTGTCCGCTTACGGTCAGCTGGCTGCCGTAATTCCACAGACTCATCACGCTTGTCAGCATGACAAACAGGAATACCGCCGCTACCGAAGCCGCCGGATGACGCCGGAACCACTTCACCCAGGACGGCACGGCCGCCTGCTTCGAAGGGGGCATCAGGCTCATGATGCGCTCCGTTGACAGCCGCGTGTCCGTCTCCACCGAAGGCTTGCGCAGCGTGCTCATCATCGCTTCGGTGAGCTCAAGCTCCGCTAGACGCGCCCGGCATGCCTCGCACTGCTCCAGGTGACCATGCAGCATCGCGAGCTGATCGCTCTCGAGGTCGCCGTCCAAATATTCATGTATGAGAGGGATGGCTTCCTTGCAATTCACGACAGCCACTCCTTCCTTTCCATCCGAAAATATAGGTTGTATGTATATATACGGCGAGAAGCTCGGGACGTTTCACTCCTTCTCCAGAAGTCCCGGCTCCAATTTTTTGCGAAGAAATTCCCGTCCGCGGTGCACCCTCGTCTTCACCGTCGTTACCGGCATTTGCAGAACATCGCCAATCTCCTGCAGCGACAGGTCATGCAAATAGCGCAGGATTACGACCGACTTGTATTTCTCCGGCAGCAACTCAATCGCCTCGCGAATATGCTGCTTCATCTCGGACAGCACAAGCTGCTCCTCCGGATTCGGCTCGTCGCTCGGCAGCGCGGCATAATAATCCTGGCCTTCGCCGTCCGTCATCTCCGCGTCCAGCGAGTAGCTGTTCTTCCGCTTGCGGAGACGGTCGATGCACAGGTTCGTACAGATGCGATAAATCCAGGTCGAAAATTTCTGTGTCTCGTCGTACCGCTCCAGATTCGTAAACACCCGCAAGAACGTCTCCTGCACGATATCCTCCGCCTCCTGGCGGTTGCTCAGCATCCGGTATGCCAGATGATACATTTTATCCTTGTACAGCTCCACGATCTCCGCGAAAGCGCGTCGATCACCGGTGCGCGCCAGCTTGGCCAGCCTGGTTTCGAAAGCGTGCACGCTCATTCCTCCACCGACTCATTTTTCCCCAAATTGCCTGAAAAATTCCCGCCCGCGGGCGTTTGCGTATATTCGGCGATCGCCATTCCGCTAATGATGAGCGCGATCCCGAGCCATTGCAGACCGTGCACATTCTCCCCCACAATCAGCAGTGCGGCGACGACCGCTACCGGCAGCTCGACCGAACCGAGCACGGCGGCGAGCGAGCTCCCGATCTTCGGAATGCCCATTGTGAAAAAAACGGTCGGAATGATGGAGCCGAGCAGCCCCAGCACAAGTCCCCATCCCAGCAAAGCTGCAAAGTCCTCACGTACGAGGAGCGGTCCGGGAGCATAAATCAGATACACAAAAGGCAGCGCAGCAGTCAGCATCACAGCGGATGTCTGTACGGCGTGCATCCTCGTCTGTACGCGTCCGGCAAACACCAGGAATACACTGTAGGACACGGCTGACCCGAGGCCAAATCCAAGCCCGCTCATACTCGTTGCCTTCAGAGCCCCGAAGCTGAGTCCGACGGCAAGCAGCGTGCCGACCCAAATGACGGCAGCCGCCGCCCATTGGCGTCTCACCGGCCACCTGCGGAGCAGGGCCGCTTCCATCAGCATCGTGATCCAGGTGAATTGAAAAAGCAGCACGACCGCCAGCGTTGCGCTTAATTCGGTCAGCGCCGCATTCATCAGCACCGTTGTGGCAGCCAGTCCAAAGGTACCGACCAGTCCCAGCTTCACCCACGGCTCTCCGAACGGGTTACGCAGCCTGCTGGGCCTGAGTATCGACAGCAGCCATAGGAATGCCGCGCTGTAGGTCATCTGCGCAGCTGTAATTTGCTGGTCGCTCCAGCCTTGCTCATACGCGATTTTGATCACTGGCGATAAAAGCCCGTAGCTCGACGCACCTGCCAGAACGAGCAGAATGGCGAGCGGACGGGTCAAACCTCGCCTGCTGGACATGGACGACATGTAAGCTCTCCTTATTGCTGCATCATAAGCTCATACAAAAGCGCCGTCTCCGCCACCGGCCACGACGCTTCTGTCTGAATGTAGGTTATCCTGTATTCCGAAGTCCCGCTGCAATTCCGTTAATCGTGAGCAGCACCTCGCGCAAGAGGCTGGCGCTGTCCTCATCCTTCTCCCGCAGCTCGCGAAGCTCGCTGAGCAGCTGCACCTGCATATAGCTTAGCGGATCGACGTACGGATTGCGCAGTCGAATCGATTCCTGAATAACCGGTATATGATCCAGAATATCCTGTTGGCCGGTAATATGCAAAATCAATTCACGCGTAAGGTCAAATTCCTCGCTGATTTCGGTAAAGATACGGTCCGCCGCTTGGCGATCCTCGGCCAGTCCGGCATATTGTCCGGCAATCAGAAGATCGGCCTTCGCCAGCGCCATCTGAAGATTGTCAATCAATCCCTTGAAAAAGGACCAGTTGTCATACATGCTGCGCAGGGTGTCCAGTTTCGCCGGATCCCCATTGTAATAAGACTGCAGTCCCGTTCCCGCGGCATACCATGCCGGCAGCAGGTAACGGCTCTGCGTCCAGGAGAACACCCACGGAATCGCGCGCAAATCCTCGAAGCGGTCGCTGTTCTTGCGCTTCGACGGTCTGGAGCCGATATTCAGCTCCCCGATCTCGGCAAGCGGCGTCGCCTGCTTGAAGAATCCGAGGAAATCCGGATCGCGGAAAATCAGATCCTGGTACTTGCGCTGCGCCCGTTCCGAAATATCCGCCACAATGCGTTCCCAATCGGGCTCATCCTGCGACACCGTAGCTTTGCGCCGCAGCGAAGCGGCTGTTATGAGCGCCGACGTCGCCTGCTCCAGACTCCGGTACGCGATACCCTGCAGTGAATAACGGGACGACAGCACCTCGCCCTGCTCCGTAATTTTAATTCCTGCTCCGATGGTATGCGGAGGCTGAGCCAATATACTCCGGTTGAGCGGCATTCCGCCGCGACCGAGCGCTCCGCCGCGGCCATGAAAAAACTTCAGCTTCACGCCGTAATCCTGCGCCGCCTTCGTAATGGTATTCAGCGCTACACGCAGCTCCCAGTTTGCCGTTACAACGCCGCCATCCTTGTTGCTATCCGAATAGCCGAGCATAATTTCGTGCAGGTTGCCGAACTGGCGGACCGCCTCCAGATACACCGGAAGCTCGAACAGCGTTCGCATGATACCCGGAGCGGCGTGCAGATCGTCGATCGTCTCGAACAGCGGCACCGATTGCAGCGTGATCGTGACAGTGCCATTCGTTTCCTTGCGGAACAAGCCGGCTTCCTTGGCAAGCACCATGACCTCCAGCATATCGCTGGCTCCCTGTGTCATACTGATCAGGTAGCTCGAGATGCAGGACGTTCCCATGACAGCCTGTGCCTTCTTGATCGTACGGAACACATTCAGGCATTCTTCTGTCGATTCCGAATAACTCAAATAAGACGATGTCAGCGGCCGCGGATCATTCAGCAGCTGGTGGAGAAGCTCGATTTTGCCGGCTTCCGGCAGCGACGGATATTGATCGGTGAAGCCCATCTTGGTGAGAATTTCGGCCATCGCGGCCTCATGCTCCTTGCTATGCTGACGCACGTCCAGCGCCATGAGATGGAAGCCGAACAGCTCCACCTGACGAATCATGCGAGCTACCGTCTCGTTGGCGACGGATTCCGCATAATGGCTGCGCAGGCTGCGGTCCATAATACGCAGGTCCTGCAGCAGCTCCTCCGGACTCCTGTAGATCGTCTCATCCTGTGGGTTTCCGCCGGTTGCGGCGCGTGTATGAACCATTTTCTCTATCATATAGGTCAGCTTTATGCGAT
>JBEPYM010000195.1:0-5640 GCA_041641375.1 Paenibacillus sp.
ATGTGCTGTTCGCGGAGTGGCTCAGGCCTCTGCTGGAGATGTCCCATGTCACAGAAATTTATATGCTGAAGCCGTTCTTGATCGCGTTCGGCTGTTTCCTCGCGATTGATTATTTGCGCGTACCCGAATGGGCAGGCTGGTTGATCAAGTCGGCTGCCATCTTTATGCTGACCGGATGGCTGTTTCACCCTGATTCGGTCGCCGACTTCGGCTGGCCGGCCATGTATGCTGATATTGTGATGCGAGACTTTGCTGTGCTTACGGAGCAAGGACCCGCCGGGCTCGGACCGGAGACGCGAACGATCCTGTTTCTGTTCGGCTGGGCGGTCCTGCTTCAGGTTGTGTACGCATCGGTTCGATTGAGACGCCGCGCCTTATGGTTTACGGCGCTGACGATTGTGTACTTGTCGCTGCTGCAGCTGTGGCCTGGCTTGGATACAACCGCCGGCTTAATTCGCGTATTTGTGTGCGGAACGGCGCTGGCGGTATTGCTGCGCGTACAGCGTCTTGCCCTGGCATGCGGACCGGGGTTCCGGGTGCCTTATGACAGTGCTCTGCGCTGGGGCGTCGTTGCGGTGTGCTTGGCGGGTGCGCTTGCTGCGCTCGGCATGTATGGCGCCAGAGAGACGAACGGAATGGCCAAGCCGGTGGAGCTGGCTTCGATGCGAGCCGCGCTGGAGCGGGCGGCGGGAGCCGGGGGTGCGACGGGAGTTAGCGTCATCCCGGCATCTGCAGCGCGAACGGGCTACGGCTGGGACGATTCCCGCCTGGGCGGTGCGCTGACCAAGGACGCCGGCATTGCGCTGCTTGCCGTAAGCGAAGCTCCGGTATATTGGCGCGCGGAATCGAAGGATATCTATGACGGCAAAGGCTGGACCGCCTCGCGAGGCAGCGAGCCGTCCGTGCCTTTTGCGGAGCGTTACGATGAGCGTCTTGGGGGAATGACCGGAACTGGAATCAGGGGCAGTGAGGAAGGAAGCATAGGGGGAAGTGCTGCCGTTCGTCCGGGAGACGGGATGCAGGTTCGGACGGAGTCTGTCACAGTCGTCGACGAGGCGCTGAGCGGAATTTTGTTTGCGAGCGGACCGATTGTCCGCATCGAGGAGCTGCTTGGGGCAGACGGCAATGCGATTCCGGAGAGTGCGGTGTACTGGCAGCCGTCAATGCAGCGATACGTCGTGCGCGTACCGGATAACGGTACGCGGCTGGCTGCATATCGGTTACAGGTAGCTGCTGCTGAGGGTGCGCTTTCATCGTCACCCGGTCCGGAGACGCTTGGCTTGCCGCAGACTTTGCCAACACGAGTGCTGCAGCTCGCGTCCGAAGTAACAGCGGGCAGCGGCAATGCGTGGGCGAAAGCAACGGCAATCGAGTCTTATTTACGCATGAACTATACATACCGGCTGGATGTGAAGACAGGATCGGCCCCGCGGGGTGGCGATTTTGCGGATGAATTTCTCTTTGTCACGAAGGAGGGGTACTGCGACCATTTCTCGACGGCGATGGCGGTGCTGCTCCGGGCATCGGGCGTACATGCGCGCTGGGTGAAGGGCTTCGCTGTCGGCGATCCGCTGCCGGAGGGAAATAAATATGCCATCCGCAATTTGCACGCCCATTCGTGGGTAGAGGCGTATATCCCCGGCCGCGGCTGGGTATCGTTCGAGCCTACCCCCGCTTACGGAGAAGGCGCATCCGCATCGGCGGCAGCAGCAGCGGATACAGCCCACGCAGCCGGGGCTGCCGCACCGCTGCGGACGTTGTCCGAGCGTGCGCGCGATCTGCTCCTGCTGCAGCTCCCGACTCAGCTGCCCAACGCCCCTGCGGTATGGGGCGCCGCCGCTGCGCTGCTCGCCGTGCTGGCGGCGCTCGCGCTGCGCCTGCCGCGCCAGCTTCGCCGAGCGGCAGGCGTGCCGCCGCTGCCGCAAGATCCGGCGCTGCGCGACATCGACCGCACGCTGCGGCGTATGCTGCGGCGCTACGGCGAGCGCCGCCCAAATCAGACGCTTCGCGAATACGAAGCGTCGCTCAAGCTGGCCGACGCCGAGCAGCTCGCGTCGGTGAAGCAGTTCCTGCGCCTCTATGAGCAGGCGCGCTACGGTCCGGCGGGCGGCGCCGCCCTCTCGCAGCGAAAGCTGCGCGAGCTGTGGAGGCGGATGTCCCGCAGCCGCCGCCCGGCCGGGAAATGAGCTCGAGCCTATGCTTGAAAACCCGAACATCCCGGTTGGCTCCCTTTTCAAACATTCGCCTTTCCTTCGGTTCGCCGAATCGTATATAATAGAGGCTATTATACGGAGAGAGAGCTCCAATCACAGGATATCGGGAGGAACACATGTCCAAACCACAAGAACTTATCGTCGTGCTTGATTTCGGCGGGCAATACAATCAGCTGATCGCGCGGAGAATCCGCGACCTCGGTGTCTACAGCGAGCTGCTGCCTTACAACACCAGTGTAGAGCGCATTCGCGAGCTGCAGCCTAAGGGGATCGTCTTCTCCGGCGGACCGGCGTCCGTTTACGAAGAGAACGCGCCGCAGGTCGATCCGGGTATTTATGAGCTTGGATTGCCGATTCTCGGTATTTGCTACGGTATGCAGCTGATGTCGCATCAGCTGTCGGGCAAGGTGGAGCGCGCCGGGAAGCGCGAATACGGCAAGGCGATGGTGCGCTTCGCCGATTCGTGCTCGCTGACAAGCGGCCTTCCGGCGGAGCAGCAGGTGTGGATGAGCCATACCGATCTTGTCACGACTCCGCCTGCGGGCTTTGTCGTAGATGCGAGCACCGATCATGCGCCGATCGCGGCGATGAGTCATCCGGAGAAGCGTTTCTTTGCGGTGCAATTCCACCCGGAGGTACGCCATTCGCTGCACGGCAACGAGATGATCCGCAATTTCCTGTTTGCGGTGTGCGGCTGTGAAGGCAACTGGACGATGGAAACGTTCATCGAAGACAGCATTCGTGAAATCCGCGAGCAGGTCGGCGACCGCAAGGTGCTGTGCGCGCTCAGCGGCGGTGTCGATTCGTCCGTTGTGGCGGCAATGATTCACCGGGCGATCGGTCCGCAGCTTACGTGTATGTTCATTGATCATGGCCTCTTGCGCAAAGGCGAAGCGGAGAGCGTCATGGAGACGTTCGCGGGCAGATTCGATATGGAGGTTGTGAAGATCGACGCGCGCGACCGGTTCCTTGGCGGACTGGCCGGTGTCAGCGATCCGGAGCAAAAGCGTAAATTTATCGGCGGTGAGTTTATTCGCGTGTTTGAACAGGAGTCATCGCGTTTTGCCGATTATGACTTCCTGGCGCAGGGCACGCTGTATACCGACATTGTCGAGAGCGGGACGGCGACGGCGCATACGATCAAGTCGCACCACAACGTCGGCGGCTTGCCGAAAGACATGAAGTTCAAGCTGGTGGAGCCGCTTAAGACTCTCTTTAAGGATGAAGTGCGCAAGGTCGGCGAGCAGCTCGGCCTGCCGGCCGAAATCGTGTGGCGGCAGCCGTTCCCGGGACCGGGTCTTGCGATCCGTGTGCTGGGCGAGGTGACGGAGGACAAGCTGCTTATTGTGCGCGAGTCCGACGCAATCCTGCGCGAGGAAATCGCCAAGGCTGGACTTGATCGCGAAATTTGGCAATACTTCACGGCGCTGCCGAACATCCGCAGTGTCGGTGTGATGGGCGATGCCCGCACCTACTCCTATACGGTCGCAATTCGTGCCGTAACGTCGATCGACGGAATGACCGCCGACTGGGCGCGTATTCCGTGGGACGTGCTCGAGGCGATCTCGGTACGCATCGTGAATGAAGTCGAGAACGTCAATCGCGTCGTGTACGACATCACGTCGAAGCCGCCGGCGACGATCGAGTGGGAATAAACCAAACCGAATGATCAACCCGAGAAATCGCTTACAATGTTCGTAATTCGATATTGACAGCCTTCGATATGATCTCCTACAATGAGATCAAACGAATACTCCGATCGTATAAGCCCGGGAATCGGCCTGGGCGTCTCTACGGGTCACCGGAAATGATCCAGCTACGAAACGGGGCGGCACATGCATGCGACCGGCGCCGTCCCTGTGCAAAAAAAGCCTAGAGACCTTTGTGTTCGGGCTTTTTTTGCTGCGGTGTCTTTTGTTCAAACCACATATGTAGGGGGAGTTCGAAGGATGGATCGCTTTTTCAAGCTGAAGGAGCACGGCACGAACGCACGCATTGAAATCATGGCGGGGCTTACGACCTTCATGACGATGGCGTACATACTGACCGTGAATCCGAACATTCTGAGCGCATTCGGCTCGGGTGCAACAGGGATGGATTGGTATTCGGTGTTCTTGGCGACGGCGCTTGCCGCCGGCGTAGTTACGATCTGCATGGGACTCTTCGTGAACTTTCCGGTGGCGCTCGCGCCAGGGATGGGGCTGAATGCGTTTTTCGCTACCGTCATTTTGTCCTCCGGCGGCAAAATTACTGCTTCAATCGCGCTTACCGCCGTTTTCGTATCAGGTATCATTTTCTTCCTACTTACGATTACCAAGGTTCGTCAGATGCTGCTCGTTGCCGTGCCTGACTCGCTGAAGCATGCGATTACGGTGGGGATCGGGCTTTTTATTACCATTATTGGGGTGAAGAACAGCGGCATTCTGACGGTTGCCGTAGAGTCGCCTGTTGATATTAAAGCGGGCACGTATACGGATGTGCCGTTCTTCGCGACGGTGTTCCACCTCGGTTCGCTGCACAGCACGGAGGTTCAGCTGACGCTGATCGGCTTGCTCCTCATTTCGGTGCTCATGGTGCTGCGCATCAAGGGAGCGATTCTGTACGGGATTCTTGGAACGACGATCATTGCGGCGCTGATGGGTCAGGTTAACTTCGCAGCGCTCACTTCTCCGGAAGCGAACTGGGTTCCGGACTTCTCCAAGCTGAACTTTGCCGACTTCGATTTTGCGGGTATGCTGAACGTCGGGATCATCACGATCATTTTGACATTCACCTTCGTGGAATTGTTCGATACGTTCGGAACCTTGGTCGGTACGGCGAATCGTGCAGGCTTTATGAAAAACCGCGAGGAAGGCAACAAGAAGGTAGGTAAGGCGATGCTAGTCGATGCGCTTGGCGTCAGCGGCGGCGCACTTGTCGGAACGAGCACGGTTACGGCATATATTGAGAGCTCCTCCGGCATTGCCGAGGGCGGACGCACCGGCTTGACTGCGGTAACGACCGGCGTGCTATTCCTGCTGGCGCTCTTTATCGCTCCGATCGTCGCGCTCATTCCAGGTGCGGCAACGTCGGCCGCGCTCATAGTGGTCGGCGTGCTGATGATGCAATCGATCCGCGAGATCGACTTCCAGGATCTTGTCATTGCGATTCCGGCTTTTCTCACGATTACGATGATGCCATTCACGTATAACATTGCCAACGGGATTTCGTTCGGGATTGTCGCGTATGTCGTTCTCGCGACGGTAGGCAACCTGGTTGGCAAGGGCGGTCGCAATGTGCACTGGCTGATGTGGGTGCTGGCGGCGCTGATTGTACTGCGTTACGCCCTGCTTGGCGGGGAATAAGCAATACTCGAATAGGTAAGGAACCTGGACCGCAGCCTCTCAAACCGTTGAGAGGCTGTTTTTTTTTGTTGTTTGGTATACCA
>JBEPYM010000196.1:0-5637 GCA_041641375.1 Paenibacillus sp.
GCCGATTCGCAAGGCTGCGGAGCTGATGGGCGGGCGGAATGTGTATCAGTTCGGCATTCGTTCCGGCTCCCGCGAGGAGTTCGAATACGGCCGCAAGAACGTCAATTTCTATCCGTTCGACGTTGAAGCGCCGCTGCGCAAGGTGCTGCCGGAGCTGGCTGGCCGTCCGGTGTACGTCACGATCGACATCGACGTGCTCGATCCGTCGGCGGCGCCTGGCACTGGCACTGCGGAAGCGGGCGGCATCACGTCGAAGGAGCTGCTCGGCGCGATTCATGCGATTGCCGGCTCCGACGCACGCGTTGTAGGCGCCGACCTGGTCGAGGTTGCGCCGGTATACGATGCGACGGAGATGACGCAGATCGTTGCGGCGAAGCTTATTCGCGAAATGCTGCTTGGGTTTGTAAAGTAATTGAGTGAGTGAGGGGCCGTTCCTGCTGCTGATGTGGCGTGGGCGGCTTTTTTTGCGTGAGGTGAAGGAGCGGGTTAATAAGGCGGTGGGAATGTACGTTGAGCTCGATGCGCTCACTACACCCTGATGCGCCGGAAGACAGCGGGAGTAACTCCTTCATGCTGGCGGAACAGCTTGATGAAATAGCTGGGGTTGTCGTAGCCGCACGCTTCCGCTATATCCTGCACAGGCCGATCGGGGGCGGAGAGCAACAGCTCCTTCGCCGCGCGCAGACGAACCTTCGTGATATATTCGAACGGCCGCATGTTCATCGCTTGCTGAAACAGGGTGCACAAATATTGTGAGCTGACCCCGATGCAGGAGGCTAGCTCCGGCAAGGTTAACTGGCTCGTAGAATTTTGCTCGATGTATTCGAGCACCGGCACAAGCTGATCGTAGCGCTGCTGCCTGGAGCGGAGCTCATTCGGAGCAGCCGCATAGCGGACAAGATCCAGCAGCAGCCGATAGACGATGGCGGAGCCTTCATAGCCGCGCAGCGGATCGTTGGTAGAGAGGATGCTGTAAGCCTCCTGCATATTGTGCAGTGGAATTGCGAAGTTGGAGAGCGTCATGACGCGGGAGCTCGTCAGGCCCATTCGATCGAGAATGGAGTGAGCATCCGCGCCGTTGAACGATACCCAGCGAACGCTCCATGGCTCGTCGACCGCCTGGTAGCTGTGCGCCTCATTCGGAAACAGGAGCATGCCTTGCCCGGATTCAATGTACAAAGGGCCGGAATCCGGAAGCTCAAGCCGCCCTTTGCCCGACAGGCACTGAATCCATTGATAATCGGGAAAGCCGCGCTCTCTTTGCATCGTCTCCTGATTATGCCAGCCTCCTGCGCTCGTAACGTAGAGAGGCAGACCTCGTTCCAGCTCAGTAAGGATCGGGAAGCGGTTGTCATGGATAATCATGGGAGGGCGCTCCTTTTTTCTGGAAATAAATATTGTTGCATCACATTGAAAATTGTTGCATTGAGTAGGGATCTTATCTGCGTTACCATGTTACATATCATCATATCATGGCAAGCAGAGGAGCAAAAGCGATGAGCTGGCGAACAGAGAAGCTGCAAGGATTGTTTTATGGCGGAGATTACAACCCGGAGCAATGGAGCGAGGATGTCTGGCTGGAGGATATGCGGCTGATGAAGAAGGCAGGGGTCAACTTTGTCAGTATCGGCATTTTTAGCTGGGCGCTGCTGCAGCCCGATGAGCATACGTACGAGTTCGGCTGGATGGACCGGCTGATGGACTTGCTTGCGGAGAATGGCATTCATGCCGATCTGGCGACGGCAACGGCATCGCCGCCGGCCTGGATGGCGGTCAGGCATCCGGACACGCTGCCGGTCAACAAGCAGGGCAGCAGGTACAACCATGGCTCGCGCCAGCATTATTGTCCGAATTCGGCGACCTACCGCAACTATGCGGCGGAGATGGCGCGCAGATTGGCTGAACGCTACAAGGATCATCCAGCTTTGGCGATGTGGCATGTAAACAATGAATATGGCTGCCATATTTCTGAATGCTATTGCTCACAATGTGAAGCGGCGTTCCGGGTATGGCTCGAGAAGCGTTACCGCACACTCGACGAGCTGAATGCCCGTTGGGGAACAAATTTCTGGAGCCAGCGCTATTACCGATGGGATGAGATTGGTCTGCCCGCGCTTACGCCGACGCATCCGAATCCAGGGCAAACCCTCGATTATAAACGATTTATGTCCGACAGCCTGCTGGACTGCTATCTCACGGAGGAGCGGGTGCTGCGCGAGGTAAGCCCGGGTATCCCGGTGATGACGAATTTTATGGGCTCGTTCAAGCCGTTGGATTATTTCAAATGGGCGGAGCATATCGACGTCGTGAATTGGGACTGTTATCCGGAGCCGACGTCGGGAACGGGGCATGAATTTTCAGCGCTTAACCACGATATCATGAGAGGTTTGAAGGGGGGGCAGCCGTTCCTGTTGATGGAGCAGGTGACGAGCCAGGTAAACTGGCGCGAACGTAATCCGCTCAAGAGGCCCGGTGTGATGCGGCTTTGGAGCTGGCAGACGATCGCTCGGGGCGGCGACGGCATTATGTTCTTTCAATGGCGGCAGGCTCGCGCTGGTGCAGAGAAGTATCACGGCGCCATGGTTCCGCATGCAGGCGGTGAGCACAGCCGCATTTATCGAGAGGTCGAGCAGCTTGGACAAGAGCTGGCTCGTGCGGGGGAATTGGCAGATAGTAGGATTGACGCTAAGGTGGCGCTCGTATTCGATTATGAGAACTGGTGGGCGCTCGAGATGAGCTCCAAGCCGAATGCGGAGCTGAGCTACATGAATCTTGTCGAATCATTTTATTTGCCCTTCTACCGGGCGAATTTTGCAGTTGATATTGTGCCGTCGGGAGCGGATTTGAGCAAATACGCGGTGGTCGTCGTGCCGGCGCTGTATATGACGAAGCCGGGTGTGGCGGAGGATTTCGAGCGATTCGTCGAAGGCGGCGGTACGCTGCTGCTGACGTATTTCAGCGGGATTGTGGACGAGAACGACCGGCTGCATCACGTCGGTGAAGGAGGGTTTCCGGCTCCGTTCCGGAAGCTGCTGGGGGTCGCCGTAGAGGAATTCGATCCGATGCTTCCGGCGCAGACGAATCGTTTGGTTTCGAGTGGTGCGGATGCTGCGGAATATGTGTGCGATACATGGGCGGATATTGTGCGTGCGGATGGGGCGGAGACGCTTGCGACGTTCGGCGAGGATTTCTTCGCAGGGTCTCCTGCTGTGACGGTGCATACGTTCGGTCGAGGCCGTGCTTATTATGTTGGCACGCAACCGGAACCCGCATATGTGGAGAAGCTGGTGGAGCGGATTTGCCGCGAAGCGGGTGTGGCGGCTCCGCTGCCGGTGCCGGATGGGGTAGAAGCGACCGTACGCCGGGGCGCGGACGGTAAGCAGTATTTGTTCTTGCTGAACCACCGGGATGAGCCGGTTGAGGTTGCGCTGCCTGAAGGAGCTGTGTACCGGAGCTTGCTGACGGATGAAAAGGTGAGCGGTCGACTGGTGTTGGAGACGGCCGGGGTTGCTGTGCTTGCGAAATAACGGGAATGGTAGATAGGCGGGGGGCGATGCCTCCTGTCTTTTTTACATTTGAATTCCGCCACCGGATGAGATACACTTGTAGCAAATTTTGTTGCTTGCGGCTAGTGCAGGATGGAGCGTGTTGGAGCTTGGCGAAGGTACGGATCCGGATAGAGGCGGAGCATGGGAAGCAGGGCGGCAGGATCGTGGCTGAGGCGACCGGGGAACGGTTCGTCAAGGGCGACGCTTGCTATATCCGGTACAAGGAGCCTGATCCGGAGATGGGCGATACGACGGTAACGCTTCGGATCGACGCCCAGGAGCTGCGTATCGTCAGACATGGCGATGTGCGCTCGGAGCAGCGGTTTGCGCGGGGGGTCGTGACGGCAGGGTATATGGAAACTGCACATGGGAAGCTTCCCTTGGAGATGCGTACGAGGCGGTTGATCAACCGGACGAATGCGGGAATTGGAACGATGGAATGGCGCTATGAGCTGTATGTCGGCGGCGACTATGCCGGTATGTATACCTTGAAGGCAAGTTTGCGGGAGGAGTCAGAGTAGCTATGTATGTATTGGATCGAGTGAAGCTGGAGCTGAAGCAGGAGATAGAGCGGGCGATTGGGGAGTCCGGATTGCTGGATGGACAGGAGGGGCTGTCTTTACCCGAGGTGTTGCTGGACGTTCCGCGGGAGAAGGCGCACGGCGATTTCGCAACGAATATCGCGATGCAGCTGACACGGCCGCTTAAGAAGAATCCCCGCCAGATTGCCGAAGCGATTGCTGCGAAGCTGGATCAGGGGAAGGCTCGCGTACAGAAGGTGGATATCGCGGGACCGGGCTTCCTGAATTTCTACATGGACAAGTCCTATCTGCGGGATGTGATCGGTCAAGCTCTGACGATGGGTGAAGGATTCGGGCGGATCGATGCCGGTCAGGGCCAGCGCATCCAGGTGGAGTTTGTGAGCGCCAATCCGACGGGCAGTCTGCATCTCGGTCATGCGCGAGGGGCTGCAGTCGGTGACGCGCTGTGCAGCCTGCTTGCCTTCGCAGGCTATGACGTAACGCGCGAATATTATATTAACGACGCCGGCAATCAGATCGCCAACCTGGCGCTGTCGATTGAAGCGAGATATTTACAGGCGCTCGGGCAGTCTGCCGAGATGCCCGAGGACGGATACCACGGCCAGGACATTATCGGCTTCGCCCAGGAGCTGGTCGAGAAGGAAGGCGACCGCTTGACCAAGCTCTCCACGGAGGAGCGCTTCGCATTCTTCCGGGCGTACGGACTGGAGCAGGAGCTGGCAAAGCTGAAGCGCGATCTGGAGCGGTTCCGCGTATCCTTCGATAATTGGTACAGCGAGACGTCCCTCTACGAGAACGGCAAGGTGGAGGAATCGCTGCAGGAGCTTCGCGCACGCGGGCATGTCTATGACCAGGATGGTGCGGTATGGCTTCGCACAACCCCGCTGGGCGACGACAAGGACCGCGTGCTCGTCAAAAATGACGGCAGCTATACGTACTTGTCGCCGGACATCGCGTACCACCGCGACAAGTATGCTCGCGGGTACGACAAGATGATCAACATCTGGGGCGCGGACCACCATGGCTATATCCCGCGCGTGAAGGCCGCTATGGAAGCGCTCGGGAACGACCCGGGCAAGCTGCAGGTGCTCATTGTGCAGATGGTTTCCCTGTATCAGAACGGCGAGAAGGTGAAGATGTCGAAGCGGACGGGGAAAGCGGTCACGATGGAGGACCTTATGGATGAGGTTGGCATCGACGCTACACGTTACTTCTTTACCATGCGCGGATTGGACACGCATCTGGATTTCGACATGGACCTGGCCGTATCGACCTCCAACGAGAACCCGGTATATTACGTGCAGTACGCGCATGCGCGGGTATGCAGCGTATTCCGGCAAGCGGAGGAGCAGGGGATTCGGGTTCCTGCGAGTACGGATGGCTTGAGCCTGGACGCATTGTCGTCGGAAGCGGCGTACGATTTGCTGCTGAAGCTGGGACAGCTGCCCGAAGAGATTCGTATTGCAGCGTCCGAATATGCGCCTCATCGTATGATTCGATATCTGTATGAGCTGTCTGCGCTGTTTCACAGCTACTATAAGGCGGAG
>JBEPYM010000197.1:0-5576 GCA_041641375.1 Paenibacillus sp.
AGCTACTATAAGGCGGAGCGGGTTATTACCGAGGACGCGGCGGCAACCGCGGCCAGGCTGGCGCTGCTAGGCGCAGTGCGCACAGCCGTGGCCAATGTGCTGCGGCTGATCGGAGTCAGCGCGCCAGAACGGATGTAGCACCGCGAGGTCTGACGCCGGCCAGCTTGAACAGACGCACGGCGTCGAGGCGGGCGGGCGACCGCTTCTTGCCCGGACCCGGCGGGGATGCGCAGCGCTTCAGCAGCGCGCGCACCTGCATCGGTCGCAGGGACGGCTTGACGGAAAGCAGCAGCGCGATCATTCCGCTGACATGGGCCGTCGCCATCGAGGTGCCGCTCATCGCATGGTATTTGCCTCTCAGCCATGTCGAATAAATATGATCGCCGGGCGCATAGACGTCGACGCGCTTGCCGTAATTGCTGAAGGAAGCGATTCGGTTGTGCTTGTCGACCGCGCCGACAGCAATGACTTCAGGAAAGCGCGCCGGGTAATCAAGCTCGGCGCGCTTGCCGTCGTTCCCCGAAGACGTGACGACGATGACCCCTGCGCGCTCGGCGTTCTGGACGGCGGCCAGCAGGGCGTCGCTCTTCTTCTTCATGCCGAAGCTCATGTTGATAATGTTCATGCCGTTGCGCACGCACCAGTCAATGGCATAAATAATATCGCTCACATAGGCGGAGCCGTTATGATCGAACGCCTTGACCGGGTGAATGGTTGCGGCGGGGGCTACTCCGTTCATGCCTTCCGTCCCTCCGGCAGCGGCGATCGTGCCGGCGATATGGGTGCCGTGGCCGTTATCGTCCAGCGGCAAGGTGCGAGGATTCAAGACGTTGATGCCCCGGGACAGCACCGGCCGCAAATCGGGGTGCTGATAGTCGACGCCCGTATCGATGACACCAATTCGGATGCCACTGCCATCTGTAATTGGCCACACCTGTGGAATGCGCAAATGCCGCACGCCCCACGGAACAATAATATTCGATTCGTTCTTTCGAGACATTGTCGTATGCACGCGAATGCGAGCGTTTCCTTCCACCTGGACGCCGGGTATGCCGAGGGCAGCCAGCGAACGGGACGAGCGCAGCGGCAGGGCGATCGCTTGGATGAAGGGGAGCGGCAGCAGCTGTTTCCATCTTGCCGCATGGTCATGCTTCGCTTTCTTCAGAATGCCGGCGATTTTGCGGTATGCGGCTGCATCGCGAAACCTTACGATATAGCTGCGTTCGGAACGCTTGGAAGCGTTCGCTTCCCGAAGCAGCCGATCAAGCAAAGTGTTGGCGTTCATGGCGTATTCCCCCCGATTCGTGGTTGTCGTATACGCGGTTAACACTCATCTTTGTATGGTATGTACGTGCGGATATGGCGAACTGAGCGTATCGCCCGGATTCAAATAATTGGGCTGGCGAAAGTGGCATTTCGGATTTGTGCTCATACGATATAAGAAGAGTCCGTAAGGGACTTCCATGGATCGTGCGGTTCAATGCCGGCGTCCGGATACAGTCAGGGGCAGGGGGAAACCCTTGCCTTTTTCCGTTTTTTCGGGGGGAGTTGCATTTTGAGAAAAAATAAGGTTTACTTAAGGTTGATAATGGAAAGACAAGAACGAAGGGCGCATATTGGTGGAAGGGATGTGCAGGCGTGAGCAGTCTGGAATTGCTGAAGCTTTCGCAAGACGATGCCAGAGAGATGCCGATGGTAGACTTGGCATTTATGATTTTGAAGTTGAAGAATGAACCGATGTATTATCGCGACCTGATGCAAGAGGTGGCGAATATCAAGGGGTTCACTGCCGACGAAATGATGCGCTTGATTGCGCAGTTGTATACGGAAATTAACATTGACGGCCGGTTCGCCTGCGTCGGCAACAATCTGTGGGGGCTGATTCGCTGGTATCCAGTTGACAAGGGCGATGATGTGTCCGGCGGGCGTCCGCGGATCATCAACGATGTCGACGACGATCTGGACGATGAAGAGCTGTACGGCGAGGAAGAAGAAGAGGATTACTTGTCCGACGAGGAGGATTACGATTCCATCGACGAGGATCGTGAAGATCTCTTCGACGAGGAAGAGGTTGAGGAAGAAATTGAAGTGGACGACTCGGATGACGAGGATGACGATGAGCTGCTGGACGACGCGGAAGAGGGGCTGGAAGAGGAAGAGTCCGGCGACTTGGACGGCGATGATGCGGACACGGACGATATCGATGACGAGGACGATAAATAAATCAGCGATAACACGCTTGACAGCGCGTATGCAGCAGAGTAAACTATTGCATGGGCTTCACAATATACCTGCATTTACTAATGAAAGTGCCCCCGCTTTTCGGGTGTCACTTTTTCTTTTTTTCAGCAGAGGGCAAGGGCAGCTTACATTGAGGGAGACTGGTTATGGCAAAGTACATTTTTGTAACCGGCGGAGTCGTTTCTTCGCTTGGCAAAGGCATTACAGCAGCTTCAATCGGGCGCTTGCTCAAAAACAGGGGGCTTAAGGTAACGATTCAGAAGTTCGATCCGTACATTAACGTGGATCCGGGCACGATGAGTCCCTACCAGCACGGCGAGGTGTTCGTCACCGACGATGGTGCGGAAACCGACCTGGATCTGGGGCATTATGAGCGCTTTATCGACATCAATCTGTCCAAGAACAACAACGTGACAACCGGTAAAATTTATCAATCGGTCATTACCAAGGAGCGTCGCGGTGAATATTTGGGCGGAACGGTGCAGGTTATTCCCCATATCACGAATGAGATTAAAGAGCGGGTGTTTCGCGCTGGCCGCGAATCGCACTCCGACGTAGTCATTACGGAAATCGGCGGGACCGTAGGGGATATCGAGAGCTTGCCGTTCCTCGAGGCAATCCGTCAAATCCGCTCCGATATCGGGCGCGACAATGTCATGTATATTCATGTTACGTTAATCCCATATTTGAAGGCTGCGGGCGAAGTGAAGACGAAGCCGACCCAGCATAGCGTGAAGGAGCTGAACAGCATCGGCATTCAGCCTCACGTGATTGTATGCCGGACGGAGCATTCGCTATCCGACGATATGAAGCGCAAGATCGGGCTGTTCTGCGATATCGACAAGGATGCTGTCATTGAAGCGCTCGATGCGGATACACTGTACGAGGTTCCGCTCATGCTCCGTGCCCAGGGGCTGGACGATATCGTAGTCCGTCATCTGAAGCTCAATGCGCCGCTTCCTGCGCCAGATATGACCGAGTGGGAGCAGATGGTGCAGCGGGTCAAGACGCTCCAGCATACGACGGAAATTGCGATCGTCGGCAAATACGTTGCTCTCCACGATGCCTATCTCAGCATTGTCGAATCGCTTGCACATGCGGGGATCGATTGCAATACGGAAGTAAACATACGCTGGGTGCACGCCGAGCAGGTGAACGATTCGAATGTGGACGAGCTGCTGGGAGGCGTTCATGGCATTCTGGTGCCAGGCGGCTTCGGGGACCGTGGAATCGAAGGCAAGGTGTGTGCGATCCGGTACGCCCGCGAGCAGAACATTCCGTTCTTCGGCATTTGTCTGGGCATGCAGGTAGCCGTTGTGGAATATGCGCGCAATGTGTCCGGGTTGGCCGGGGCCAACTCTTCGGAAATTAACCCGACGACGTCTTATCCGGTCATTGATCTTCTGCCGGAGCAGCGCGACATCGAGGACCTTGGCGGTACGATGCGTCTAGGCCTTTATCCGTGCAAGCTCGCCCCCGGTTCGCTGGCGATGCAGTGCTATGAGGATGAGCTCGTATACGAGCGCCATCGTCATCGGTATGAGCTGAACAACGAATACCGGGATACGCTCGAAGCCGCCGGCCTGCGAGTATCCGGCACGTCGCCGGACGGTCGTCTGGCTGAAATCGTCGAGCTTCCTGGGCATCCGTGGTTCTTGGCGGTGCAGTTCCATCCGGAATTCACCTCGAGACCGAATCGTCCGCAGCCGTTGTTCAAGCATTTTGTCCGGGCGGCATTCCAGCAGCAGCACTGAAAATATAGAAATTACAGAGAAATCCTTGGAAAATAGAAGGAATCTCCCATCCGTACAGCGAATACATGAGAAAATACGGATGGGAGTGTTTGACTTGACTGTAGAAAAGATACTGATCGTCGACGATCAGAACGGAATTCGCGTACTGCTTATGGAAGTGTTCAGCAACGAGGGCTACAAGACCTTCCAGGCGTCCAACGGCAAGCTGGCGCTGGACATCGTACGCAAGGAATCGCCCGATCTTGTTCTTCTGGATATGAAGATTCCGGGTATGGACGGATTGGAAATTCTCAAAAATATCAAGAGCATCAACCCTTCCATCAAAGTCATTATGATGACCGCCTATGGTGAGCTGGACATGATCAAGGAAGCGACGGAAGCGGGAGCGCTTATGCATTTTACGAAGCCGTTCGACATTGATGAGCTCCGGGCCGCGGTCTATGAGCAGCTTCGGATGCCCGCCAACCGGAAGAGATAGCAGAATCCTGCAAAGGATTCTTTTTTGTTGCATGCTGGTTGTGTTATACTGATTGGGTATGATTTTCGGCTTATACCAACTACATCCTTAAGGGGGACCCAGCTTCATGTCACGTCTTGTCTCGATGAACGCTTTCTTGCCGAAAGCGAAGGCCAACAAATTTGCAGTAGGCCAGTTTAACATGAATAACCTCGAATTCGCTCAGGCGATTGTAGAGGCCGCAATCGAAGAGAAATCGCCATTTATTTTTGGAGTCAGCGAAGGCGCTCTGAAATATATGGGTATTGAATTTACGGTAGCGATCGCCGAGGCGGCTGCCAAGAAATCCGGTTTGCCGATCGCTCTTCATCTGGACCACGGCAGCTCGTTCGAGGTTGCGATGAAATGTATCCGCGCAGGCTTCTCCTCCGTTATGTTCGACGGCTCCCACCACTCCTTCGAAGAAAACATCCGTCTTACGAAAGAAGTTGTTAAGGCAGCGCGCGCGATGGGTGTATCCGTCGAGGGCGAGCTCGGAACAATCGGCGGCGTGGAAGACGATATCTCCGTAGATGAGGCGGATGCGAATCTGGCGAAGCCTGAGGAAGCCATTCGTTTCTACGAAGAGACAGGCGTAGACTGTCTTGCGATTGCAGTAGGTACGGCACACGGCATGTACGCGGCTGAGCCGAATATCCGCTTTGACATTATCGAGCAGGTATCGGCTGCAATTCCGGTTCCGGTCGTTCTGCACGGCGGCTCCGGCGTTCCGGACGAGATGATCCGCGGCGCGATTCATGCGGGCGTGGGCAAGATCAACGTGAACACGGAGAATCAGGTTGCGTGCACCGAGACGATCCGCCAGGTGCTGGCGAAGGACGCGAAGGTGTATGACCCTCGTAAATATTTGACACCGGCACGCGATGCGATGAAAGCGGTCGTCCGCGAGAAAATTCGTCTGTTCGGCAGCAGCGGTCAAGCTTAAATTCATACATGTTATACGTAGGTTTGCGGGATCAGGCACCTGCCAAGGGTGCCTTTCCCCTCTTATTGGGCTTGAGTTTATCTAGGGGGAAAAAGGATGCAGGAAAAGTTAATTGTCGGCGGGGGAAAACCGCTGCGAG
>JBEPYM010000198.1:0-5298 GCA_041641375.1 Paenibacillus sp.
TGCTTCCCGTATTAGACGTGCCGGGATAATTTGGAACATCCGTGCCGCCTGTTCCAACGATTCCGCCTGTTTGACCACTGGAGCCTGTTGACGTAAAATTGCGGGTTTGTTCGCTAATCCGAATCCCCCGATTGCCGTCTACTGGCTGCGCGATGTTCTCTTGACGTGTTTTCTGATCAAAATTCAACGTTGAAAATACGCTGACAATTACCCGATCTCGGCGGAACATGGTGCTTAGAAAGTTCTGGATATTTTTTTGCAAATCTGTTTCGAACGTTTTTCGAATCTTCAGCTGGTTTTCAACCAGTGAAGCGGCGCCACCGACTCCGTTTTGCTTCGAAGACGGCTGCAGCTCACCGTTCTGATCAGACACCGTTATGTTGTCCATGGATAAATTCGGCACACTCTTGGCAACCAGATTGTAGATCGTGTCAATCTTGGCCTGATCAACCGGGAAACCGGGTTTAAACGAAACGACAACTGAGGCTGTCGAAGGCTGCTGCGTATTGGTCGTTCGGACGAACAGTCCCTGGTCGGGCATGTTCAGCAGCACCTTGGAGGAGCCTACTCCTGCAATCTGGTTGATCAGCTTCTGAATTTCTCCTGCGCGAGCATCTGTACTCAACAGGTTAAACTGGTTATCTGTCATGCCGAAGCTGGATATATTGTCCCGAAACAAGCCGTATCCGATGCTGCCGTTCTTGAGCAGCCCTTGCGATTCTACGTCCAGCTTTACGGAAGCAACCGACTTGGTTGGTACTCCGATCGTCTTGCCGTCCGCGCTCAGCTTGTAAAGAATATTGTTCTGGTCTAAATAATTTTTAATATTGGCTGCGTCACTGGGATTCAAATCGGTAAATGCATTCGAATACTCTGTCTTGGAGAAATAAAAGACGGTTAAAGCAATCGTCAATACGGTCAATGCCGCGATCGAGACTAGCATTACCCGCTGTGTTCCATTGATCTGGTTCCAATACCGGGTCAGCCGTTCCCTGTATTGGAGCAACGTCTCGTTCACTGTGTCACCCCACACAACTTGTCGTAATGCGCGTTACGATTAGATTTGAGTTCGCATAACTTCCTGATAGGCTTCTATCGCTTTGTTGCGCACGGTTACGGCCAGTTGAACGCCCAATACCGCCTTCTCAGCGGCGATTGTCATCTGGTGCACATCCGCAAGCTGTCCTACTACAAACTTGGTGTTCAGGTGTTCGACAGTAGATTGCTGCTGTTCGAGCGTCTGTATGGCTTGATCCAGCATGTTGCTGAATCCCTTGGAAACGTCAACGGCGCTAATTGAAGCTGCGGAAGCAGTCTCAGACGGCTGCACGAGGCCTGTCTTCCCAATGGGTGACAACCCAGAAATTTGCATGTTGCTCATGCTCCCCTATCCCTATGTGTAATGGTTATGCTCTCCCGATTTCGAGAGCCTTCGAAATCATACCCTTGGATGCGTTAAGGGCGGTTACGTTCGCTTCATACGAACGGGAAGCCGAAATCATGTCGACCATTTCCTTCAAAACATCGACATTCGGCAGCATGACAAATCCGTTCTCGTCAGCATCCGGGTGAAGCGGATTGTACACTTGCTTGAACGGGGTCGTATCCTCCGTAATTTTGGATACTTTAACACCTTCACCAGTAGCATCCCTGCCGCTTGCTTGACGAAGCACATCGGCGAACGACTGCTGCGATTTCGGCTCGAACGCGACGAGCTTACGCTGATACGGCATCCACTTGCCGTCTACAAACTTCGCACGAGTTGTATCTGCATTCGCGATATTAGAGGAAATCACATCCATCCGAAGCCGTTGCGCCGTCAAGGCCGAGGCGCTGATATCAAATCCGTTCGTCAGCCTCATCGTTAACCCTTCGCCTCCATAGCGCTGCGATGCAGCTTAAATTCATGACCTACCTGCTGAACAAGCGCATTGTAGCGGAGCTGATTGCGCGCCATCGTAGTCATCTCAACCTCGGTGTCCACATTGTTTAAATTGTTCGTCATCAAAGAATTTGAGTCCGTCGTAATTTGGGGCTCAAATTGTCCGCTTCGATTGCCGATATAAAAATGGCGAGGGTGTGTGCGCTTCCCGATTATGGAAGGCAGCCCGGAGGACATTTCTTGTGTCAGCAGCTCCTCGAAGCGAACCTCGGATCTCTTGAAAAAAGGAGTTTCCGCATTTGCGATGTTGTTCGCAATAACTCTTTGCCTTAGCGTGGAAGCATCAAGCGTCTTTTCTAGAAGCTTGAAATGCGGCTTTTGGAAACTGATCACCGTAAATCCCGTCCTCAAGATGTTTATTTTATATCCCACCAAAAGTAGTTCCACACGTCTTGTCATTTTCCTTCTTGTTTCGACAATTTCCTGTAAAAAAAAATACTCTTGTCGATTTTGCACATGCTCCCACTTTATCAAATGCGGTCAACCCTAAGCTATATGCAAAAAGTACTAGATGGTTTCAGCGATGCGAGCGACAATTCTCCCGGAGCACATAAAAAACCTGCTCCCAATGATAGGGAACAGGTTAGGTAGTTTGTACCGGTTGATTATACCTTGGCTTTGAGCAGTTGCTGAACTAATTGGTCGTTTAAGATTTTAATATAGGTCCCCTTCATGCCAAGCGAACGGGTTTCGATTACACTCGCACTCTCCAGCTTACGCAATGCATTAACGATGACAGAACGAGTGATCCCGACGCGATCGGCGATTTTGCTCGCCACAAGCAAACCTTCCTTGCCCTTGAGCTCTTCAAAAATATGCTCGACTGCTTCCAGTTCGCTGAATGAGAGCGAGGATACCGCCACCTGAACCATCGCTTTGCTTCTTGCTTCAAGCTCCGACTCCTCTGTTTTCTCCCGAAGTATTTCCATACCGACAATCGTCGACCCGTATTCCGCAAGAATCAGATCGTCATCTTGAAAAGGCCGATCGATCCGTGTCAGCAGAAGTGTCCCCAGACGTTCGCCGCCACCGAGAACAGGGACGATCGTTATGAATTTGTGCTCCAGCAGCTGCCTAATATGATCCGAGACGCCGTGATTCGCCGCCTGAGAATCCACATTGGCTTCGGTTTCCTGAATCCTCATCAGCACCTGGTTGAGCTCAGGCGGCAGACGCCGCTCTTCATAGATCATGTGCTGCACTTCAGCAGATTGAAACCTAGCGCCGATCCCATAACCAAGAAATTTGCCTTTCCGGCTAATCACGTACACATTCGCTTCAATAATATCCCGGAGCACTTCGCCCATTTCCATAAAATTGACCGAATGCCCCGCGGCTTTTTGCAGCAACTTATTCAATTGTCTTGTCTTCCCCAGAAGTGTTGTCATTCCATTCTTCATCCCTTTTGTTCAAAGAATCTTACAAAATATATTGGCTCAAATCGCGGCTTTTCACGATCTCGCCAAGCTTATCCCGCACATATTCCGGAGTGATGGATATCGTTTCAAGATGAATGTCGGGCGCATCAAACGAAAGATCCTCCAACAATTTTTCCAGAATGGTGTGCAGACGTCTAGCTCCAATATTTTCCATGTTTTGATTGACTTCTGTCGCAATTTGTGCCAGCTCGGCAATGGCTTGCTCCGTAAATTCAACCTGGATGCCCTCCGTTTCGAGCAGCGCCGTATATTGTTTCGTCAATGCGTTCTTCGGCTCCGTCAAAATGGCAATAAAATCGTCACGAGTAAGCGAAGACAGCTCCACGCGAATCGGGAAACGTCCCTGCAGCTCGGGAATTAGATCGGACGGCTTTGCGACATGGAAAGCGCCGGCAGCAACAAAAAGAATGTAATCCGTCTTTACCGGTCCATATTTGGTCATAATGGTCGAGCCTTCAACGATCGGCAGAATGTCCCTTTGCACGCCTTCCCGCGATACATCCGGCCCGCTACCTTTTCCACCGGAGGATGCGATTTTGTCAATCTCGTCTATAAAAATAATACCGGATTGTTCCGCAAGACGAACCGATTCCTGCGTAACCTCATCCATATCGATCAGCTTCTGGGCTTCTTCCTGAGTCAGCACCTTGCGCGCTTCCTTCACGCTGAGCTTGCGCTTTTTGGTGCGCTTGGGCATAAAGCTACCAAACAGCTCCTGCATATTCATACCCATCTGGTCGCCGCCGCCTTGGTTGCCCGCAAGCATATCCAGCATATTGGGAGAATGATCCTCCACATCGATTTCGACAATCGTCTGCTCCAGCTCCCCCTTCGCTAGCTGCTCCTTGATTAGCCGCCGCTTATCCGACAAGGACGGATCGGGAGCAGGCTCCTCCTGCGGCTTCGCTCCCGCGCCGCCAAACAGCATCTCCAGCGGATTGCGCTGCGGCGAGGCTTTTGCCGGGGACGGCGCAAGAATAGCAACAAGACGTTCGTTTGCAAGCACCTCGGCTTTATCCTTGACAGCCTCTGTCTTCTCCGCTTTCACCATACGGATCGACGTCTCGATGAGGTCTCGCACCATCGACTCGACATCCCGCCCGACGTAACCGACCTCCGTAAACTTTGTCGCTTCGACCTTAATAAACGGTGCGCCTACCAGCTTAGCTAGACGACGCGCAATTTCCGTCTTGCCTACACCTGTTGGGCCGATCATCAAAATGTTCTTGGGAACGATCTCGTCCTTGATCGAATCGGCTAGCAAACTGCGGCGATACCGGTTGCGCAAAGCGACCGCAACTGACTTCTTGGCCTGCTTCTGGCCGATAATATACTTATCCAGCTCGGCGACAATCTGCCTCGGGGTTAACGCTTGGTTCCCTGTTTTCACTCCGTCTCCTCCAATACCAGGTTCAGGTTGGTAAACACGCAAATTTCACCGGCTACCGTCAGCGCCGCGTGTGCAATCTCTTTCGCCTCCATCTGAGGAGCATGGCGCTTCAAGGCACGCCCGGCCGCCATGGCGTAAGTGCCGCCAGATCCGATCGCCAATATGCCGTCGTCTGGTTCAATTATTTCTCCATTTCCAGAAATAAGCAGCAGATACTGGCTGTCCATGACAATCATCATTGCTTCCAGTCTTCGCAGCACACGATCGGAGCGCCAATCCTTCGCCAGCTCGACCGCCGCGCGCTGCAGGTTGCCATGATGCTCTTCCAGCTTCGCCTCGAATTTCTCAAACAGCGTAATCGCATCAGCGACTGAGCCGGCGAAGCCGGCGACAACCTTGCCCCGATACAGACGTCGAACCTTCTTGGCCGTTCCTTTCATCACCATGCTGTTTCCGAACGTGACCTGTCCGTCACCGCACATTGCGCCTTTGCCGTTATGGCGAATGGCAAATATCGTCGTTAGATC
>JBEPYM010000199.1:0-5266 GCA_041641375.1 Paenibacillus sp.
TGATGAACGTTACATCGAGGATCATAACCGTTTTCGGACGATCAAAATACCAACGCTCGGTGTGGGTACAACGGAGTTTCATATTACGAAAGAAAAAAGCGAAGAGCTTTACGCTTCCGGCTATGAAGCCGGGCGCAAGTTCTTCGCCAAGTGGTCGCAGCAGCGCTACGATAAGCATATGAAGGAGCTGCTGTTAACCGTCTAGTGATAGCGGGGACGGTCGTCGTCATCCTGCGGCTTGCGGCCTTGAATCACCCGGAAGTTCGGTCTGCGCTTCGCTTGCTTCCCGCTTCTCCCGGGCGGTGGTGCGAAGCCGCGGAACCGGCGTGCGATTGCAGCGGGCGGGAATTTGTAGAGCAGGAACACGAGTCCGAATATAACGACCGGAATGATCATGGAACCCGGGTTCTCCACGAAGCTCATGAGCAATCCAATTGCGATCAACCCGCCGATCACATACAATGCAACCGGCCTTGAAGGACCTTTTCTCACCTTCGCCACCCCATTTATCAATCTTAAGATACGGCTCTTGCCCGCGCTTGCTCCGCATGAGAGCGGTCCGCCTCCAGCATTCGCTCGAAGGATGCGATTGCAACCTCCACCTGATCGTCTGTCGGCTCCTTGGTCGTCAGCTTTTGCAGCCACAGCCCTGGCAATCCGAGCCACTTGAGCACCGGGATGTCGCGAACGGAATTGGTGAAGCGAAGCGCTTCATAGGATACGCCGATCACGAGCGGGAGCAGCACGATTCGCTGCATCACTCGTTCCCATAGTCCGTCATATTGGAAAAAGGAATACACGATGACGCCGATAATGACTGACAGCACGATGAAGGAGCTGCCGCAGCGGTAATGGAGCGTATTGTACTTCTGTACGTTGCGTACGGTCAGCGGATCGCCGTTCTCAAACGCGGTGATCACTTTATGCTCCGCTCCGTGGTACTGAAAGAGACGTTTGATAATCGGCGTTTGCGCGATAAGCTGAATATAAACGACAAGCAGGATAATCTTGATCAGGCCTTCGAGCAGGTTATGCAGGATATAGTTGTCGAAAAAGCGGCCGAACAGCAAATCCTCCACAAAAACCGGAACCAGGGTAAACATGAGCTTGCCAAACAAGAAGGAAAGCACCCCGACAACGGCAACTCCGACAATCAAGGTCAGCTTCGAGGTCAGCGACTCCTTCTGCGGCTCCGCGCCGCTTTCCTCGCCTTCATCCTCGGCATATTTTTCCGCGGAAAAATTCAAATGCTGCGTTCCCTTGGCCGAAGAATCGATCAAGGCAATGATTCCCCTCAGTAGCGGAATCTTCTTCAGGATGGCGACCCATTTTTTTTGCTGCTTGGGTACGGTCAAATATTCGATTTCTTTATCTTTGCGGCGAACGGCCGTTACGTTCACATGCTGGCCTGCAAACATTACGCCTTCAATAACCGCTTGTCCTCCATAAACCGGGCATGGTTGCTGCGACATAGGCCACTCCTTCATCAAATGAATGATTCACGTATTGACATCCATTGTACCGGAAAAGGCTGCGGATTGCCATAACGCCGTGAGCCTGCGGTTATGACCGGACCGGCTTGCGTATACTAGGGGAAATCAAGGAAAGGCGGTTACCGCTATGCAAGCGCAAGTCCATGTGCCAAAAATCAACCCAACCCCCAAGCTCATGTTCGGACTCAAAATCGGGTTCTTTGCAGGATTGATCTGGGGCGGTGTGCATCATGCATTCTGGCAAATGAATTTTACGCAAGTCATCCCTGGGTATATGGCTGATCCTTTCTTCAAAAAGGATTTTTTGGCGGGGGCAGGCGGACATTTGGTCGGCTGGCTGTTTTTCATCGGATTTTCAATCATCGCAGCATTGCTGTATACGTTTCTGCTGTACAAGCTCAAGGGTCCGTGGCCGGGTGTCGGGTATGGAATACTGTGGTGGGCCGTAATTTTTTTTGCAATTGGTCCGTTGACCGGCATGGTTCCATGGTTCGGCACCATGAGCTATGACACCTACTTGGTGGAATTAAGCTTGTATTTGCTTTGGGGCATCTTCATCGGATACACCATCGCCTTTGAATATAACGACGAACGCAGCCGCGACGCAAAAACGAGCTGAAGAAACAGTTTCCCTCCTCGACATTGTTATGGTAAAATGGCAATTGGTGTTTGTTGGTGGTTAAAGCTGCTCGGGAGTCGGAGGGTGATCGGCAAGTGAAGGTATTGATAATAAACGGGCCGAATCTGAACATGCTTGGCGTTCGGGAGCCCGGAGTGTACGGTCGCATCACATTGCCGGATCTGGAAGCCTCCTGCCGATCGTTGGCAGAAGAGCTTGGAATGAGTGTCCAATGCTTTCAATCCAATCATGAAGGCGAGCTGATTGATCGCATTCACCAGGCATTTGGGAACGAAGCGGGCATCATCATCAATCCGGGTGCGTTTACCCATTACAGCTACGCCATCCGCGACGCTCTTGCCGCAGTCGGTCTGCCTGTTGTCGAGGTGCATCTGTCAAACATACATAAACGTGAGCCGTTCCGTCACGTATCGGTAACGGCGCCGGTATGCCTGGGTCAAATTAGCGGACTTGGGGCGGTCGGATACGAGCTGGCGCTGCGTGCGCTGCACCGACATCTTACCGATCGAGGGGAGTCTTGAGCGGATGAGCAAACATCGTCTGGACAGATTGAGAAGTGTCCTGCAGCGAACAGGGACGGAGGCGCTGCTCGTAACGAGCGCGCTCAACCGCAAATATATGACAGGCTTTACGGGTACATCCGGCTTCGCGCTGGTTACGGCACGCGGAGATGCGGTGTTGTTATCGGATTTTCGCTACCGGACACAGGCGCCCGAGCAATCACCGGATTATCGGTTCGCTGAGACGGATCAGATGAAGCCGTATTTGACACTGCACGAGGTGCTTCGTGAGCTGGGGATCCGCCGGCTCGGCTTTGAGCAGCAGCATGTTACGGTCGGCGCGCATGCGGCGATGAATCGCGAGCTGGAAGGAATTGAGTTGGTGGCGACGGACGGGCTGGTCGAAAGCTTGCGCATGATCAAGGACGAGGGCGAGCTGGCGGTCATCCGCGAAGCGTGCAAGCTTGCGGACGACACGTTCTCACATGTGCTGCCGATGCTGAAGCCCGGCGTTTCGGAACGCGATATCGCGCTGGAGATTGAGCTGTTTATGCGGCGAAGAGGCGCTTCGGGCACGTCGTTCGAAACGATCGTCGCGTCCGGCGTACGCTCTTCCATGCCGCATGGCGTCGCCAGCGACAAAAGGCTCGGTGCAGGTGAGCTGGTGACATTGGATTTCGGCGCGCTGTACAACGGCTATTGCTCGGATCTGACGCGAACCGTCTATCTGGGCGGCGGGGATTCGGCAGCGCTGGCACGGGCCAAAGAAATCTACGATATTGTACTGGAAGCGCAGCTTGCTGCACTTGCCGTCCTGAAGCCGGGTATGACGGGTGCAGAAGGTGACAAAGCCGCGCGCGATGTCATCGAGCGCTATGGCTATGGTGCGATGTTCGGCCATGGAACCGGCCACAGCTTCGGAATGGAAATTCACGAAAGTCCCCGGTTGAACCGTACCGGCGCCGTTGTGCTGGAGCCCGGCATGGTGGTAACGGTCGAGCCCGGTATTTATTTGCCGGAATTTGGGGGAGTCCGCATCGAAGACGATGTCGTCTTGGTTGAGGGCGGTATCGAGGTATTGACGCATTCCAGCAAAGCCTTCACCATACTGGAATAAGCGCACAAATATATTACTTTCTCAGTTCTCAGGAGGGACAATCAGTGATTTCGGTAAACGATTTTAAAACAGGCTTGACCATTGAAGTAGACGGAGATATTTTTACCGTTCAGGATTTCCAGCATGTGAAGCCAGGCAAGGGCGCTGCTTTCGTTCGCACTCGCCTCAAGAACCTTCGTAATGGCAACACCGTTGAGCGTACGTTCCGTGCCGGCGAGAACGTAGGCCGGGCACAGATCGAGAACCGCACCATGCAATATCTGTATAACAGCGGCAACGAATACACGTTCATGGATCAAGAGTCCTATGAGCAGACCTCGCTCGATCGCAAGCAGCTGGAATGGGAAATCAACTTCCTGAAAGAAAACATGAACGTGCAAATTTCCAGCTATCAAGGCGAAATTCTCGGCATCAGCCTGCCGAACAGCGTCGATCTGAAGGTCATCGAAACCGAACCGGGCATCAAGGGCAATACTGCAACCGGCGCTACCAAGAACGCGAAGGTCGAAACCGGCTTCAACGTGCAAGTGCCCCTCTTCATCAACGAAGGCGACGTATTGTTGATCGACACACGCGAAGGCAAATACATCTCCCGCGCTTAAACTAGCTGCGGACAAGCCCGCTCACAGGCGACAGCCAGAGCGGGCTTTCTTTCTTTTGCGGATTTTGCATGGCATCGTATCCCCGATTATCCGCTTCAGCCTGGGACCGTCCGCCGCACCGGGTAACCCGCGACGAGCCCATTTGCAGCATATCCCCGATTATCCGCTTCAGCTTAGGACCGTCCGCCGCACCGAGTAACCCGCGCCGAGCCCATTTGCATCGTATCCCCGTTTATCCGCTTCGCCACGGACCGTCCGCCGCACCGAGTAACCCGCGACGAGCCCATTTGCATCATATCCCCGTTTATCCGCGTCAGCCACGGACCGTCCGCCGCACCGAGTAACCCGCGACGAGCCCATTTGCAGCATATCCCCGTATATCCGCTTCAGCCACGGACCGTCCGCCGCACCGTGTAACCCGCCAACCCCATTTTCAGCGTATCCCCGTATGTCCGCTATTTGATGTGGTTCCCATACTAAACTGAAGGAATTGTGAGTATTTTGGCATTGAAATCGTTACGGATGAATTATAGTGGCGGAACAACGGGGATACGGTATATATGAATTCGTGCAGATAGGTATGCCAGAGAAGCTGCAAAGTCGGCGGAACTGTGGGGATACGGTATAAATGAATTCGTACAGATAGGTATGCCAGAGAAGCTGCAAAGTCGGCGGAACTGTGGGGATACGGTATAAATGAATTCGTACAGATAGGTATGCCAGAGAAGCTGCAAAGTTGGCGGAACTGTGGGGATACGGTATAAATGAATTCGTGCAGATAGGTATATCAGAGAAGCTGCAATGTCGGCGGAAATGTGGGGATACGGTATAAATGAACCGATCGTGGTAAGCAACGTGTTGGCGAAGCGCAAATTTGCGAAAAACATCGGCGGAACAACGGGGATACGGTATAA
>JBEPYM010000200.1:0-5254 GCA_041641375.1 Paenibacillus sp.
GAGGGACGAGCGGAACAAAGGGGATATCGCACTAAAGGGCACGAATGGCAATGCCTGACGAGGGATGAGGAACGAGCGGAACAAAGGGGATATGGCACTAAAGCGCACAAATGGCAATGCCCGACGAGGGCTGAGGAACGAGCGGAACAAAGGGGATATGGCACTAAAGGGCACGAATGGCATTGCCTGACGAGGGCTGAGGAACGAGCGGAACAAATGGATATCACACTAAAGCGCATGAATGGCATTGCCTGACGAGGGCTGAGGAACGAGCGGAACAAAGGGGATATCGCACTAAAGCGCACGAATGGCAATGCCCGACGAGGACTGAGGGACGAGCGGAACAAAGGGGATATGGCACTAAAGCGCACAAATGGCATTGCCTGACGAGGGATGAGGAACGAGCGGAACAAAGGGGATATGGCACTAAAGCGCACAAATGGCAATGCCCGACGAGGGCTAAGGAACGAGCGGAACAAAGGGGATATCGCACGAATGCATTGGGGTGGGGATGTGATGCGTGCATACCGACGGTGCAGGTTCTTCAATTGGAACACTGCACCGGGTTTTCGTTACGATAGTCTGTTTAGACGGCGAGATGGGTTTTGACGAGGTCCATGGTGAGCTGCTCGGGGGGGCCTTCGGCGATGATGCTGCCGCGCTCCATGATGTAGGAGTAGTCGGCGATGCGGCAGGCGAAGTCGAGGCTTTGCTCCACCAGGATGACGGCGGTGTCCCGCTTGCGCTTGATGCTCTCGATCACGCCTTCGATGAGCTCTACGACGGAGGGTTGGATCCCTTCCATCGGTTCGTCGAGCAGAAGCAGCTTCGGCCGTGAAGCGAGGACGCGGGCGATGGCGAGCTGCTGCTGCTGGCCTCCGCTCAGGTCGCCGCCCTTGCGCTTTAACATTCCCCGAAGGATGGGGAACAGGTCGAGCACATCCTCCGGGAATGAGTCGCCCCCTGCGTTACCCCTAAACTTGCGGAGGAATGGCAAGGGCTGCTTGCTCCTGCTCGCTTCCAAACCTAGCAGCAGGTTATCTTCAACCGACAGATGCGCAAAAATGTCGCGCCCCTGCGGAACATAGCCGATCCCGAGACGTGCGCGGCGATCGGGGCTGTATGTGCCGATCGTCTGACCGTTCCAGCTGATGCTCCCTCGCCGAACGGGCAAGGTACCCATCAGCGTTCGCATGAAGGTGGTTTTGCCGACGCCGTTGCGTCCCATCAGGCATACAACCTGACCTGGCTCCACGCGCATATTCAATCCCCGCAATATCATGCTTTCTCCATAACCCGATTCCAGCTGCTGTACCGTGAGCATACGTGTCCAGCTCCTTCCTATGCTGTGCGCTCTCCGCGTCTGCCGAGGTATACTTCGGCTACGCGGTCGTCGCTGCGAATCTCATCCATGGTTCCTTCCCGCAAAATGCTGCCTTCATGCATGACGGTTACGGTATTAGCAAAGCTTCGAACGAACTCCATATCATGCTCAACGACTATGATGGTGCGCTCCCCGCTCAGCTCGCGGAGGAACAGTCCCATTTTTTCCGTTTCCTCATCTGTCATCCCGGCAGCAGGCTCGTCGAGCAGCAGCAGGGAGGGCTCCTGCATTAGCAGCATACCGATCTCCAGCCACTGCTTTTCGCCGTGTGACAGGGAGCCTGCCTTCACGCCGGCGCGCTCGGTCAATCCGATGCGTTCGAGCATAATGTCGACGCGCTCCTGCTCTGCTTTTAGCCGTCGGCTAAAGAGCGCGGCTGCGATGCCGCGGCTGCGTTTGACCGCCAGGTCGAGGTTCTCCGTAACGCTCAAGTCTGTAAATACAGATGGCGCCTGGAACTTCCGCCCGATGCCTTTCGCTGCGATGTCGTGCTCCTGCAGACGCTGCAGCTCGATCCCGTCCTGGTACAGCACCCGTCCGCGTGAAGGCTTCACTTTGCCGCAGAGGACGTCGAGCAGCGTCGTTTTGCCGGCGCCGTTCGGGCCGATGAGAAAGCGCAGCTCGCCGGTGTGCACGCTGAAATTCAATCCGTTCACCGCTTTGAACCCGTCGAAATCGACCTCCAGATCGACGGTTTGCAGCAATAAAGGTCCCCGCTGTACGTTGTTCGCCACCGGTTTATGATCCGGCTCTTGCTTCGGCGGAAATCCCGGCTGCTCCTTCGGCTCCGTGACCGGCGCTACCCTCTCGATTTGACTGTTCATCTGCGCTCCCCCTCCTTTTTTCCTGGATCCATTGCCATATATCACTGCCTGTTCCGATTAGCCCGCGTGGCATAAACAGAACGACTGCGACGAACAACCCGCCGAGGAAAAACAACCACCCATTCGGGAACATTTCGCTAAAAATGGATTTTGCATAGTTGACCACCACTGCGCCGATGACGGCGCCATAAAGGGTGGCGCGGCCGCCGACGGCGACCCACAACACCATCTCGATCGAGGGAACGATGGACATCTGGGCCGGGGAAATAATGCCTTCCTGAAGGACGAACATCGTGCCGGCGAGACCGGCGAAGCCAGCGGACAGGCAATAGACGAACAGCTTGTAGGCGACGGGGTTGTAGCCGAGAAAGCGAACGCGGTTCTCACCGTCCCGCACGGCTGTCAGCACCTTGCCCAAGCGGCTGCCTACGAGAAAACGGCAAAGCAGGAAGACGGCCACCAGCAGCAGGGCGGTTGCATAATACAGGATCAGCTTGGACTCCGTCGTGCCCAGCTTGAGGCCGAGGAACGTGCTGAAGTTGGTCAGCCCGTTTGTTCCGCCGGTATAGCCCTGCTGGCCGACAAACAGCGTATACACCACGATCACAAGCGCTTGGGAGAGAATGGCGAAGAAGGCGCCTTTTATCCGGTTGCGGAAGGTGAAGTAACCTAACATAGCGGCGGCAAGCATGGGCAGCACCAGCGACATCACGAGAGCGAAGCCGGCCGATTCGAACGGCATCCAGAACCATGGCAGCTTGTCGACGCCGCTCCAGGACATAAAGTCGGGCAGTCCGCCTCCTGCGGCCGCAAGCTTGAGATGCATGGCGGTGCAATAGGCGCCGAGCCCAAAAAACACCCCATGGCCCAAACTCAATATACCGGTGTAGCCCCAAATCAGATCAATGCCGAGCGCCAGTATCGCATACGCCAAATATTTGCCGACGAGCGAGAGCCGGAACTCGGACAGAAACAGCGGCGCTGCAAGCATGAGCCCCAGCAGCGCGAGGGTCAGCGCCCACTTGGCGCCGTTCGGCAGGCGGGAAGACAGCATCAGATGATCACTCCTTTATTCGTCGGTCAGTCGAGCGCCCGCGAGCGCAGCGTGACGAGCCCCGACGGCTTCCATTGCAGGAAAGCAATAATCAGTGCGAATACAATGACTTTGCCGAGGGTGGCGGTTGTCAGAAACTCAAAGGCGGTATTTAACACGCCGATTCCGAGCGCACCTGCGAGTGATCCGGCCAGCTTACCGACTCCGCCCAGCACGACGACCATGAACGCATCGACGATATAGTAGGTGCCGAGCGCCGGCCCGATAGGTCCGAGCAGTGACAGCGCGCACCCGGCAATGCCGGCGATGCCGGAGCCGAAGGCGAATGCCTGCGCGTCCAGTCTGCGAGTGGATACGCCCAGACAGGAAGCCATCTGGCGATTCTGCATCACTGCACGCATCCGTCGGCCGCCCGAGCTGTGGTACAGATAGACATAAATGACGGTGAGGCAAACCGCTACCAATGCGATGATAAACAGCCTCTTGTACGGCAGGATCAGATCGGCGGAGATCGCCCAGCCGCCTTCCAGCCAGCCTGGCGCCTTGACGGCGACGTTCTGGGCGCCGAACAGCTGCCTTGCCGATTGCTGCAGCACAAGCGATACGCCCCACGTTGCGATCAGACTGTCCAGCGGTCTGCCGTATAGATGACGGATCAGCAGCACTTCGAGCAGCCATCCAAGCGCAAAAGCGGCGGCGAACGCGACCGGGATCGAGACGATAAAATAAAGGTCGAACCACGCTTCGGGTACGTAGCTCATAAACGCCTGCTGGGTAATAAACGCCATGTAAGCTCCGATCATAATAAACTCGCCATGCGCCATATTGATGACATTCATAAGTCCGAAGGTGATGGCAAGCCCCAATGCAATGAGCAGGAGAATGGAGCTGACGCTGATGCCGTTGAAGAGCTGCATGAACAGAATGCTCATAAATAACCTCCCTAAGCCGGGATAGATAGCGAAACCGGACTGCGTGGGCAACGCCTCTTGGGAAGGCGGCCCTGCAGTCCGGACATGCTATCCGTCAGTCGGTTGTTGGACGACCGGCGTTTATTTCTTCGTGACCTCTGCGCCCCACGGGTACGTCTTCAGGAACGGATCCGGCTTCACTGGCTTGCCGGTGCTCCACACTTCCTTGATCATGCCGTCCTTCAGGATTTCGCCGATTCGAACCGTCTTGTAGACGTGCTGGTTCTCGCCGTCGATCGTTACCTTGCCGTTCGGTGCGTTGAACTCGATGCCCTTGGCCGCTTCGCGAACCTTGTCAACCGCCACCGACTTCGCCTTCTCGGCCGCTGCCGCCCACAGGTAGACGCCGAAGTAGCCTGCTTCGATCGGGTCGTCGGTGACGCGGTCTTTGCCGTATTTGGCCTTGAACGCTTCGACGAACTTTTTGTTCTCCGGCGTATCAGTTGTCTGATAATAGTTCCAGGAGGTGAAGTGGCCCTCGAGTGTTGCGGTGCCGATACTCTTGATTTCCTCCTCGGCGATCGACACCGACAATACCGGGATGTCCTTCGCGCTAATGCCTGCGTCCTTGAGCTGCTTGAAGAATGCTACGTTGCTGTCGCCGTTCAGCGTGTTGAAAATGGCGTCCGGCTTATTTTGCTTGATTTTGTTAATGATGGTGGAGTAGTCCGTATGTCCGAGCGGCGTGTATTCTTCGGCGACCAGAGTGCCGCCTTCCGCTTTCAGCTGTTCCTTGATGATTTTGTTTGCGGTGCGCGGGAATACGTAGTCGGAGCCGAGCAGGAACATTTTTTTCTTGTTTTGCTGGAGCAGCCAGGTGACGGCCGGGATAATTTGCTGGTTCGTCGTAGCGCCTGTGTAGAAAATGTTCGGAGACGCCTCGAGTCCCTCGTATTGCACCGGATAGAATAACAGCCCCTTCTCTTGCTCGACGACGGGCAGCATCGCTTTGCGCGACGCGGATGTCCAGCCGCCGAATACGACTGCGGCCTTATCCTTCTGCAGCAGCTTCTTCATCTTC
>JBEPYM010000201.1:0-5185 GCA_041641375.1 Paenibacillus sp.
TACTGGAGAACATTGCGAAATATGTTCGTCAGGCAGTCGCGGATTCGTCTTACGAATGGGATCAGGTAGCCGGTATCGGGGCGGGCATCGCAGGCTTTATGGATATTCCGGAAGGGTTTGTCAAGCTTTCTCCGAATTTGCCGCTGCGCAATACTCCAGTAAAGAAGATACTGGAAGCCAAGCTCGGCAAGTCGGTAACCATCGACAATGACGCCAATGTGGCGGCGCTTGGCGAGGCGTGGGCCGGTGCGGGCAAGGGGATTCCCAACTGCGTCGTGTATACGCTCGGCACGGGCGTCGGTGGCGGCATTATTATTCGCTCTCATATTTATCAAGGGTTCACCGGAATGGCGGGCGAGCTGGGTCATATGTCCGTTGTGCCGGATCTTGAAGCGATCCAGTGCAACTGTGGTCAGAAGGGTTGCCTGGAGACGGTATCGTCCGCAACAGGCATTATTCGGATGGCCAATGATGCGGTGGAGCGCGGCGACCGTACCTTGCTTACGGCTGTTGAGAAGATGACGGCGAAGGCTGTTTTTGACGCGGCGAAGGAAGGCGACGAGGTTGCGCTGCGGATTGTCAACCGCGCAGCGTTCTATCTGGCGAAGTCGATGGCAGCTGTTGCGGTTGTGGTGAATCCGCAGCGGTTTATCGTAGGCGGCGGTGTATCCGCAGCAGGCGATGTGCTGTTCGCTCCAATTCGCGACAACTTTGCCAAGCTGACGACGGAAGCGGCTCGTGACGGAGTAGAGATTGTACCGGCCATTCTTGGCAACGACGCCGGCATGATCGGCGCCGCAGGCCTAAATTTGAGGTAACTGGGATGAACAAGAGCGAAACGAACGGAACGACGCCAATCGGAACTCTGGTCATTATAACCGGCATGTCTGGTGCCGGCAAAACGATTGCGGTGCAAAGCCTCGAGGATATCGGCTACTTCTGCGTCGACAACCTGCCGCCGGTGCTCATTCCGAAATTCGCCGAGCTAATCGAGCAATCCCACGGCCGGATCAACAAGGTCGCACTTGTGATCGACTTGCGCGGCAGGGAATTTTTTGACGCGCTGTCTGAAGCCTTAAAGCATCTTCGCGAACATTATACGCTTCGATATGAAATTTTGTATCTGGATGCGACCGACTCGATCCTTGTGCAGCGCTATAAGGAAAGCCGCAGACGCCATCCGCTAGAGCCGAACGGCGCCCCTCTCGACGGGATCAAGCAGGAGCGGCGGTTGCTTGAGGAGCTGAAGGGTCTTGCCACGCAAGTGATCGATACGAGCGGTTTGAAGCCGGCCGACCTGAAATCAAAGATTACAGCACGTTTCCAGTCGCTGGAGGACAACGATTTTGCAATCAACGTCATTTCCTTCGGCTTTAAATATGGCATTCCGATCGATGCCGATCTGATATATGATGTGCGTTTCCTGCCGAATCCGCATTACGTAGATACGCTACGACCGAACACAGGTCAGAACCCGGACGTCTACGATTATGTCATGAAGTGGAGCGAGACGCAGGTGTTTCTGGCGAAGCTGCTCGACATGCTGCATTTCCTTATTCCGCAATATCGGAAGGAAGGCAAGAGCCAGCTCGTGATCGGGATCGGCTGCACAGGTGGCAAGCACCGTTCGGTAGCCATTGCCGAATATTTGGGCAGAACGATCGGGGGCAGCGAGACGGAGGCTGTTCGGGTCAGCCACCGCGACTCGGAGCGCGACCGACATTAATGATGAGGTGAGCATATATTGGGCAACCATCCGAAAATCGTCGTGATCGGCGGAGGCACCGGCTTGTCCGTCATGCTGCGCGGTCTGAAGGAGAAGCCCGTTGATATTACGGCGATTGTAACGGTTGCAGATGACGGAGGCAGCTCGGGAATTCTTCGCTCGGAGCTCCGAATACCGCCGCCCGGAGATATTCGCAACGTTCTGTCGGCGCTTGCCGATTCCGAACCGCTGCTGTCGGAGCTGCTTCAGTATCGTTTTACGAACGGGACCGGTTTAGCCGGACATTCTTTGGGTAACCTGATTTTAGCCGCATTGACCGATATCAAGGGTGGAGATTTCGTATCCGCGGTTACGGAGCTGAGCCGCGTGTTGGCCGTGCGCGGGCGAGTGCTGCCTGCATCCCATCAATCCGTTGTGCTTAAGGCACAGATGGAAGATGGAGATATTATTTCTGGCGAATCGAACATTCCAAAAGCGGGACGTCGAATCAGGCGGGTGTTTATTGAGCCTTATCAAGTAAAGCCGCTGGATGAAGCGGTAGAAGCGCTGCGGGAAGCCGATGCGATCTTGATCGGGCCTGGAAGCTTATACACAAGCATCTTGCCCAACCTGCTCGTCCCGCACATTGCCGAAACCATTTTACGATCCAATGCCTTAAAGGTATTTATATGCAATGTCATGACGCAGCCCGGCGAAACCGACGGATATACGGTAAGCGATCATTTACAGGCTGTGTACGACCATGTGGGCCATCATATCTTTGATTATGTCATCGTCAATAATGGAGAAATTCCGCCCCAGGTGGCCGGCAAATATGCGGAAAGCGGCGCCAGAGCCGTGCATCTTGATCTGGAAGAGGTGCAGCGGAGAGGCTACAAGGTGGTTGCCGACAAGCTCGTGCTGTTCCGCACGTACTTGCGCCACGACGCCGAGCGATTGAGTCAGCATATCGTACAGCTCGTCGAAGGGTGGATGGCCCGGAAAGGATGATGGACGGTGTCTTTCGCCGGACAAACAAAGAAAGAGCTGACCTTGGTGGAATTGGATACATGCTGCTCGAGATCGGAGCTGGCGGCCCTGATCCGTATGAACGGTGCCGTACAAATTTCCTCGGGTCGGGTGATCCTTGACATATCGACGGAGAATGCGGCAATCGCGCGGCGCATTTTTACATTGATCAAGCGGCTGTATGGGCTGCAATCGGAGCTGCTCGTCCGTAAGAAAATGCGGCTCAAGAAAAACAACGTCTATATCGTGCGTGTCCCGGTCCGGGTGCAGGAGCTGCTTGAAAGCGTAAAGATCGTCAGTGAAGGCTTTCAATTTACCCCGGGCATTAACAAGGAGCTCGTTCGCAATTCCTGCTGCAAAAGATCGTATCTCCGCGGCGCTTTTATGGCGGGGGGGTCGGTCAACAACCCGGAGGGCTCGTCCTATCACCTGGAAATTGCGACGATGTATGAGGAGCACTGCAAGGCGCTGTGCGAGCTCGCCAACCGCGCCTTCGATCTGAATGCACGCTGCATCGAGCGAAAGAAGGGCTTCGTCTTTTATTTGAAGGAAGGCGAGAAAATTATCGAGATGCTGAGCTTGATCGGGGCGCACCAGGCGCTGCTCAAGTTCGAGGATGTGCGGATCATGCGCGATATGCGCAATTCGGTAAACCGGATCGTCAACTGCGAGACGGCGAACCTGAACAAGACGATTGGAGCATCCGTCAGGCAAATCGATAATATTCGCTTGTTGGAGCGGGAGGTCGGACTTGAGCATCTGCCGGACAAGCTGCGCGAGGTAGCGGAAATTCGGCTGAAATTTCCCGATCTGAACCTGAAGGAGGTCGGAGAGATGCTCGCCGGCGGAGTCAGCAAATCGGGGGTCAACCACCGTCTCCGCAAGATCGATGAACTGGCCGAAAAGCTTCGGAATTCGCTCTAATCCGCCCAATTTGGGTGGGATATCACGATTTTGCTAGTAGACCGTCGAAAATAGTGATATAATGTAAACCAGCAATCTGCGTCGTGTATATCCTGGGTTTCAGGTATCTATATTTGGGGGGTTAGTTGTTCATGACCAAGCAAGCCGTGGTCGTCAAACTGAAGACTGGACTTCACGCCAGACCGGCAGCCTTGTTCGTTCAAGAGGCAAACAAATTCTCTTCGGAAATATATGTGGAGAAGGATGAGAAGAAAGTTAATGCGAAGAGCATCATGGGGATTATGAGCCTGGCGATTTCCTCGGGAACAGAGGTATATATAAGCGCCGAGGGTTCGGATGCCGAGCAGGCTGTAACCGCTTTAGTCCTTCTTGTCAGCAAAGAAGAGTTGGAGAACCAATAAGCCCGGTGCTTCCGTGCGATTCCTTCCCCGAAGTCTCCCCTGCGGAGGCTTTTTTTCGTTTCAGCTCATTTTTTTCGTATCTGGAGATGGCGCTGCAACCTTTTGCTGGAAGGACTCGTCTGTTGGGATAGTAGCGGGTTTTTCATTAAAATGACGGAGGTATGGAGAATGAGCAATCGGAATCGAATCAAGCAGTGGGCGATCGGCAGTGTTCTGGGGGTCATCGTGTTGACGGCACCGTGGTCGTCATCGGCGCTGGGCGAGCTGGTCAAACCGACAGCTGCGCATGCGGCGGAAAACAAGGCGGACCGGAGAACGATCCAGGTGAACGGACAAGGTGAAATTACAGTAGCGCCGGATATCGCTTATGTGAACCTGGGTGTGTTCGCGAAAGCTTCGACCGCGCATGCGGCGCAGGAGGAGGTGTCGCGGACGCTGGCCAAGATCGAGAAGGTGCTCTACGACGATTATAAAATTGCGAAGAAGGATGTCAAGACGACCAACTTCCATGTTCATCCGGAATATTCGTATGAGGATCGCAAGGCGCCTGTGATCAACGGGTATCAGGCGACGCATATCGTGACGGTAAGCTACCGTGAGCTAGGCAAGCTGGGCAACCTGCTTGATGCGGTTTCGAAGGCGGGTGCTAACCGCATCGATTCGGTGCAATTCAGTACAGAGAAGGGTGAGGAATACCAGCTGCAGGCAATCGAGAAGGCGATGTCCAATGCGGAAGCCAAGGCGAAGGTCATCGCGAAGTATGCCGGCAAAGATGTAAAGGGGATTGTTCACGTCAACCAGTCCGGAACGAATGGGGTTCCGATCGCATATTCGGAGTATGCGAAGATGGCGCCGATGGCGGCTGATATGGGGATGAGCGCGGGCGGCGCGGCTGTAGCGCCTGGGGAACTGAAGCTGAGCGCTTCCGTAAACGTGACATTCGAATTTTAAATATAGAAGAGGAGCCGCTTGCGGCGCGTATGCCTGATTGGGCAGGATCGCGCAGCAGCCGGCTCCTCGTTTCGTTAACAGATCAAATTTAGGGGATGTCGATTACAGCTTCTCGATGACCTTGTCGACAAGACCGTATTGGCGTGCAACTTCGGCTTCCATGAAATAATCGCGA
>JBEPYM010000202.1:0-5147 GCA_041641375.1 Paenibacillus sp.
GCTTGCGATTATGGGAGCGAAGGGCTTTAAGGACGATTCGGAAACGCTGGTGTCGTATAGCTACGACGCAACACCGCTCTATCAGACGATGCCGGACGGCGTCGTCTTTCCCGAATCGACCGAGCAGGTGAGCCGGATCATGAAGGTATGCTCCTCGCATGGAATTCCGGTGACGGCTCGCGGCGCAGGCAGCAACCTTTGCGCTGGCGTCGTCCCGGTTCAGGGCGGGCTTGTCATGGTGATGACGCGTATGAACCGTCTGCTTGAGATTGACCAGGATAACTTGACCGCCACCTTCCAGACGGGGCTCAATACGAAGCAATTTCACCTTGCCGTCGAAGCGACGGGTTTGTTTTATCCACCCGATCCCAGCTCCATGATTATTTGTACAATGGGTGGCAATATTGCGCTTGGGGCCGGCGGTTTGCGAGGCTTAAAATATGGCACTACGAAGGACTATGTGATCGGGCTGGAGGCGGTATTGCCGAACGGAGATATTGTTCGTACCGGAGGCAAGCTGGTAAAGGATGTGGCGGGTTATGACCTTACCCGGCTGCTCGTCGGATCGGGCGGCACGCTGGCGATTTTGACCGAGGCTACCGTGAAGCTGATTCCGAAGCCTGCATATCGCCGCGCGATGGTGGCGGTGTATAACGATTTGCATGCGGCGGCGCGCACGGTATCACGGATCGTTGCCGGGCGGATCATTCCGTGTACGCTTGAATTTATGGATCAGGCTACGATACGAGTTGTAGAGGATTTTGCGAAGATTGGGCTTCCGACGGAGGCGCAGGCCGTACTTGCCATTGAACAGGACGGTGACGAATCGGCAGTGGAGCGCGATCTGCAGGCGATCGAGGAAATGTGCAGACTGGAGGGGGCAATTGACATTCGGGTTGCCTCCACTCCGGAGGAAGGCGCTAAAGTGATGGAGGCTCGCCGCAGCGCGCTGGCGGCGCTGTCCCGTCTGCGCCCGACCACGATTCTGGAGGATGCGACAGTGCCGCGCTCATGTATTGCGGAGATGGTGCTGGAGGTGCAGCGAATTGCGGCGAAGCATCAAGTACAGATTTGTACATTCGGTCATGCCGGCGACGGCAATCTGCACCCGACGGCAATGACCGACGCGCGGGATACAGAGGAATTGCACCGGGTGGAAGCGGCGTTCGAGGAAATCTTCGAAGCGGCGGTGCGATTGGGCGGTACGATAACCGGGGAGCACGGCGTAGGGTTAGTAAAGGCTCCTTATCTGGAATGGAAGGTCGGTGCAGCAGGCATCGACATCATGAAGCGTATCAAGCATGCATTTGACCCGAACGGTTTGCTGAATCCCGGCAAGCTGTTTGCCGAGACGAGGCGGCGTCTCGTATTGGGCCAGAACAAATAGGGAGGCGACGAAAACACGATGGGAATTTCTTCGAACCCGCTTGCCGAACGGCTGCGAATAACACTGGATCATGACCAGTTAACCAATTGCATGAGATGCGGCTTTTGTCAGACGGCGTGCCCTACATTCCAGGAGACAGGGATGGAGGCGGCATCGCCGAGAGGGCGAATTGCGCTGATGAAAGCGGCATATGACGGTATGATGGAAGCCGATCAAGCCTTCCAGCAGCAGATGGATCTTTGTCTCGGCTGCCGTGCATGCGAGCCCGCTTGTCCATCCGATGTGAAGTACGGACAGCTCATTGAGCAAGCTCGCGAAGCCGTTGCCGCAGAGCGTAAGCATTCACTCCCTGTTCGTGCGGTGCGAAAGCTGTTTCTCGAGAAGCTGTTTCCCTATCAAGGTCGTATGAGGCTGCTGGGCCAAGGACTGCGTTTTTACCAGAAGTCCGGACTTCGCACACTTGTGCGGGCCAGCGGGGTCATGCATGCGCTGCCTTCTCATATGCGGGAGATGGAGCACATTTTGCCTGATGCGGCCGGAGACGGTGTCTTGAAGCGTTGGGAGCGCCTTGGTTTTCCTTCGAGCCGTGAAAGACTGTCGAGCGGAAGGGAGCAGCTGGTCATACCGCCAGTCGGAGAGAAGGCGGGGCGTGCCGCGTTGTTCCGCGGCTGTATCATGGATGTGCTCTTCACCGATACCAACATCAATACGATCCGTCTCTTGCGGGAGGCTGGATTTGAGGTTGTTATTCCGGACGGCCAGGGCTGCTGCGGAGCCTTGCATGCGCATACTGGCGAGACCGGACAGGCAAAACAGCTGGCCAAGGCGAATGTGGAGGTGTTCCGGGAGACCGGCTGCGATTGGATCGCAACCAATGCAGGCGGCTGTGGAGCGATGTTGAAGGAATACGATCATTTGCTTCATGACGATGCCGAGACAAGTGAAGCTGCCAGGCAGTTTGCCGGGGCCATCAAGGATATTTCCGAGCTGATCGACGGCAAGCTGGCCAGAAAAATCCCGATGAAAGCAAACACCGCGCAGGAGGCCGGTCAAACGATTGTCACCTACCAGGATTCCTGCCATCTGCGCAACGTGATGCGGGTCCAAACCGAGCCGCGGACACTGCTTCGATCCATCCCGGGTGTGGAGCTTCGCGAGCTGCAAGGCGCAGACCGCTGCTGCGGTTCGGCAGGCATTTACAACATCACGCAAACCGGCATGTCGCAGGACATCATCGATCACAAAATGGAGCACGTCGCCCATACGAACGCCCATCTCGTCGTCACCTCAAACCCTGGGTGCCTGCTCCAAATGCAATGGGGGATCGTGCGGGAAGGACATATGGCTGACATGAAGGCCGTCCATCTCGTTGATCTACTCGCGGCTCGTGCCGAGCTCAGCACCAACTTATAAATCAAGCGAACTGCTTCTACCTCCAATCGAGGTCAGGAGCAGTTTTTTTACGTACGCATACGAGCAAGGAGGGTACGGATACGGGAGGATATGGGAGGAATTGGGAGGTTCGATCCGCTGAGTGCCGCTCAATCCGGCTCAGCGGCGCTGAGCCCTGATTATGCCGGGATATGCGGGGTGAACGATTGCTCAATCTTTGTTACCATTGTTTTTATCAAATATAAACAAATGTTATAAATCAATAATAAAATTAACCTTATAAAATAAGGTGTTCACATAAAGTTCACTATTACAAACATTTATTTATCTCGATTACGGGGGAGGAGGTGAAAACGCTGGATCAGGCAACGTTATACCGCTTTCGGAAGCCAAAGCCTGAGGAAGGGAGCGCTGTTTGGCGTTTCTTAAGTGAGGCAGGTGGGCTTGATGTGAATACACCATACTGCTACATCATGTGGTGTGATTATTTTGCCGACACCTGTGTTGTGGCGGAAGGAGCGGAGTGCGGCACAATCGTCGGTTTCCTCTCATCCTTCGTCGCTCCTGGCAGACCCGATACTTTGTTTGTATGGCAAATGGCCGTTCACCGTAATTCCCGCGGACAGAAGCTGGCATCCGCCATGCTGCTTGAAGCGATCCGAAGGTTGAAGCCCGGCGAGCTCAAGTATGTGGAGGCTACGGTATCCCCGGGAAATCAAGCCTCCATGGCTGTCTTTCGGTCGCTAGCCGAAGCAAGGAAGGTGCCGCTTGCGATCATGGAGGGCTATCCGCGACAGTTTTTTCCGAATCCGGACAGTCATGAGCCGGAATTGCTCGTACGGGTTGGCCCGTTATCAATCAACTGAGGAGTCGATGAGAAAATGACGACGATTGTAAATCATGACCTGACAAAGACGGATCCGCTGCATACCTTTACGATGCTGGAGTCTGAAGTTCGAAGTTATGTGAGAAGCTTTCCTACCGTATTTGCAAAAGCATCAGGCAGCAGGCTGTGGGATCGTGAAGGGCGGGAATACATTGATTTCTTTGCCGGTGCCGGCGCGCTGAATTATGGTCATAACAATCCGGCTATCCGCAAGAAGCTGATCGAATATTTGCTGGCGGATGGTATTACGCATTCCCTGGATATGGCGACGGAGGCGAAGGAACGATTGCTGCTTCGTTTCCAGGAAATGATTTTGAAGCCGAGGGGGCTGACCTATAAAGTCATGTTCCCAGGTCCCACCGGAACGAATTCGGTGGAAAGCGCCTTAAAGCTGGCGCGCAAAGTGACCGGCCGGGAAAAGATCATATGCTTTACGAATGGCTTTCACGGCATGACACTTGGCTCGCTCGCCGTTACCGGCAACAAGAAGAAGCGGGATGGGGCTGGCGTGCCGCTCCATCACAGTGTAGTCATGCCCTATTGTGGATACCACGGCGATGAAGTGAATTCGCTGACGATGATGGAGCGGCTGCTGGACGACGGAGGAAGCGGGATTGATCTCCCGGCTGCAGCAATTGTAGAGACATTGCAGGGGGAAGGCGGACTGCATACAGCCAGTACCAAATGGCTGCGCGGTCTCGCCGACCTGTGCAGACGCAAAGGAATTTTGCTGATTGTTGACGACATCCAGGCAGGCTGCGGAAGAACGGGGGGATTCTTTTCCTTCGAGGAAGCGGGCATTGAGCCGGACATCGTATGCTTATCCAAGTCGATCGGCGGATACGGCCTTCCGCTGGCGCTAACCCTGTTCAAGCCCGAGCTGGACCTGTGGAGCCCCGGGGAGCATAACGGCACCTTCCGCGGAAATAATCTGGCGTTTGTCGCAGCGGTCGAGGCGCTTTCCTATTGGGAGAATGCCGCCTTCATGACGTCGGTTCGCCAGAAATCGGATATGATTCGACTGTTCTTGTCCCGAATGGCCATTCAATACCCGTCATTGGAAGCGGAATGTCGGGGGCGCGGATTTATGCAAGGACTTGCGATCCGTCCCGAGGGACTTGCCGAGCGGATTTGCGCTCGTGCGTTTGAACGAGGTCTCATCATGGAGACATCCGGCCCAGACAGCGAGGTTATGAAGATCATGCCGCCGCTCACCATTGATGATGAGCTGCTGCTTCAAGGTTTGGCAATTGTCGAGGACAGTATCCTTGCGGCATTGAAGGAGGTCAACCGGCTATGATTGTCAGGCAGCTCAAGGAGATTGAAGGCACTGATAGGGATATACAGGAGCAGACGTGGTATAGCCGCAGATTGCTGCTGAAGAAAGACGGCATGGGGTTCTCCCTTCACGATACCGTGCTTCGGGCCGGGATGGAAACGGTAATGTGGTACAAAAACCATGTCGAGGCTGTCTATTGCATC
>JBEPYM010000203.1:0-5010 GCA_041641375.1 Paenibacillus sp.
TGAAGGCACTGATAGGGATATACAGGAGCAGACCTGGTATAGCCGCAGATTGCTGCTGAAGAAAGACGGCATGGGGTTCTCCCTTCACGATACCGTGCTTCGGGCCGGGATGGAAACGGTAATGTGGTACAAAAACCATGTCGAGGCTGTCTATTGCATCGAAGGTGAAGGCGAGCTGCAGGATTTGGATAACGGCGTAACCTATCCCATTCGACCGGGAACGTTGTACGCGCTCGACGGACATGAGCGGCATCGCCTGATTGCTCGCACCGATATCCGTGTCGTATGTGTATTTAACCCTCCGTGCACCGGTAAGGAAACGCATGACGCCGACGGAGCATATCCCATTTTGGAAGAAGAGGTGGCGAAACGATGAGTGAAATGATTCAGCTGCAGACAGCCAGGGGGCCTGATGTGTATCCTTCTCGCAAGGGAGGTGCGACGGCAATCATGAAGAGGCTTGACCCTGTCGTATGGGGGAACGGGCAGGAAGGTCCACTCAGCGAAGAACAGCTTCATTTTTACGATCAGAACGGATATTTAGCGTTGCCCGCGTTCTTTACGAGTGAAGAGGTTGAACGGTTTCGCAGCGAGCTGAAGCGACTTTGGGCCGACGGAAGCGGCAGCGAGTCGCCGGAAATTGTTCGAGAGCGCGATAGCCGGGAGGTGCGGTCGATTTTTGCCGTTCATCGCGATCATGAGCTTTTCCGCAAGCTCTCTCTCGATACGCGGCTTGTGTCCATGATGGAACAAATTTTGGGCAGCCGTGTGTACATTCATCAATCGCGTATCAATTATAAGCCGGGTTTTACCGGCAAAGAATTTTATTGGCATTCCGATTTCGAGACGTGGCATGTCGAGGACGGTATGCCGCGTATGCGGGCGCTCAGCTGCTCCATCGCGCTTGAGGACAACTTCGAACAGAATGGTCCGCTTCTTGTGATCCCGGGCTCGCAGCGCCATTATATTTCTTGCCCGGGGATTACGCCGGAAGCCAATTATTTGCAGTCGCTGCGCAAGCAGGAATACGGGGTGCCGGATGCTGACAGCTTGTCCTGGCTCGCCAAGGAGGGAGGCATTACGTCCATGACGGGACCGGCCGGTTCCATCGTTCTATTCGACTGTAACACAATGCACGGCTCCAACGGCAATATTTCGCCTTATCCGCGCAGTAACATCTTTTTTGTCTACAACAGTGTGGAGAACAAGCTAGTCGCGCCGTATTCGGGACAGACGCCCCGACCCTCGTATATCGCAGCCCGCGATTGACGCAGTGAATCGCATATGTGGGATTGTGGTAATGGGCCATTGTCCTGCTCATTTCGCCCATCTCCTGCGTATGATATAGCATAAACAGGAGGTGAATCCCCGCGTTATGCCAACCTTTACGATGAAATATCCGATCACCCAGCGGCTTCTGACCGGTCCGAGCAAGCGCAGACCGGTTCTCCCCGCTGCCCCGATCCGGTTTCTCGTCGCTCATGATACCGGCAACCCCGGCTCCACGGCTGCAGCGAATGTTGCCTATTTTGAGCGTAGCCGCAACGACATGTATGCGTCCGCGCATCTTTTTGTCGATGATCGTGAAATTATTGAATGTATTCCATTGCTGACAGCTCCGCCGGAGAAGGCCTACCATGTCCGCTACGATGTGCCGGGTGACAACAGCCGCTACGGCGTAGATGCGAACGATGCAGCAGGCTCCATTGAGCTGTGCTTCGGCGGTTCCATCAATAACGAAGAAGCGTACCGCAGGTGGGTATGGGTGCATGCCTACGCCTGCTTTGTGTTTGGCCTGAATCCGGCTGCCGATATTGTCGGTCATCATATTCTTGATCCGCAGCAGCGAACGGACCCTGTCAACGCGCTTCAGACGATGAATCGTACCTACGATCAGTTTCTAATTGATGTTCAGCGTGAATATGAGGCCAGTCTGATTCCCGATCAGACCGGGCCCAACCCGAATCCTGATCCCGGAGGAGTGAGCGGCGAGATGCCTAAGCTGACAAATTTTCCTGATGTGCCGGAGGGCGCTTGGTATGAAGGCTTTGCCAAGGTCGTATCGGACCTAGGCATCATGCGCGGTTATGAGGACGGCACATTCCGGCCCGATCAGCCGGTTACCCGAGCGGAGCTTGCCAAGGTGGTAAACGATCTCGTCTACATGATTCGGAATAAAGCGTAAAGGCTACAAACAGCTTGACATCCCTCCATACCCAAGGTAAAATCCAAATGATCGTAATAGTAAATGTTACGGATTTGGGAGGGATTGGTTTTGCAAAGAAGGAACGGGAAGAGAAAGGGATTCGTACTGGCTGCCTTGTTGCTGATTGCCTCGATGCTCCTCACCGCCTGCGGAGGCGGAAATGTGAAGCTGGCTGAAGGGAAAATAAATGTATTCACAAGCTTTTATCCGCTCTATGATTTTACTTCCAAAATCGGCGGTTCACACGTCCATGTCATCAATCTGGTGCCGGCAGGCGTCGATGCGCATGAGTGGTCCCCGAAGAGCCGGGAGCTTGCGAACATTCGCAAGGCGCAGCTGTTCATCTACAATGGAGCGGGCTTCGAAACGTGGACGGATGACTTCCTGAAAAGCCTGAACAAAGGCACGACGCTGCAAACGCTGGAGGCGACCAAGGGACTGGAGCTGATCAAGGTTGCGCCCGGCAGCAAGGAAGCGAAGAAGGACAGCCACGGTCATAAGCACGGCCATAATCATAGCCACGGCAGCAAAAATCCGGAGCACGAGAATACGGACCCGCATATGTGGATCAGTCCGGCCTCCGCGAAAAAAATGGCGGAAGCAATTAAAAATAAGCTCATCGAAATTGATCCGGCGCATAAGAATGATTATGAGGACAACTTCAAGAAGCTGGATGCGCAATTCGCCAAACTCGATGAAAGCTTCAAGCAGGCCGTATCGGCGGGCAAGCGCAAGGATATCGTCGTCTCCCACCAAGCGTTCGGATACTTGGCAAGAGATTACGGCCTCCGGCAGGTGCCGATCATGGGCTTATCCCCGGATGCCGAGCCGACTGCGCAGGATATGAAGCAAATCGCGGAATTCGCCAAGCAAAACAACATCAAGTATATCTTCTTCGAGGAGCTCGTATCCGACAAGCTGGCCAAGACGCTGGCGAATGAGCTGAAGATTGGCACGCTGGTGCTGAATCCTGTGGAAGGCTTGACGGAAAAGCAGGTGAAATCCGGCGAAGACTATTTCTCGATCATGGCGAAGAATGCTGACAATCTCAAAAAAGCGCTGTCCGAATAGGCGGCGTTTCGTCCTCGGCTTCGTGCTGCTACTATAGCGGCGCGAAGCCGTTTGTTTCCTTCGGCAAGCTTTTACGCAGCGGCAAAAACATGGTACAATCAGAACGGGTGAGGTGGTAAAAGGCATCATGACGGTTATCGGCACCGATACGCTGCAAAACTTCAAAGCATTGTTTATCGGCATTATCCTCGAGGCATTTCCTTTTTTACTACTCGGCGTACTATTATCTTCCATTTTACAAGTGTTTGTGACGGATCAGACGCTGCGCAGGATTATCCCAAAAAATCCGGTAGCTGCCGTCGTGCTGACTTCCTTGCTCGGTTTTATCCTGCCGATATGCGAATGCGGTGCAATTCCGATCATTCGCAGACTGATCCGCAAGGGATTGCCGGCCTTCGCCGCCGTAACGTTCGCGCTTGCATCACCGGTCATTAACCCGGTTGTGTTTGCATCTACCTACATGGCGTTCCGCTCACGTCCGGATATGGCCTACAGCCGGCTTGGACTAGCCTTCGTCGCCGTAGTCATTATCGGACTTCTGCTGTACAAGATCATACGCAGCAACCCGCTCAAGCACGAGCATGGCAGCACCTCCGGCATGCAGCTGCATGTTCACAACCATCCGCCGGAGGGGAAGCTGTCCTCCATACTGCGACATTCTTCGGACGAGTTTTTTGAGATGGGGAAATATTTGATTTTCGGTGCGTTTCTAACGGCAGCCATCCAGGTTGGAATCGCCCGCGAGACGCTTGTGGCGCTCGGACAGGAAGGACTGCAGTCGCATGTATTTATGATGGCGTTCGCCTTCGTGCTCTCGTTATGCTCAACTTCGGACGCTTTCGTCGCCGCATCCTTCTCTACGACATTCTCGGTAGGCTCACTGCTTACCTTCCTGGTTTTTGGTCCGATGCTGGATTTGAAGAGCACCTTTATGCTGTTGTCCACATTCAAGGCGCGTTTCGTGCTGACGCTGATCGGCATCACCTGCGTCGTCGTGCTTGCCGTATCATTGCTCTATGAAGCGTTCGTACTCATGTAACGAAAGGGGATTTTCGACGAATGTCAGGTTCGAAGCAATCGCAGCTGGAAGGCTTGCATCACTTGATACGCGGCGTGATTCTGTCGGGTTTTGCATTCTACATTGCATTTCTGTCCAAATCAGGAATGTTATCCCTTTATATTGCCCCCAAAATGATCGTTTATGTGAAGCTGTCCGCAATCGGCCTGTTTGCAGTTGGCTTGCATCAGCTGTATTCGGCACTGTCGGTGTTCTTCGGAACCCGGAAAGAGGCGTATGACTGCGACTGTGCACATGAAATGCCAAAGTCATCCTGGGGAAGCGCTGCCTTCTATGGCATCTTCCTGTTTCCACTCCTGTTCGGCGTGTTGACGCCGGACAAGGTGATGGGCAGCTCCATGGTGGATAAGAAGGGCATTCAGCTGAGTGCGGCCCAATCCCAAGGTGCGGCTCCAGGAGCAGCTGCAGGCGCAGCCAAGAAGACATCTTCTTCAGGTGCTTCGGAATCGTTGGGTGCACCGAAAACCGGAAATGCGGAGAAGTCTTCGGGGACGGCGGATCGTTTCAAGACAGATCAATTCAATGAAGATTTCGCTGTACTTGCAAGGTGGATGGACAAAAAGGATACTGTCGTTGTACAAGACGACATTTTTATGGAGATTCTTACGACGCTTGATTTGTTCAAGAACGAATTTCAGGGCAAAACGATAGAAAT
>JBEPYM010000204.1:0-4911 GCA_041641375.1 Paenibacillus sp.
TGCCAACTTCCTCGACGTTGGCGGCGGCGCAACTACCGAGAAGGTAACGGAAGCGTTCAAGATCATTCTTTCCGACAAGAATGTGAAAGGCATTTTCGTTAATATTTTTGGCGGCATCATGAAGTGTAATGTGATCGCGGAAGGCGTTATTACTGCCGCGAAGCAGGTTGGTCTCGACCGTCCGCTCGTCGTTCGCCTGGAAGGCACGAATGTTGAGCTTGGCAAGAAGATGCTGAATGAATCCGGTTTGAATATTGTAGCTGCCGATTCGATGGCAGACGGCGCACAAAAAATCGTTGCTCTCGTGAAGTAAATTTGGAGGTGTACCCATACAATGAGTATTTTGGTCGATAAAAATACGAAGGTCATCACGCAAGGCATTACCGGTGCAACCGGCTTGTTTCATACTAAGGGCGGGCTTGATTACGGTACCCAGATGGTTGCCGGCGTAACCCCGGGCAAAGGCGGCACGAACGTCGACATTACGCTGGAGAACGGCGATGTAAAGCAGGTTCCGGTATTCAATACGGTAGCCCAGGCAAAAGCAGCTACCGGCGCGAACGCATCCGTCATTTACGTACCGCCAGCATTCGCTGCGGATGCCATTATGGAAGCGGTAGATGCCGAACTGGATCTGGTTATCTGTATCACGGAAGGCATTCCGGTTATCGATATGATTAACGTCAAGCGCTACATGGAAGGCAAGAAGACGCGCCTGATCGGACCGAACTGCCCGGGTGTCATTACACCGGACGAATGCAAAATCGGCATTATGCCGGGGTATATCCATACGAAGGGCCACGTCGGTGTCGTTTCCCGAAGCGGCACCCTGACCTATGAAGCGGTACACCAGCTGTCGACACGCGGCATCGGACAATCGAGTGCGGTCGGAATCGGCGGCGACCCTGTCAAGGGCTCCGAGTTTATCGATATTCTCAATCTGTTCAATGAAGACCCGGACACCAAGGCTGTTATCATGATCGGCGAGATCGGCGGTACGGCGGAGGAAGAGGCGGCCGAGTGGATCAAGGCCAATATGACGAAGCCGGTTGTCGGCTTTATTGGCGGCGCAACAGCGCCTCCAGGAAAGCGGATGGGACATGCGGGCGCAATTATTTCCGGCGGGAAAGGCACGGCAGCCGAGAAGATTGCAACGCTGGAGCGATGCGGCATCAAGGTTGCTCCGACACCATCGGAGATGGGCTCTACACTCGTGTCCGTACTGGAAGAGCGCGGACTGCTCGATTCGTGCATTACGAAGAAATAAATCATTCGCGAGAAGCGGCAAGCAGCCCTTTCTACCTGCAATCAAGCGGGGGAGAGGGCTGCTTTTTTGTATTCCAAAAAGTGGAGATGGAGATGATGATGAGTGACCCTTACAAATTCAGAGCTCATTTTTGCCTTGCATGAGATGAACGGAATCGGTCCCAAAAGCATCCTTAACATGCTTGAGCTGCTGCCTGAGATCCCCTCGATCTGGGACAAAACTTCCTGGCCGCAGGCGCTCAAGAAAGCACTTGGGACGAGAAGGTATACCATTATCGAGCGCCAGCTTTCACCGGAATGGATCGAACGCAGGAAGGAGCCGTATCGCCGACTTGGCATCTCGATCATTACGCAAGCCGACCCGATGTATCCTCCGCTGCTTCGCCAAATACCGGCACCACCTTGGGTGCTGTACGTCAAGGGTCAGACCGGCACCCTGAAGGAGCATGCCGTTTCGATCGTCGGAACTAGACAGGCTACACCTTACGGAAAAAAGGTCGCGCATCTGCTTGCTGCCGACTTGTCCCGCGCCGGTCTAGTCGTGGTGAGCGGTCTGGCGCTCGGTATCGATACGTCCGCACACCGCGGAGCGCTTGAAGGGGTAGGAGGAACGATTGCTGTGATGGGGACGAGCTTCGACAGCATTTATCCGCGATCGAACGAAGCGCTGGCCGATCGAATCGCGCAGCAGGGCGCCATTGTGACGGAGTTCCCGCTCGGCACGACTACCGTTCCGGGTATGTTTCCGATGCGCAACCGGATTATCGCCGGGCTGTCGCACGGCACGCTGGTCGTTGAGGCAGCCGAGAGGAGCGGCGCGCTCATCACAACGGATCTGGCGCTTCTCGCGAATCGCGATGTGTTTGCAATCCCAGGCGCGCTGACAAGCAAGCAAAGTGTCGGCTCCAACCAGTTGATTAAGCAGCGACGGGCGATTCCGGTTCACCACGCCGGCGATATTTTGGAAGAGATAAGACCGAAGCTGGCCGATCCCTGGATGCCGTTCGTACCGATCGATTTGACGGCTGCATACACCTCGAGTACGGCTTCGCTCTCGGACGAGGAACGCGAAATGCTACGTCATATCAAGGACGAACCGGTCGATATCGATACGCTTCAGCGGGCTACCGGCTATGGGTTTGGACTTTTACACGCAGTTCTGTTAAATTTAACTGTAAAACATCAGATCAAACAATTGCCAGGAGCTTTGTACACGAAACGATGACAGCCACGACTCCCTGAAGCTTCTTACGGCATTATTTCATCATTCTCATGCGTGCAGGATAGAAAGGAGGGGCCCTCATGGCCGATTCGCTCGTCATTGTGGAATCCCCGGCGAAAGCCAAGACAATCGGGAAGTATTTGGGCAGCAAGTTTATCGTCAAGGCTTCCATGGGCCATATCCGTGATTTGCCCAAAAGCCAGATCGGCGTTGAGGTCGAGAACGGCTTCTCGCCCAAATATATTACGATCCGCGGTAAAGGCGATGTGCTGAAGGAAATACGCGATGCCAGCAAGAAGGTGAAGCGCGTCTATCTGGCTGCCGACCCTGATCGCGAAGGCGAGGCGATCGCCTGGCATCTGGCCCATTATCTCGATTTGTCGCCGAATGATGAATGCCGTGTCGTATTTAACGAAATTACAAAGGATGCGGTGAAGGAAGCGTTCAAGAAGCCGCGCCCGATTAATATGGATCTTGTGAACGCACAGCAGGCGCGGCGAATTTTGGACCGGCTTGTCGGGTACAAGATTTCTCCACTGCTCTGGAAGAAAGTGAAGAAGGGACTGTCGGCGGGCCGTGTACAATCCGTCACGGTGAAGCTGATCATCGACAGGGAGAATGAAATACAGGCGTTCGTCCCTGAAGAGTATTGGTCGATCACAGCTGCGCTGCGGATTGGCAATTCTCAATTTGACGCCAAGTTTTATGGCAAGGACGGAGAAAAGCTTGAGCTGTCAAACAAAGGGCAGGTAGACGAAGTTCTGGGTATAGCAGCCAGCCATCCTTTTGTCGTCGCTGAAGTGAAGGAGCGGGAACGCCAGCGCCACCCGGCGCCTCCGTTCATTACGTCTTCGCTTCAACAGGAAGCAGCGCGTAAGCTGAACTTCCGTGCTGCCAAGACGATGTCCGTCGCGCAGCAGCTATATGAAGGCGTGGATCTCGGCAAGGAAGGGACCGTTGGTCTCATTACGTATATGCGTACGGATTCCACACGAATTTCACCGATTGCGCAGGAAGAGGCCAAGGAGTACCTGGTGGCCAAATACGGCGCCGATTATGTGCCGGAGGCGTTCAGGCAATATACGAAGAAGGCGGCCGGCGCTCAGGATGCTCACGAAGCGATTCGTCCGACTTCGGCGGCGCGCGATCCCGAATCGGTCAAGGCGTTTTTGACGCGTGACCAATACAGGCTGTATAAGCTTGTCTGGGAGCGCTTTATGGCGAGCCAGATGTCTTCCGCCGTTCTGGATACAATGACCGTCGATATCTCTGTCGGCAGCACGGTATTCCGGGCGACCGGCTCGAAGATCAAATTTCACGGCTTTATGAAGGTGTATGTTGAGGGTAGCGATGATGAGCAGGCAGAAAGTGACGAAACCTTTTTGCCGCCGCTGAAGCCGGGTGATTCGCTTCAGGTCGCGCAGCTCGACCCGAAGCAGCACTTCACCCAGCCTCCTCCGCGTTATTCGGAGGCGAGACTGGTACGTACGCTGGAGGAGCTTGGCATCGGACGTCCGAGTACCTATGCTCCGACGCTGGAGACGGTGCAGAAGAGAGGGTACGTCGCGCTGGAAGAAAAGAAGTTTATTCCGACGGAGCTGGGCGAGCTTGTCATCCAGCTGATGGAGGAATTTTTCCCTGAAATACTCGATGCTGAATTTACGGCAAACATGGAAGAGGATTTGGACCATGTAGAGGAAGGGAAGGACGAGTGGATTCGCGTGCTTTCCCAATTTTATTCCTCCTTTGAGAAGCGTCTTGAGGTCGCTGAGGAAGAGATGAAGGAAGTTGAGCTGCAGGACGAGGAATCGGATGAAACATGCGAAAAGTGCGGAAGCGTTATGGTGTACAAAATGGGTCGGTTCGGCAAGTTTCTCGCCTGCTCCGGTTTCCCTGATTGTCGGAATACGAAGCCGATTGTGAAGGATGTCGGAGTGAATTGTCCGAAATGCACCAAGGGGAACGTTGTAGAGCGAAGAAGCAAAAGAGGGCGTATTTTTTATGGCTGCGACCAATATCCGGGCTGCGATTTTGTATCCTGGGATAAGCCGGCTCCCAAGCCTTGTCCAGATTGCGGTGCTCTTCTGGTGGAGAAGCGGTCCAAAGGCGAGCTCGTGATCCAGTGTACGCAATGTGACTTCAAGGAAGACGTAAACGAGGAGATTGCAGAATGACCGAACGAGTAACCGTAATCGGCGCAGGGCTGGCGGGCAGCGAAGCGGCCTGGCAAATTGTGTCCCAAGGCGTTCCGGTTACGCTGTACGAGATGCGGCCTGTACGGAAGACGCCGGCCCATCATACGGAGCAGTTTGCGGAGCTTGTATGCAGCAATTCACTTCGTGCGAACGGCCTTAGCAATGCGGTAGGGGTGCTGAAAGAAGAGATGAGGCAGCTTCGGTCGCTTGTGATGGAGGCTGCGGACA
>JBEPYM010000205.1:0-4834 GCA_041641375.1 Paenibacillus sp.
TCTACATATATTTCGACAAAATACCAGATATATCCTCCTTTGAGTCGACATATTATTGATGATTTTCGCACCCGCCGCCGTCCCACCGACATTTTGCAGAACCATTTTCCGCTATTTCCCGACCACCGCCGTCCCACCGCCATTTTGCAGAACCATTTTCCGCTATTTCGCGCCTACCGCCGACCCCCCGCCTCATCCCCCCTCAAACGAAAAAAATCCCCTTCCGTGGTGCGGAAGGAGATCCCGAAAACAAGCTTTAGCCCAAATACGACAAAAACATCGTTGCAATGCCGAAATAGATCAGCAGCGAGATGACATCGTTCAGCGTGGTGATCAGCGGTCCAGAGGCGACGGCGGGGTCGATCCGGAGGCGGGACAGGACGAGCGGAATGATAGTTCCCGCTAACGTACCGATAATTAACGTCGCAATCAGCGAGCTGCCGACAACGAGACCTAAATACGGATTCCCTTGCCATAGGTAGGCGATGCCGGAGATGAGTACCCCGCACGTGAGTCCAATGAATATGCCTACCTTCAGCTCCCGAAGAACGAGTCGAATAATTTGCAGCCTGCCGAGATCCTGGGAAATCAATCCGCGTACGACGACCGCAAGCGACTGCGTACCGGTATTGCCTGTCATTCCCGCAATCATCGGCATAAAGAAGGCGAGCGCGACAACCTTCTCGAGCGTCTCCTCGAACCGGCTGATGATCGTCCCCGACACGAGTCCGATAAACAGCAGCAGGATCAGCCACGGCAGCCGGCGATAGGCAGCGACCGTCGCCTTCGTATTGAAATCGATCGATTTGCCTCCGGTGGCGGTCAGCTTCTGGATGTCTTCGTTCGCTTCGCGAATGACGACGTCGAGAATATCGTCGATCGTGATGATTCCGACAAGCGCCTGATCCTCTTCAACTACCGGCACGGCGAGAAAGTCGTAGCGTTGAATGACGCGGGCTACCTCCTCCTGGTCGGTATCGACCCGAACGGAGATAACGCGGCTGTACATAATGTCGGCGATCAGATCGGACGGCTTCGCCAGAATAAGATCGCGATACGAGACAACGCCCCGCAGCCGCCGCTGATCATCAATGACATAAATATAGTTGATCGTCTCGGCTATGGCGGCGTACACCTTCAGCTTCTCGACGACCTGGGTGACGGTATAGTTCTCCGGAATCCATACGTAACGGTTCGTCATGAGACGACCCGCCGTCTCCTGCGGATAGTTCATGATGTTCTGGACATAGCTGGACTCATCCTGCTTCATCCCCGACAGGAACTCTTCCTTCTTCTCCTGGGAGAGCTCGCCGAGCAGGTTCGCGAGATCGTCGTTGTCCATCTGATCCATAATGCGAGCTGTCTTCTCAATTCCAAGCTTGCTGAACACTTCGATCTGCTTGTCGCGCTCCAGCTCCTGAATCATAATCGTCAGCTGGTTCATGTCCAAATACATCAAATACCGCGTTCGATGCTTTTCCGGCAAGATTTGATAAATGGTAGCAAGGTCATAGGGCTGAAGCTCGTCGGTGAAGGTGTGAAATTCCGCCTTCTTGCCTTCCTTCACAAACCTGATAATTTCAAGCAGCAATTGATCTGTCGTCATGTTCGCATTCATCCCGCATCTGCTCCCGAGCTTTATTCGCTTCTTCAATCTTGTCCATTGTACCAATAAACAAGAAATTTTCCAAAGAAGTTTCCCGGTTCAGCAATATTAAAAATGTGTTCATGCAGGATATGCAAACGGGGCGCAGGCTGGAACCCCTGCACCCCGATCCCGTCACGAAGATATCGGCTGCTGACTTTGCAGCGAATTGCGGTACATTCTTGCGTAGAATCCATTACGGCGAAGCAGCTCATCATGGCTACCGGACTCAATGATCGTCCCGCCATCGACAACCATGATCGTGTCAGCATCTCGAATGGTATTCAGCCGGTGCGCGATGATAAAGCAGGTTCGTCCCTTCATAACGTTGGCCAGCGCTTCCTGAATATGCTGCTCGGTTCTCGTATCGATGCTGCTCGTCGCTTCATCCAGGATCAGGATGGACGGATCGGCCAGGATCACCCGTGCGATCGCGAGCAGCTGGCGCTGCCCTTGGCTCAGGTTGCCGCCGTTCTCCGTAAGCACCGTATCATAGCCCTTCGGCAGCCGTTCAATGAAGGAATGCGCGTTCGCCAGCCGTGCCGCTGCCGCAAGCTCGGTGTCATCCGCCTCCGGCTTGCCGTATTTGATATTGTCCCGGATCGTTCCCGAGAACAGATACGTATCCTGCAGCACGATGCCGAAGCTGCGCCGCAGACTGTCACGGGTGTAGGCCCTCAAGTCTCGACCGTCCAGCAAAATACGTCCTCGGGTCACATCATAGAAACGGGTCAGCAGGTTGACGACGGTTGTTTTGCCTGCTCCCGTCGGACCGACAAGCGCGGTGCGACTGCCCGGCTGCGCCGTGAAGCTGACGCCCTTCAGAATCGGCACATCGGGGCGGTAACCGAATTCCACATCCTCAAACACGATATGCCCCTTCGTTGCAGCTACCGGCACTGCATGTGGCGGGTCCTCCGGCTCCTCCCGCTCGTCAAGCACCTCGAACGCACGCTCAGCACCCGCCACTCCCGCCTGCAGCAAATTATAGATGTTGGCGATTTCGTTGATCGGTCGCACAAATTGGCGGGAATAGCTGAGAAAAGCGGCGATGACCCCCACCGTAATGTCGCCCTGAACCGCCAGCACGCCTCCGACAATCGCAACGGCCGCAAAGCCGATATTGTTGATGACGCTGAGCAGTGGCATCATGTAGCCGGACCAGATTTGGGCACGCAGCCCGACCTTGAACAAGCGTTCATTCACCTCGTCGAACGTCTGGATGGACCTACGCTCCTGATTAAACGCCTGCACGATCTCCAGACCGGAGATCGATTCCTCGATATGCCCATTGAGCCTGCCAAGCTCCGCCTGCTGATCCTTGAACAGTACGCGGGTCCGCTTCGTGATGGTGCGAGCAAGCAAAAACACGAGCGGCACTGTGATCAGGCTGGCAAGCGTAAGCACCGGGCTTAACACCAGCATCATGACGAGGGAGCCACCGATGGCAATCACCCCGCCCATCAGCTGGATCGTCGACTGAGAGATGGTGCTGCTGACGTTGTCCAGATCGTTGGAAAGTCTGCTCATGACCTCGCCATTGGACCTCGAATCGTAATAGCCGAGCGGCAGCTTCTGCAGCTTAGCGAACATCGTCCTGCGCAGAGCCGCAACGACGCGCTGAGACAAGCCGGCCATGATCCAGCCCTGCAGAAACGAAAGTCCCCCTTCGAGCACATAGACGGCTGCCAGCACCCCAACCATCGTCAGCAGCAGGGCGACCTGAACTTGCCCGGTGCCCACCATCGTATCGATGGCGACGCCGATCAAATACGGCCCCAGCAAGCCGATGGCGGAGGTGATCAGCACGAACCCGAAGATGAGAGCGAGCTTTCCCCGCTCCCGTCCCAGGTAGGACCATAGGCGAAGCATCGTGCCCCGGAAGTGCTTCGGCTTGACAACCGGCGCGCCTCTGGCATGATAGCCGCCCAGCTGGCGGCCCGGCGGCCCCTGCATCATCGGCATGCCGCCCGGCGCCGAGGGACCTCCGGAAGCCCCTGCCGTCCCGGATCCCGTTCTTCCGTTATCCGACTCTGCCATCGACCTGCACCTCCTCCCCTACCTGCGAGCGATAAATTTCCCGATATACCCGGCACTGCTCCAGCAGATGGGAGTGCGTACCGATCCCGACAATCTCGCCCTCGTCCAGGACGATAATCTGGTCGGCATCCATGACCGAGGTAATTCTCTGTGCGATCAGAAAACACGTCATTCCGCGCGTAAAGGTGCGCAGCGCCTGCTTGAGCCGCGCTTCGGTTTCGACATCGACGGCGCTTGTGCAATCGTCCAGGATCAGGATGCTCGGCTTGCGTACGAGCGCCCGCGCAATCGAGATGCGCTGCTTCTGACCGCCGGATACATTCACGCCGCGCTGTCCGAGCCTCGTCACATAGCCTTCGGGCATCGCCGCGATAAAATCATGCGCCTGAGCAAGCTTTGCCGCCTGAGCAAGCTCCTCCTCTGTCGCCTCCTCGTTGCCCATCCTGATGTTCTCCGCGATCGTTCCCGTGAACAGCACCGATTTCTGCGGCACATAGGCGATACTCTGCCGAACGAGACTCGGGTCGCACTCGCGGATATCGAAGCCGTCCAGCTTGACGGAGCCGGAATCGGGGTCGTAGAACCTGGGGATAAGACCGACCAGCGTGCTTTTGCCGGAGCCCGTCGAACCGATAATACCGATCAACTCTCCGGGCTTGCAGGCGAAGCTCAGCTCCCGGACTGATGGATGTCCGCCGCTTCCCTCGTAGCTGTAAGACACCCGGTCGAATTCAACCCGCCCGAGTGCACCTGGCCGCACCTCTTCGCTCTGCTCACGCCAGGTCATATCATTTTTCTGTACGAGCACTTCGGCAATCCGCTGGGAAGACGCCTTGGCACGAATAAACATTTGGAACACCATCGAAATCATCATGAGCGAGAACAAAATTTGCGTCATGTAGTTAATGAACGCGATGATCGTTCCGACCTGGAGCGAGCCTCCGTCCACCCGAATTCCGCCCACCCAGATGACTGCGATAATGCCGAAGTTGACCGCCAGCATAATAATCGGGTTAAACACCGCCATCAGCCGCAGCGCTCTCGCCGATCGCTCCTGAAACTCCTCATTGGCGTCCTGGAATTTGGTTTCCTCATACCCGAAGCGATTGAACGCCTTGACGACCCGGACGCCGGACAAATATTCCCTTA
>JBEPYM010000206.1:0-4833 GCA_041641375.1 Paenibacillus sp.
CTTGCGCCCGGCTTCATAGCCGGAAGCGTAAAGCTCTTCGCTTTTTTCTTTCGTAATATGAAACTCCGTTGTACCCACACCGAGCGTTGGTATTTTGATCGTCCGAAAACGGTTATGATCCTCGATATACCGTTCATCATGGGCACCCATCATGGTCGAAAACAACGCATTCATCATCGTCAGCGGCCCATAGATCGCACGGGCCTTCGACTCTTGCTTGCCGACAAGCATAAAGCCGAGCGTCGGAATACGAGGACCCTGATACTCCGCTTTATCGTAGAGCCATAGCGGAAAATTGCTCAGAATACCCCCGTCCACTACATAAACGAACTGCTCCGCGAACGACAGCTTCGGTCCGTTCACCTTGAAGGGCTTGCGAAGAATAACCGGATCAAAAAAATAAGGAATACTCGTGCTCATTCGAATCGCTTTGGCAACCGGAAATTTGGCCGGATCGAAGCCATAGTTGGCAACGTCGTCCGGGAGGACAAGCAGCTTTCCGTTCGTAATGTCGGAAGCGATGATGCGCAGACTGTTCGGCTGGAGATCGGCGAACGTCCGCACTCCCTTAGCCATCAGCTTCTCCGCCACCCAGCGCTCCAGCGCATCGCCGGGATACAAGCCTTTCTTGAGAAACAGCCGTAAGGTCGGACCGACTACTTTGAGCTTGTGAAGGAAAGAGGGACGCACAAAGTTCTGGAAGGGCATGTCGAGAATCAGCTTGCGCATCTCCTGCGCTGTATACCCCGCCGCGATAAATGCCGCAACGATCGAGCCGGATGACGTACCCGCGACCGAGTGAAAATGAATATTTGCCTCCTCGGCTGCCTGAACAGCCCCGACGAGTCCAATTCCCTTCACTCCGCCTCCTTCAAACACCGCATTTACATCCACATTCACCGCTCCCTTGTCGTCATATCGTTGTAAAGATGTATATGACGGCCAATGGTCGTACTAGAATCGACAAAACCCGACCTGAAAGCAGGCCGGGTTTCTGTCATTCCATATCCAGTTCGCTCCGAATTTGTCGAAGCTCTTCCAATGAGCCGGGATGGCGGCGCAAAAATTCCACCAGCGTTTCGATACAGGTAATCGAGTCCGTGCTCAAGTGATGCTCGATTCCTTCCACATCCTTGTAGATGTTCTGCTCCATAACGCCGATGCTTTTCAGAAATTCTTCCAAAAGATGGTGGCGGTCCACCAGCCGCTTGCCGATCTTTTTACCCTTCGTTGTGAGAATGAGTCCGCGATATTTCTCATATACCAAATATTCGTCTTTATCGAGCTTCTGGATCATCTTCGTCACCGAGGAGGGGTGCACCTCAAGACCTTCGGCAATATCGGAAACCCTGGCGTAGCCCTTCTCGTCAATCAGGCGGTAAATACGCTCCAGGTAATCCTCCATGCTTGGAGTGGGCATCCGGCTAGCTCCTCTCTATACCAAGTCATTAGTATGATACCTGTTCGGGTGGAAAAGCGCAAGCAACCTGCCGGACAAACCAGCATATGGCGAGCGTATGGATTGAACCGGTGTGCACACTAACGGAAAAGGAGGAATGGCGTATGGCAACTGAATTGATGGCGCCGCCCCGCAAGCCGCTGCTCTTTATGCCGGAGCTTGTCTATTTCGAGCCGGATTCCCTTGATTACCCGAAAGGACAGCGCATTTATAAATGGGCCGAAGCGAACGGGCTGCCGATCCGCATGACCACCTCGCATAACCGGATCACGAATTTACCCGGGGACAGCGAGCTGGAGAAGTATAAAATTGCCAAACGTACCCTGGTTGTCGGACTACGCAAAACACTGAAATTTGAGCAATCGAAGCCATCGGCGGAATACGCAATACCGATCGCAACAGGCTGTATGGCCCATTGTCATTACTGCTATTTGCAAACGACTATGGGTACGAAGCCTTACATTCGCGTGTATGTCAATATTGACGACATTACTGCAGCAGCGAAAGCTTATATCGAAGAGCGTGCTCCCGAATTGACCCGGTTTGAGGCGGCTTGTACCTCCGATCCGCTCGGCTTGGAGCATATCACCGGTTCGCTTGAAGATTTGATTCGCTTCTTTGGCAAGGAGCCGCTTGGGAGACTGCGCTTTGTGTCCAAGTTCAACGCAGTCGAGCCCCTGCTTCGGCTGCCGCATAACGGCCATACGCGGGCGCGCTTCAGCGTCAACGCCGATTACGTGATCCGCAATTTCGAGCCTGCGACCAGCGGCTTCTCGGAACGGATCGAGGCTGCGGGCAAGATGGCGCGTGCCGGCTACCCGGTTGGGTTTATTATTGCACCGATTATTTGGCATGAGGGCTGGGAGGAAGGCTACGGAACTTTGATTCGCAAGCTGAAGGACGAGCTGCCGCCGGAAGCCGAGAAGCATCTCACCTTTGAGCTGATTCAGCATCGATTCACGAAGACGGCGAAGCGGATCATTGAACAGCGATACCCGAAGACGAAGCTGGAGATGGACGAGGCCAAACGGAAATACAAGTGGGGGAAATACGGACAAGGTAAATACGTGTATCCGGAGGAGCAGGCAACCGCGCTGCGGGAATTAATTACGGAGCACATCTTCGAAGCATTCCCGCAGGCGAATATCGATTACTTTACCTAGAAACGCAGCCACTCCGGCGTAATCGAGGTGAACCAGATCGTCAGGCGGTACATCTGGCCGGTATACAGCAGCACACCGACCGCGATCATGATGACGCCGCCTGTTTTCATGATGATGCCGCTGTATTTCGTGAGCTTGCGAGTCGAGCCGATAAAGAAAGCCAGCAGCAGGAACGGCAGCGCGAACCCGGCCGTGTAGGCCGTAATCAGCCCGAACCAGGCACCAGGCTCCGTAGCTGCCAGTGCGGCGATAGCTCCGAGAATCGGACCGATGCAAGGGGACCAGCCCGCGGCAAATCCGATTCCGACGAGGAAGGAGCCCAAGTATCCGGCCGGCTTCCAGTTCAGCTGGAGCTTACGTTCCTTCAGCAAGAACTGCGGCTGAAAAATACCGAGCATAAACAGCCCCATCAGCACGACGAAAATTCCGGCCAGCTTGCCGATCAAGTCGCGGTTCGCCGTAAACCATTCCGCGATCAGTCCTGCGCCAAAGCCGAGCGAATAGAACACCACCGAGAAGCCAAGGATAAAAAAGACCGTGTGCAGCAGTGTACGAATACGGATGTGCGCGGTCTTTTCCTGCTGCAATTGGGACACGGAAAAACCGGTAATGTAAGATAAATAAGACGGGTATAAAGGCAAACTGCAGGGCGAGATAAATGACGCGATTCCCGCAGCGAACGCAATCCAGATGTTGACCTCCATCGAGCGGCAGCTCCTTCCTTATAACAAGGTTACACGCGAACCCCTCTCCGTACCACAAGCAACCCGGCCAGTATCGCGATCAGCAGCAGGACGACCGTTCCACCCGGCGCAAGATTGGCAATTCCGGCTACGGAAAGTCCGATAATAACGGCCAGCTCCGAGAAAATAACGGACAAAACGACGGCTTGCTTGTAGCTTTTCGCTGCGATGAGCGAGCAAGCGACTGGAATCGTAAGCAGCGCCGAAACGAGCAGCGCGCCGACGACTTTAATGGATACGGAAATGATCAATGCGGTTAGCACCGTAATCATAACATTGAACAATCGGGTTGGCAAACCGCTGACAGAGGCCGCATCCTCGTCGAACGACAGGAGAAACATCTCCTTGGACGTAAACGCGTAAACAAGCAGCACGATCACCGTAACAGCTGATATCAACGCAAGATCCACCCCGTCAAGGGTATAAATACTGCCGAACAAATAGCTCGTTACATTTTTGTCGAAGCTTCGTCCGAGTGTGAACAGGAAGCTGGTCAGCGCGATGCCGCCGGACAGCAGGATGGCAATCGACAGCTCGGCATAAGAGCGGTACGACCGGCGCAAATACTCCACAGCGAACGCAGCTCCGAGTGCGAACAGCAAGCCGATCAAGATCGGGTATTTCGTTTGCAGCAGAAACCCGAGAGCGACACCGGCTATAGAAACGTGCGAAATGGTGTCACCGATCATGGAGAGCCTTCTAAGGACAAGAAACATACCGATCAGCGGTGCAGTCAATCCGATCAGCACGCCTCCGACGAGCGCCTTCAAGAAAAAGCCATACAGAAAAATATCCATTCTTTATCCGGGTCCTCCGCTCTTATCGAACCGTTACCGGCTCGGTGGAAGACGTCGAATGGACAAGGTCCGCTTCGTTGCAATCCTCCGGCTGGTGGGTGTGCTGTACGTAAAAATGCAGCTTGTCCACGATATGCTTCGGCTTGTCTCCCAAATAGGAGCGCATCGCCTCGACATCGTGCGACACCATCAGGAACGTCATGCGATGACGCTGGTGCATATGCTGGATCAATTGAAAGAAGCTACGCTGCGTCTCCGCATCGATTCCGACGGTCGGCTCATCGAGGATCATCAGATCGGGTCGGTTCGCGAACGCTCTCGCCAGAAACACGCGCTGCTGCTGCCCGCCCGACAGCTGGCCGATTCGTCGATCGGCCAGGTCGGTGATGCCCATTGCATCAAGCGCTTCGTCCGTTTTTTTGTGCTCTCGGGCGGACAGGCTGCGAAACAGCGTCCTTCTGCCAATCAAGCCGGATGTTACCACCTCACGGACCGTTGCCGGAAAGAGCGGATTCAACGCGTTCTTCTGCGGCACGTAGCCGATCCGATGCCAATCCTTGAATTTGCTGTAAGGTACGCCGAACAAGCTGATTTCCCCTGCCGTCGGCTTGAGCAGTCCGACAATCAGCTTCAACAACGTTGTTTTCCCCGCACCGTTCGAGCCGATCAAG
>JBEPYM010000207.1:0-4712 GCA_041641375.1 Paenibacillus sp.
GCAGTCTTTCTGACATTTACAATGAACTACATCCCCAGAGGGGATAATCTTGGAGGAGCCGGATGCGACGACCCGCATGTCCGGATCTGTGAGAGGCCCATGCAAGTGCGCATGGGCCTACTCGATTCTATTGCAGCAGCTTGCGAAATTCCGACGGACTCATTCCAACCTGCCTCGAGAATAAACGGCTAAAATAAGATAACCGCTCAAACCCCGTTCTTTCGGCTATGTCGTGAATGCTGAGTTCTGTGCCGATCAGCAATTGCTTCGCCTGCTCCATTCGGTAGACGATCAAATATTCCAGAGGCGTGCATCCATATTCAACTTCCATACAACGAGCGATGTGGTTAGGGTGATAGTGCAAATCCTTCTGCAGTCTGGCGTAGGTAATCCGCTCCTGGAAATGTACGCGTATATATTCAGCCGTTCTTTTGGCAAGCGAGGCGGGAGGAGTGACGTCAGCCGGAATCCCGCTTCCGCATATCGTGGCAAGGATGTCCTGAAACAGGAGCTGAGTACGCCACTGTGCATGTGAATCGGCAAGCTGTTCCTGCTTCAGCAGACGTTCCGCCTTCTGGTAGGTCGCTTCGGGTGACAGGAGCCGCGAAAGCAGCGGCAGCTTAAGAGAGAAGTGCCTGATCGGAAGGCGGATCAACGTGTGAGGCGGATAGGAGCTGGAAGGTTTGTATTCACCGTACGATGCAGTGTCGCTCCATTCGCCGGAGGTTTGGAAATGCAGCCAATAACATTCGGTAACCTCCGGACAAGCTTCTACCGCTACATATTCACGATCGGGACGAATAAGAAGGGCATGATCCTTCTCCGCTCGCAATTCCCGCTCTTCCTCCTTGATCCATACATAACCCTTCGTAACGATCAAAAGCTTGAAAATACCGATGTTGTTCCGAACAGGCTGTGAACGATTCGGTGAAAATTGCTTCTTGCCTCCAATGATAAAGTGAGGCAAAGGCGGTGCTTGAAAATAGAGCACACTCATCTCTGCGAGCTCCTTATTATGTTGTGATCATGCAAAACATACATGTGATTCTGTCTTATATGCTCCATTGTAACACAGTACACTGGTGATATCTCGATTGGAAAGGACGTGGTTGACATGAGAGGCTCCATACTGAGGGCAGCTTTAACCCGAAGGGTGATTGATCAAACGATTAACGATATGCCTGTGTCCTTGCAGCAGGATCGCAATTACGCTCTGCTAGGCGGCGCTTGCGGTACGCCGAATGTATGTTCCAAGGAGCAGCTGGCCATGTACACACAGCAAATGCAAACCTCGTCAAAGCCTCAGGATCGGGAAAAATGGGCGTTTGTCTTCGGCTGGCTGGCTGCAGACACGGCTTGCGATTATTTCTGGCGTAAAGCATCCTGCGTGTTTTCTGAAACGAATCTGGTGGTGGAAGCCGCTTATTTTGTTCACCTGTGCGTGAAACAGGAGCGAGCGTCGGAGCTCACGGCAGAGTCGCTTGTTCGGTTGGCGGATGCAGCACGAAGGCATGCTGCGGTCAGACTTCATACGACAACACCGGACGACCGGCATTTGCTTGAATGGGTGGACCGGAGGTTTCGTCTGGAACAGGAGCTTCCTGGAATGGAGAATAGCTGGGCGCAGGAGGTTGAGCGTGTGCTGCATATGCCGTTGGATCAGAGAGAACAGCTTACCGCCGCCGCTGCGAAGCTTGCCGATGAGGCGGTATCGTTTGCAATCCAACACCTTTCAGCTTCGCTGCAAGGAGGGGTAAATCATGTCTGAATATATTACGCATGTTTCTGTGGTCGAAGATTCCTTTCAACTGATGCAAGCCTCTCCTGATATTTGCGAAGCCTTCAAGACAAGCACGAGGAATTACGCCCGTTTCGCTCTGCTAGGAAGCACAAGCAATGGTGGAGACAATAACGCGATGCGGATCATTATTGATGCGAAGACTCGCTGGAAGCTGGATCGGAGTATGGATGCTGTGAGTCCGAGGCTTGCATTTGCACTGGCTTGGCTGACACATCGGGCTGCCGACCGACAGATGAAGCCGGTGTTTCGTACACATGATACATCCGATTTATTCCCCACAACCTGCAGCTTAACCCATGACGCTTTTCTGTTTCTTGCTTATTATCATGGAAAGGGATCCGGCGACCTATTTACGGATGCAGTCTTCGACTGGGGAATGGAGTCGCTGCCTGGTGGTGAAGCCATTGATGCGGAAGAGCTGCGTGAGCTGATGTGGTCCGTTGCGATGCAGGAGGCTCACTCCGCCATGGTAACGAAGCCCGATCCGAATGATCCGTATTGGTGGGCGCTGATGCTTCGCTGGCAGCATTATGAGATCGATATGAACCGTTACACGAATGCGATTTTCAAGCCTGATTCGGAGATGTTCCGCCGATTTGTCGAAGAAATTCGCTTCTATGATGAAGAAGATCCGCTTATTCGGCTTGCGAGGGGGGCGCGCTTTCATTCGGAGCAGCCGAATCCAGAGCAGCTCATGCAAGCGATTCGTGCGGAGCATCGATCGGAATATGGCAAGCTGCTGCAGCTTAGCCTCGGCTATTTGCATGCGGCCAGTCAGTATTTTACCGGCGCTCTCTCGGAAGACAGCTTCTATGAAGCGCTGGATATCGGCAAGCCCGGCAGCGACGGCGGAGTTGTGTAGGGTATTATCTTAAAATAGTGTACTTTATCTGCAAGAATGAGCCTGTTTTTGCCGTCCCAACTTTACGTAGAATTGAAGTATACGTAAAGCAAGAGGAGATGAAGACATGCTGAAGCAATACTCGTATGATGTGGTCGTCGTAGGCGGAGGCGCGACAGGGATCGTAGCTGCCATGTCAGCGGCGCGCAATGGTGCACGGACGGCAATCGTAGAATACAACGGATTCGTAGGCGGGAATGTAATCCCTGGACTGCCCTTGCTGGGGTACCACAATAATCAAGGTCAATTGATTGTAAAGGGCATTGCCTATGAAATTGCCTGCAAGCTTCAGGAAATGGGTGCAGCGACAGAGTTCTATATGGATCCGATTACGAGCGATGTGCTTGGTGTAGACCCGCATTGGTTCAAGTATCTGGTTACCAAGATGCTGCACGAGGACGGTGTGGATTTTTATTTGCACAGCATGCTCTCGGATACGATTGTGGAGAATGGCACTGTCAAGGGCGTCGTCATTCAGAATAAGGAGGGCACTCAGATCCTGTCTGCGAAAGCAGTCATCGATTGCAGCGGAGATGGAGATGCGGCTGTCAAGGCAGGTGCTGACTACGTGTTCGGCCGTTCCTCCGACAACAAAACGCAGGTGTCTACGCTCGTATTCCGGGTGCGCAACATTGATTTCAAGCCGCTCTTGGCTTATTACCGGGCGAATCCGACGCAGATAAGACCGTTCGACTTCTCGGAGGAAGTTGCGGCGAGTCTGCTTGACCAGATGGAGAATGCTGAAGTATTCGTCTCCGGTGGCTTGCAGCAATTTATTCAGCAAGCCATTTCGGACGGTGTGAAATTTCCGCGTGCCAATCTGGTCGGGGTTATGCTGCCTAAGTTCAACCAAATGATCGTCGTCACCGGGCGGGTGGAGAATGTGAACCCGAATGATAACCGCAGCTACTCCAATGCCGAAGTAGAGGGACTGCTGCAGGTGAAGGAGAGCTTCGAGTTCCTGAAGCGCTACGCACCGGGCTTCGAGAACATAGAGCTGCTGGATACCGCACATCAGATGGGGGTCAGGGAATCGCGTCATATCGTCGGCGACTATTTGCTGACTGGCGAGGATCTGATCGAGAGCAAGCGGTTCGAGGATGTCGTCGCGCTGGGCGGATATCACCTCGATATTCATTCTCCCGATCACAAGGGTCTGAACACACGCAAGGTTAGTACGTATGAGATTCCGTTCTCTTGCCTGCTGCCCAAGGGAATCGAAGGAATGCTTATCGCGGGCCGGCCAATCTCTGCTACGCATGAGGCGATGTCCTCCACGAGAGTAATCCCGATCCAGATGGCGCAAGCGCAAGCGGTCGGACTTGCCGCCGCGATGAGTGTGCAGCAGGACACAGCCATTCGTCAGCTGGATATCCGCGAGCTGCAGCTGCGCCTTATTGCTCAAGGGGCTGAGCTCGGGCAAGGGATCGGCCGACGGAGCTTTTAAGAATTATCCAGTCGTGTAGGGGAGGAGTTTTATTGAACAATACGCTGACATTAAACCAAATATATGAGCCTGTTGTGGTCGGAACCCCGCCGTCCAACGCGTTCCGCAGCTTGATACGGCTTCCTGACGGATCGATTCGATGCTACGGCTATAGAGGAACACATTCGGATCCATCGCCTATTTATCTGGAAAGCACAGATTCGGGCTTGACCTGGACGGAGAAGCTGTCTCAGCGGTTTCTGGGATCCAGCTATAAGGAAGAAACGATCGCGACGGCATGCAGCCCGTATTCGGGCCATTTCTACCACCTCGAAGTAAATCGGGGGAAGCTCCAGCTCTGGCGTTCTGAGACGGGAATCGACGGGGAGTTTCAAGTTGCAGAATTGCCTTATTCGAATGTGGGAGGCATGATCAGGCTTCCTATCTTTCTGGAGAAGCGGAAGCGGGTGCTGGTGACCGGTCAAATCCGCGTTCCGGTCGAACACATGCAGGATGCGTATCGAAACCATCCCGCCGTATTCCTATCCGATGATGATGGACGGACCTGGAGGCTGCGCATGCTG
>JBEPYM010000208.1:0-4709 GCA_041641375.1 Paenibacillus sp.
GTCAAGCGCCGAACCGGACAGCTGCGGGTCAGGAATATTGACCTTCCCCTTAAATTCCGGCTTTGCAAAATCGCTCCACTCCTTCGGAGCCTGCGGCACGAGCTTGGTGTTATACGTAATGCCGAGCGCGGACGCGCTGTAGCCGAAATAGTGATTGTCCTTGTCCTTCCAGCCGGCGATCAGCTTGTCGGCATCCTTCGCGCCTGGATACGCCTGAGTCAAGCCCTTCTTCTTGAAGTCCTCGGCGGACGGCCATGATGCAAGCACGACAACGTCAGCAACCGGATTCGCCTTCTCCGCTTCCAGACGACCGAGAATGTTGCCGGTAGTGCCCTGGAACATCTCGACCTTCACGCCGGTTTTCGTCTCGAAGCCCTTCTGAATATCCTCGGCGAGGTTTTTCGGCCCTGCGGTGTACACGACCACTTTGCCGGAAAGCTTCTTTTCCGGAGCTGGGGCAGGGGCGGGAGCTGGTGCTGGAGCTGCTTGCTGAACAGGCGTCTTGGCAGGCTCCTTGTCGGCCGGCTTCGTTGCTTCCTGCTGGCCGCAGGCGGATGTGAGCAGTACGACTGCCGCAGCAAGCACGGTTGCGGCCTTTTTGGATGAAATCATTTTAAACATGAATGTTGCCTCCTTGGTTTATTGGTTTTATGTCTTCGGCGCTCATATACAGCGTTGTATGCTCGCCGACGTTCAACCTCGTTGGGTGATACAGCATCCACAAATCTTGCTGCCCTGCGTGGACATACACTTCGAACCGGTCGCCGACATAGCTCACACGCTCGATTCTCGCCGTAAGCTCCCGATCGTCAACGGTCAGTCGGTTCAGACGGATGCATTCCGGACGAATGGCACGTGTCCCGTCATCGAACCAGTTCGTCTTGCCGACAAATCGGGCAACGAACGGATGCTGCGGATTGCGATATACATCCTCCGGCGATCCTGCCTGTAGAACACGTCCGCCTTGCATGACCAGAATGCGGTCGGACATCGACATCGCTTCAAGCTGATCGTGCGTCACGTAGAGCGCCGTTAATCCGAGCGTTTGCACAAGCTCCGTCAGCTCATGGCGCATCTCATCTCTCAGGATGGCGTCCAGGGCGCTAAGCGGCTCATCCAGAAGAATGAGCTGCGGCTCCACGGCAATCGCCCTCGCGAACGACACACGCTGCTGCTCTCCCCCGGAAAGCTCATGCGGATATCGCCGCTCCTTCCCCGTCAGCCTCACCATTCCGATCGCCTTCTGCACCTTATCCTGCAAACCATCCGTGCGCCGCTTGGCCTTCAAGCCATATGCGACATTTTCAAATACGGTCATGTGCGGCCACAGCGCAAAATCCTGAAACACCATGCCGAGCCCTCGCTTCTCGGAGGCAACACGGATGCCCCGATTCGCGTCGAACACGATCTGATCTCCGAAGCGAATCGTTCCGGTGTCGGGCGTCTCCAGACCGGCTACCAGACGCAGCAAAGTCGTTTTCCCTGAACCGGAAGGTCCAAGCAGCGTTGTAAATCGGCCATGCTCCAGCTCCAGATCGGTCGGCTGCAACGATTGCACGGAGCCGTACCTCTTACTCACTTGCTCAATCGTAATATTCATGCCATCCCTCTTTACTGTACTCGTCTCTTGTTTTCTATCCTACAGGGGGATGTTCATCCGAACATTAACGCTTGTTCAAGCCAATGTTAAATTTTTTGTTAAGTTTTCATAGGTTCTATAGATTTTATCTATATCGTTCGAAATAATAGAGGGGAAAAAGGGAGGGTGGCAGCGATGAATTTGGTGAAGTTCCAGGTGCTCGTACTGATCGCCAGATTAAGAAAGGTTAGTGCGGTAGCTGACAAGCTCTCGCTCTCACAGCCGACGATATCGTTTCATATGAAGAGTCTCGAGAAGGAATACGGTGTGCCGCTGTTCTATTCAAGCTCGTCCAAAATGCTTTTGACAGAGGCGGGACAAGCTCTGTACCATTATGCAGCAAAGATGCTTTCGTTGTCCGATGAAGCCGGTCGCGTCATGGAGGAGTTCAAGCAGGCGGAGCGCGGCAGTCTTCGGATCGGAGCGAGCAGTGTGCCGGCCACCTATGTGCTGCCCGGCGTGTTTGCGGAATTCCAGAAGCTGCATCCAAACGTTCGCATCACGTTGGTCGTGAAGACGGCGCCGGTCATTGACGGCATGCTGGAGCAGCATGAGGTGGACGCCGGTGTGCTATCGGCCAGTGATAACTGGCTTAGCGCATCGGTGCAATATGAACGGCTGTGCGATGACCGGCTTGTGCTTGCATGCTCGCCGCTGCACCCGCTTGCTTCTCGTGAAGCGCTCCAGATTGAAGATGTAGCCACCCAGGAATTTATTCTGCATGAGGAGGCATCGACGACGCGGGTCATGAGCGAGGAATGGGCGGTTGCGGGCGGCTTCAAGCTGCGGGCGAGGCTGGAGCTTGGCTCTTCGGAGGCGATCAAGAAGGCGCTGGTCGCCGGACTTGGCGTATCGATTCTGTCCCGCACAGCGATTGCAGCCGAAGTAGCGAAGGGCGAGCTTTGGTGCTGTGAGCTGCCCGGCGATGCACCGAAGCGAAGCATCTATCTGGGACGCAATCCGGATCGGCTGCTCTCCCCGTTGCTCGGCGAGTTTATGCGGTTTCTGAAGGAACGGCTGCAGGCGTAAGATGCATATTTCCTCCGATTGCGGGAACAGTAACCGCGAGGTCCATATTTTCCGGAATCGGGGAAGGAGTTGCATCTTGCGTGGATAAATTTTGGGTTAAGCTTGTGATTAACGGTCTGATCGTCGTTCCGCTGTTGATCTGGTTTGCCGGCGTCGGCTTTATCACAGCTGCGGCCGCTGCGGTTGTTCTGTGCGTCGTTGCTTATGTGCTGGGCGATCGCATGATTTTGGCGGTTTCGAATAATACGATTGCTACGATCTCGGATTTTATTCTGACCTTCGGATTTTTGTGGGTGCTGGCGCTGCTGGCGAATTGGCCGCTCAATTTTACGGAGATTATGCTCATTTCCGGTGCGGTGGCGGTTGTCGAAATTTTTTATCACATGTATGTCGTTCAGCGCGAGGTTGCGGCCCGCTAGGAAGGCTGTATGCGAAAGAGCACACCGCTTGGCTTCATTCAGCGCGTGTGCTCTTCTTGTTGTGCCTGTCTATGGGAGCAGCGCCTCAACCTCGGAACGGGTCGGCAAGCCGCCTTGCGCCCCGAACCTTGTGACCGACAGCGCCGCCGCCCGTACCGCAAAAGCCGCCGCATCCCGCAGCGAGCGACCCTCGGCCAGCATGACGCTCAGCGCCGCGTTGAAGGTGTCTCCGGCTCCCGTCGTATCGACAACGTCCACCTTCACCGATGGCACGCGCACCAGCTGATCGTTTTCGAGCAGCGCGCAGCCCTCCTTGCCGAGCGTAACGACCAGCTCGCCTCCGTATTCGCTTTTCCATTCGCGAATCGCCGCTTCCAGCTGATGAGCGGGTTTGCCTGTTAGAACAGCCAGCTCGGTTTCATTCGGCGTTACCACATCGGCCATCCGCAGCAGCTCCGCCGGCAGCTCCCGAGCGGGAGCCGGATTCAGCACAACACGCGCGCCGCCCTCCTTCGCCAGCTCCATCGCTCGCTGCACAGCGGCAAGCGGAACCTCTAGCTGCACAAGCAACACATCCGCACCGCGAATCGCATCCGCGTTCGCCTCCACCTGCTCAGCCGAGCAGGTGCCGTTCGCTCCCGCTACAATGACGATGCAATTGTCCTCCGGCGTATGCAGGATCGTCGCCGTCCCGGTCGGTACGCCCAGCTTCACCGCAATCCGATCCGTCCGGACGCCGAAGCCCGCCATTTGCTGCAGCAGCGTCCGACCGAAGGCATCGTCGCCGACGGCTCCGATCATAGACACTTCGGCTCCGAGCCGGCCGCAGCCGGCCGCTTGATTCGCGCCCTTGCCGCCTGGCACATAATGAATGGCCTCCCCATGCATCGTCTCGCCGATGAGCGGCATCCTTGCAACACTAACGACCAAATCCATATTCAGGCTGCCCACCACTGCAATTCGCGCCAACTGATACGCCCCCTTTTTTCCATACGGATCGTTTACTCGGCTGCTTGCCGCAATCTCAAGAACAAATCCTTGAAAATCGCATCCCGATTCACACCATGCACGTAACGGATCAGGTGTCTTGAAGTATCGACGCTCCACCGGCAGTCATCGGACAAAAGCGGGCTGTGTACGAGGGAACTCGGAGTCCAGTCCGGGTTCACCAGATAGGCAATCGCCGAGATGTCCCAGATGACCCGGGAATAGGCGAAATGGTCGTCGCGGCACCGTTTGTACGTTTCGTATAAATACGCTCCGATGGCACCTGACGGCTTGACATAATCCCGGATCTCCGACAGCGACGTCTGCAGATGCGAGGCGACCCCCATGCAAGGGATCAGGACAACCGGCGCTCCGCTGTCAAATACGACTCGGGCGGAGTGTACGTCCTGCATCAGATTGAACTCATGCGTCGTATGCCAATTCAAGGCATGTCCGCCAAGCCATACGATGACGATTCGGTCGATAATGTCCGGAGCGAGCAGCAGCGCCGACGCGACGTTGGTAATCGCACCGATCGCAACGACGTATAAGGGATCCTCCGGCGAGGATGCGCGAGCACGTGCCGCCAGGTCGCGAGCCGCCGGACTGTCCACCGGCTGATCGCCGGCAGGCAA
>JBEPYM010000209.1:0-4640 GCA_041641375.1 Paenibacillus sp.
GTCAATTACCCCCACTTAACTTCGTTTGAAGCGGGGGCTTGTGACTGCCCAATCGTGCAATCGTCTTACGACTCCGATCTCTTGGCGTTCGCATGCGAACGTGGCGTCACATCTGCAGCAAGCCTTTACTTGCTGACGGGCAGAAAGACGGCTGCCCCACAGGCATAGCATGCTACGCCTGCACCTCTTCGAGGTATTTGTAACCTTTAGCCAGCAGATTCATGGCTGCGATGCGGTCATCGTTGCTCCTGTACCCGCAATTTCTGCAACAGAACCCATGCCGCTTCTTGTCCCGGTTTGCTTTCTCTTGGTGGTTGCATCGCGGACACTCCCGCGATGTATGTCTCGGGTCCTCGGCAATCGTCGCAGCCCCTGCAAGCCGCGCCTTGTATTCCACCATCTTGCGCAACTGGTAGAACGCCCACGATACCGACACATAGCGGTCCCTCACCCTGACTTGCTCGGTCTGTTTGCGGATACCTGTCAGATCCTCCATCACAAACAGCGTGTTTGACCCATAATGGCGAACGAGTGCCTTGCTGACCTTGTGGTTGATGTCGGTCATGTAGCGGGTTTCTCGTTGCCCGATCTGTTTGAGTCTGCGTCGCGAGGACGGCGTTTGTTTCTGCTGTAATTGCCGGCGCAATTGCTTGTAATGCGCTCGTTTGCGCTTCACCTGCCTGCCTGGATAGAAATCCGTTTTCCCTTGGGAGTCAAAGGAAGTGGCCAGAAAGTTGATGCCTAGATCGATCCCGACAACTTGCTTGATCTCCTCAAGCTTCGGTTCTTCGATCTCCTTGGACATCGGAATATGCAGGTACCACTTGCGATTCTTGCAGACAAGCTTCGCTGTTCCGAACCTCCAGGACCCGTCGAAGTACTGCTGCATTCCTTGGCGTTCGAATGGGACTTTGATTCTCCCTTGCAATGTCCCCACAGAGAACCATCCCGCAGTCAGCGAATAATCGCGATTCCAAACCAGATCATACTCCGGCTTCTTAAACTGTACATGCGTCCATGCGTGATCATTGCTTCGATTGGTCTTGTATCTGGCGATAACCGTCTTCATCGCCGATTGCGCCATCTGGGAGCGCAAGCCGTAGGCCGTACGCAGATCTCGGTAGGTTAGCTCATGCAAGGAACGCTGATTCAATACTTTGCTGACATACACAACGGAGGAGATGTAATTGCATCCCACGCGATAAGCAGAGACCATATGTAACAGGGCTTCTGTCTGCGACTCTGTCGGCTTGATCTTTAATTTAGCCGTCAAAGTTACGATCATACGTTCGCCCCCCTTCCATCCAAATCATAGCATATATGTGGAGAGAAGACTAGACGAACACGGCCTTCAGGCCTAGCCTGACACGCATTCATCCCCGACTTATAGAAGATCGGGGTATCCTGCGTGAACATTGATGAATATTGCAACCATTATCGGCATGAAACGTATTTTTTGATGCATAGTTTTCGCAAACTCGTGACTTCAGACATGAGTTAGAATTAGAAAACATCGGATAGGGCGTGGCTTATGCCACGTTAACTATCCGACACATGTTTAGGTGACTATTAAAACAATCCCTTTTATGTCAAGGTTTCAATAGGTGAATAACGCTGACATTTGTTATCCTGTAATCAGAGGTGATCATATGTCAGAAATAAAGCGTGGTCGTGGTTACGTCTATGCCAAAACTTCACTATATCTGAAATTGAAAGCGACTCCGATCACATTCATCTCTTAGTGGAATGTACACCACAGCATTCAATACCTGGTATGATTAAAGCGTTAAAAGGTGTTTCCGCGAGACTTTTGTTTAAAGAGTTTCCTGAGATTAAAAAGAGATTGTGGGGAGGAAATCTTTGGAATCCTTCAGATAAGAACGTATATCCAAAGTCAGAAAGCGAAGTGAAAAGCAATGGTAGTGAATAAAGCTTATAACTTCCGGATTTATCCCACGCCAGTTAGCTTGGTGAACTTCTCTTCGTTAGAAGGGACTACCCAAGAATCTCGTGACTTTAGTCATGAGAGGTTCAATATTGCGCTCTTCCATGATGCGAGCTCCGCGCCTCCGATCATCCGGAAATAATAACGCCAAACCCCCGATTCTGTCAAAGTATGTTATCTGGAGGATTCGTCATGAATACGTTGGCCTATGGCTTGCTAAGCTTGCTCACTCACTCGCCCCTGTCCGGATACGATCTGACGCAGAGGATACAGCCATTCTGGCCGGCGAAGCACAGTCAAATCTACCCGCTGCTCGCCCGTCTCGAGAAGTACGGCATGGTGATCTGCGAGCTGATCCAGCAGAGCGACAAGCCCGACAAGAAGGTATACTCCATTCAGGAAAAAGGATACGAAGCGCTGCGGGAATGGCTGACCGTTCCGGCCTCCGATCCGGTCATGCGCGACGAGCTGATGCTGAAAGCGTTCTGCGTGTCTCACGTGGACCCGACGGTATCGCGCGATCTGTTCGCCGCCCGTCTGGAGCATTACCGGGGCAAGCTGCTGCGGCTGCAGGACAAAATCCAGTCCGTGCGCCAGTTGGCGAGCGCGGGCGAAACGGCAATTCCCCCGTACGACTCGCTCTTCTTCGGACCTTACATTATGTTGAACAAAGGGCTGATGGTGTGCCGGACGAACATCGAATGGTGCGAGTGGGTGCTGTCGATCATTCCGGACGGAGCTGCGACAAGCCGGGAGGATTAACAATAAAGCCGCAACAAAGGCTGCCCTGCTCCCTCTCGGGAAGGGCAGCCTTCGCTGCGGCGTTGTCGGATTATGCCGTGGGAACATCCGTCGGAGCGCCTCCTTTGCCTCCGGTCAGCTTCTTCCAGCCGAGGCGAATCCACGGGAGCAGGTAGTAGTCGAGTCCGAATTTGCCGGCGTTCGCTCCGCCGATGAAGACGAGGATGCCGAGCAGCGTCAGCCACGGGTTTGTCGATACCGTTCCGGCGAACAAGAACAGGAAGTTCATCATAAGCCCGAAGAACGCGGCCGCCGCCGTCAATCCACCGACGATCAGTCCCAAGCCGACGAGGAACTCTCCGACCGGAATCAGGAAGTTGATCAGCTTGACGTTCGGCAGGGCGAAGTGCTCCAAGAATGCCGTATACGTCGGATAGATCGCCGTGTTCGTCGCTTTGTCCAGAACCGGACTTTCAACCGCCTTGTTGAGGAAGCCCGTCGCGTTGAAGCCTTCTCCGGTCATTTTATGCCAACCCGCATCAAGCCATTGCCAGCCGAGATAAATCCTAAGCAAAGTGAACGCTGCTGCCGCCCAGACGTTTTCCCTAAGAAACTTGATCACCATTGCCGCCATCTCCCATCGTTTTCTCTTCTCCCTACGCCTTCATTATGTCTTCTTTTCACGCCCAGTAATGTGAAAATAATCACAAACTTTCGTCCAGATCAAGCCGAATCATGAACAAATGGTGACAACCGCGGCGGCGGTACGACGATACGGTTCGGAGGGAGGCGTTCGACGTGGTACAATAGAAGGCAAAAGCACTGAATTGGAGATTCGTTATGAACGCACAAGAGCAGGTACAGACAGAGCAAGCCATTATTATCGGAGCCGGTCCCTGCGGCTTGTCCGCGGCGCTGGAACTGCAAGCCGCGGGAATCGAGCCGCTGCTGATCGAGAAGCATGCCATCGTTCATTCCATCTATCAATACCCGACCTATATGAACTTCTTCAGCACCGCCGAGCTGCTCGAGATCGGAGGCATTCCGTTCACGAGCCCGAACGACAAGCCGTCCCGACGCGAAGCTCTGCAATACTACCGGGACGTGGTGCTGCGGAGGAAGCTGCGCGTCCGCGCGTACGAGGAGGCCACCTCGATCAGACCGCAGCCGGACGGCTCGTTCCTCGTCGAAACGGCCGATCGCTTCGGCGTCGTTCGCACGTACGAGACGCGCTACGTTACCGTCGCTACCGGCTACTTCGACCATCCGAATATGCTGGGCATCCCGGGCGAAGAGCTGCCTAAAGTATCCCACTTCTTCGGCGAGGCACACCCGTATACCGGAATGAAAGTCGCCATCATCGGCGGCAACAATTCCGCGGTGGATGCGGCGATGGAGCTGCTCAGAGTGGGAGCGGACATTACGGTCGTGTACCGGGGCGAGCGCTATTCGTCCAGCATCAAGCCTTGGGTCCGGCCGTTGTTCGAGAGCAACGTGAACAAGGGCCATATCCGGATGCTGTTCTCCTCCCGCGTCGTGCGCATCGATCCGGACAGCGTTACGGTTCAGCCGTCGGAGCAAGGGGCCGCCCCTTACCGGATCGACAACGACTTCGTGCTGGCGTTGACCGGTTTCCGGCCGGAGCGGACGCTGCTCACCGACGCGGGGGCGACGGTCGATCCGGAGACGACGGTTCCCTCCTTCGACCCCGAGACGATGGAGACGAACGTGCCGGGACTGTTCATCGCCGGCGTCATCGCCGCAGGCCGCGAGGCGAACGAGATTTTCATCGAGAGCGGCCGGCATCACGGCAAGCTGATCGCTCGGCGAATCCGGGAGCCTAACATTCCGCAGCACGGCAAATCCAGCTACAACTAGGTAAGCAAGTCCAGCTTAACGAAGTCCGGCAAACCATTTAAATAGTACAGTATGGAAAAGCCGTCAGGAAACTTCC
>JBEPYM010000210.1:0-4624 GCA_041641375.1 Paenibacillus sp.
TTTCAGGATGACGCGTTATGGCCTCATATGTCCGCCCGGCAAAATATCGAATTCGGCATGAAGCAGCGTCGCACACCAGAATCGGCAAGACAAGAGCGGCTAACGCGATTGCAGGAGCTGCTCGGTCTCGGCTCGCTGCTTGATCGCCCTCCCTCACAGCTCTCGGGTGGCCAGCAGCAGCGTGTCGGCATTGCCCGCGCTTTGGCGACGGAGCCTGACATACTACTCATGGACGAGCCGCTTTCCAATCTCGATGTGAAGCTTAGGGCAGATATGCGCAACGAGCTAGCCAAGCTTCTTACCCGGCTATCAATCGCAACGCTGTACGTCACCCACGATACACTGGAGGCGTTCGCACTCGCCGATCGTATCCTTGTGCTGCACGGTGGCGTAATTAAGCAGCTTGCTCCGCCTCAGGAGCTGTTTGATCGTCCAGCCACTCCATGGGTTGCTCGTCTTATGGGCTACCATAACCGCTTACGGGCGGAGGTACTCGATAACGGCAGTGTCCGGCTGGCAAACGATCAATTGACATCGCGGGAGGGTATGCTGGCGGAAACAACCGCCGGCGCTGAAGCCATTGTCATGCTGCATCCGGAGACGATATCGGTTGTCCACAATGAAGAGACCCAGCTTGATCGGATTGATACAGAGGCGATCGAGCAAAATACGTTCCGCGTGGTAGTCAGACATACGATCTATGAAGGGAATCGTTGGAGGTATTTGGTTGAGACGAAGGACGGGCAGGAGCTCCATATGTTTCACCGTTCTCCCAGCGAGAACGGTGTTGAAATAGGGCTGCAGGTGCCTCGGGAACGTACGATGGTGTTTGCAGCTGCCACGGAATCGAGGGATCGGATTGGGTAGGTTATTTGCCATTTCCGATGTGCACGGTTACGGTCATCTCCTTCTCAGGCTGCTGGAGCATGTCCGTTATGATGGGAGGCGGGATCAGCTCTTCCTGCTCGGAGATTATGTGAACAAAGGTCCGGATTCTATCGGCACGCTGCGTCTTATTCGCGAGTTATGCCTGAACGGGGCCGTCGCGCTGCAGGGCAACAACGAGCGCAAATGGCTTCGGGGCGACCCTGCATATCCAATTCCTGACGAGCCCGACACGAACGAATTGCTTCAATTTATAAAAGGACTTCGGGTGTGGTGCGAGTATCCGCCATACCTGTTCGTCCATGCAGGAATACGGCCTGGCATACCGCTGTCGGAGCAATCGATCGAAGACTTGACCGAGATTCGAGACGATTTTCATCACAGCGAGCCGATTCAAGACCGAATCGTTGTATTTGGCCATACATCGACGGAACGGCTAGGCGCGATGTCCGGCTGCGTCTGGCTTGGCGATGGCAAGCTCGGCATCGACACAGGTGCCGGCCATGGGCATCGGCTGACGCTGATCGAGCTGAAACACCGCCGGTATCATTCTATCGAAGTCAGTTTTCCCGATTTCGTGCAGGACGGCTGCTTCTGATTATTATTTCAGCTCGGCGATGGTGACGCCGACGCCGCCCTCGCCGTAATTGCCGAGGCGGTAGGACTTCACATGCTTGTGCTTGCGCAGGTATTCCTGAATACCTGCACGCAGTACTCCAGTGCCTTTGCCATGGATAATATACACCTGACCGAGGTTGCTCAGGAACGACTCGTCCAGGAACCGGTCTACCTCGACGATCGCCTCCTCGAGATTGGCGCCGCGCAGATCGAGCTCCATGCGGATGTTGTCATCGCGTGTACGCTTGAGACCGGCGCCGGTCGGCTGCTGCTTGCGGCCTCCCGAAGCACCGCCTCCGCCGCCTGCAGCTTGAATCGGCTCCACGTCCGTCAGCTTGACCTTCGTCTTGATGATGCCCATCTGAACCGTAACTTCTCCGTTCTTCGGCTCGTCGACGATGTAGCCCTTCTGATTGAAGGAGATCACCTTCACCTCATCACCGGGACCGACAACCGCCGCAGTGCGCTTGGCCCCTCCGCCGACTGAGCTTCCTGTCCGCAGCTTCGGCGCCGCCTCCTCCAGCTTCTTGCGAGCGGCGATCAGCTTATGCTCCTTGACCGAAGCGCCTTCTTCCATCGCCAGCTTGCGCAGATCGGCGATAATATCCTCCGCCTCCTTGCGCGCCTTCGCCACCGCATCCGCCGCCTCGCGTTCCGCCTTCTCCAGCATGCGGCTGCGCTCCTGCTCCAGCTTGCCAAGCTCGCTCTGCAGCTTGACGCGCAGCTCCTCGGCCTCGCGGCGATGCTTCTCCGCTTCAAGAAATTCCGCTTCGGCGCCAAGCCGATTGCGCTCGAGCGATGCGATCATCGACTCAACGCGCTGATCGTCCTCGCCGACCTCGCCGCGCGCCCGATCGATGATCGGCTTCGGCAGGCCGAGGCGCTCCGCAATCGCGAACGCGTTGCTTCGGCCCGGCACGCCTACGAGCAGGCGGTACGTCGGCGACAACGTGGCAACGTCAAATTCCATCGAAGCGTTGATGACCCCCTTGCGCTCATACGCATACGCCTTCAGCTCTTTATAATGCGTCGTCGCGATCATGCGGCAGCCCGTTGCCAGGATATGCTCGAGCAGCGCAATGGCGAGCGCCGAGCCTTCCGCAGGGTCCGTTCCCGCGCCGACCTCGTCCAGCAGCACCAGACTTTTGGGCGTCATTTCACGCAGGATGGATATAATATTGGTCAAGTGGCTGGAGAACGTCGACAAGCTTTGCTCAATGCTCTGCTCGTCCCCGATATCGGCATACACCGCATCAAAGACACACATCTGGCTGCCGTCTTCGGCCGGCACAAACAAGCCGGTCATCGCCATCAGGCTGAGCAAGCCGACCGTCTTCAATGTCACCGTCTTGCCGCCGGTGTTCGGTCCGGTCACAATGATTGCGCTATAGGCGTTGCCGAGCTCAACATCGAGCGGAACGACGTGCTCGCGAGCGATCAACGGATGCCGCCCCCGCTTCAGCTTCATAAAGCCGCGGTCGTTCATCATCGGCAGCGTCGCCTTCAACGAACGCGCATATCCCGCTTTCGCAAAGGCAAAATCAATTTGCGCCAGCAAATCGACGTTAGCCGCCAGCTCCAGAGCAACCGCCGCAACCTGCTCAGTTAAAGCAGCCAGCACCTTCTCAATTTCGCGAAGCTCCTGCGCCTTCAGCTCCCGCAGACGGTTATTCAGCGCGACGACCGCTTCCGGTTCAATAAACAAGGTTGCGCCCGAGGACGATTGATCATGCACGATACCCCCGAAGCTGGACCGGTATTCCGATTTGACCGGCAGCACGTAACGGTCGCCGCGCATCGTGACCAGCACATCCTGAAGCATTTTCTGAACGGACGGTGTACGCACCATCTGCTCCAGACGCTCCCGCACCCGCGCTTCACCCGTGCGGAGCTCGCGTCTGACCGAAGCAAGCCCCGGGCTGGCTGCATCCGCCACCTCGGCATTGTCGTCGATACAGCGTGCAATCTCTTCCTCAAGCGGCTTCAGCTCTTCGATTTGCTCGGCAAGCGTGCTCAATATAGTCAGGGGCAATGTCTCTCCCAGCGCGGCCACATACCGCTTCACCTTGCGACCGCCGCCTGTCGTCGTGCCGATGTCGAGCAGCTCCGCCGCATTCAGCAGAGCCCCAATCCGCGCGCGGTGCAGGGAAGCGCGAATATTCCGTATGCCGCCGAATGGTGGGGGACCCTTCAGCCGCTCCGCCGCAGCCGCCTCATCGGTTCCCTTCAGCCGCAGCTTTACCTCTTCCAGATCGGCGCTCGGACTCGCCTCGCTCGCCAGCTCCTTCCCTAGCGAGGTCGCGGCGAATTCCACAAGCTGTCGTACAATTTTATCAAATTCCAGAATGGACTTTACTTTCGCATTCAACAAACATCGGACTCCTCTCGCTTCACTTCTATTATACCCAATCCCCATTTCACACGAAAGTTACCACTTATCGTGCCGCCCTGGTGCGGGCATCATACTGCATGTACCCATCTTTTTATGAAAAGGAGGCCGTTTCCCTTGCACGTTCTAGGAATTGTTGTCCGATTTGTCGTTTCAGCGCTTGTGCTGATGTTTGTCGGATTTCTGGTGCCTCGATTTACGATCGGCGGATTTTGGAGCGCACTGCTGCTCGCATTGTTTATCGCAGTGGCATGCTGGATTGTCGAGGGCATCTTTGGCCGCCGCGTAACGCCGTTCGGGCGCGGAATCGTCGGATTTCTAATGAGCGCGATCATTATCTGGGCCGCTCAGTTCGTAATCGGGGGTATGGAGGTCAGCTTGTTCGGCGCGATCGTCGCCGCACTTGTCATCGGCATTATCGATCTATTTACTCCAGTCGCAACCCCCTTCTCCGGAAACCGCAGAGAAGCGAATTAGCTTTGCAGCTTCCACAACCGGCCATCTCCGATGCGGCCGGTTTTCCCGCGTGTTCACCAGTTCGTCAATTCATTCCCGCCAAAAATGAGCTATGATAAGCATGTATATGCTCGCAGCCAAAAATGGAGGGATTCATGTGATACGATATGCAGGACAAGCGGTCATAGCCGCTATGCTTATTTTGGCGCTTGCAGCGTGCGGAGGCGCCCCGATGGCGACAGAGCCCGCAGCAGCAGGACCAAAGGTCGACGTAAA
>JBEPYM010000211.1:0-4551 GCA_041641375.1 Paenibacillus sp.
GAAAAGGAGGCGCCTGCCTGATGAATGAAGACTTTATCCAGATCAAATATTTGGAAGGCGAATTAAAAATCTCCCACAAAAAGCGTGATTACGGACTGACTATTTCAACCAAAGAATTTGTTCTCCATAAACCACATATCAACTATATCGTCAAGCTGGCGAACATTGTCAGCATCATTCCGTTCGACGCACGAACCTTAAAGACGATTCGATTCGAGTCGCAGCGCTCCAGAAGCCGCGAGGTGACGGAATCGTACGGACAAGGCCAGCATTACAAAATCCATGTTGCGAGTGCGGTTGTTCATAACCGCAGCGGGTTGTACGAGATGGGACAGATGGATTTTATCATCCCGATTCATGATCGATTGCTGCAAGCCATTAGCCGCTACAGCGGGCTTATTGTTATTTAAGCAAGAAAGCCGGAACTCCTTGGAGTTTCCGGCTTTCTTGCTTCGACGTGCGCGTTCCATCCCATATACATAGGCGGCAGCCCGAACTCGATCGAAGCGAAGCTCATAGGCTATAGCAATGATAAGAGACGAGGTGCTGCCGCAATGCTGGATGAATTAAATCGATTCATGAATATGCTCGTTCACACGCAAAAACAATTTCTTGACCTTTTTGAAGGTGTGATAGGCCACGGTCCAAAAGCGATCGTGCAAGAGCAAAACAATACCGTAAAAATAATTGTCGATGCTCCGGGACTATCCCGCAAAAGCTTGAAGGACTGGAATATCCGTGTCATGAACCAAACCGCTTTACTGAAGGGACGATTCGAGCCTCCGATGGAAGCAGGAGTCGCTTATTATGGAGACCGCCGTGCGGATACGTTTACCAAAGTAATTCCGCTCCCCTACCAGGTTGAAACCAGCCCGACATCCGTCAAGTACCGGAACGGAACGCTGACGATTACGCTTCAGAAGCGGCGGTCGGAACAAACGGATGGCTGGGTGCCGCTGCATCCATCATAACCGCTTCACCCTCCCGATACAGCTGAGCAGGAACTGTGCCCAGGAATGGGCTGATGTCTCCTTGATATAGCAGCGTCAATTCATGAAGAGCACGTGTGCATACCGTATAGAACAGCTTACGCTCGAATTCCCGGTTGTATTTTTCTTTGCTCGCATCATATACGAGAACGGCGTCAAACTCCAGACCTTTGGCCAGATAGGAAGGCACGACGGTTAAACCTGACACGAATTCACGCGTATATTTTGATATCCGGTGTGCTGTAAAGCCTGCTTGTGTAATCATTTGGTGAGCTTGCTCGCTTTCAAGCTCCGTCTTGCATATGATCGCAACGGAGCGATAGCCTCGACGCAGGTAGCTGCGAATGACAGAAGCGCACCATTCCGCTTCTTTCCCATCCGACGCGATGATGGAGGGCTTACCCCCTGAACGCTCGAATGGCTCGGCATCCGGTGCATTCGGCAGCAGTGCATTCGTAAAGCGAACAATTTCCTTCGTAGAGCGATAGCTCTTCGTCAGTCGGATCGTATGAGTCCGGTCTTCGCCCATAAGCTGTTCCGCCGTCAAATGGCCCTGTTCAGGAGATTGAGCGAGTATGGCTTGATTGATATCGCCAAGCAAAGTCATCCCGCTATTTGGAAACAGTCGTTGAAAAAACAGCAGCTGAAACGGTGAATAATCCTGGGCTTCATCAATCACGACATGCTTGATTCTGCGAAGGGCAGCGAAACCTGCTATCTCTTCCTGCAGCAGCAGCATCGGCGCAGCATCCTCGAACGGTATGACGGTTTCCAGTCTCGCTTTCGTGTCCGCCACAATCTTCAACCATAATTCCCGGTCAGGAACGATTCCCTTCTTCGATAACTCCACATAGGTATCTGGATGCTCAAGCAAGCGGATATACAAACCTCTAAGATCGACAAAACGCGTTCGCTTCGCCTGTTCGCGCAGCGGACCGTACACCTTCTTCGCCTTTCGCTTGCACATCGCTCTCAGCTCTTGGTCAGAACCGATATATTTCGGCTGCTTCTGAAGATGCTTAAACCAGCGTTTCATCCGCTCTTCGGCATGACGATCAAGCTCGGCGAGACACCATTCCCTCATCCGCGCAATTCGATTAGGGACTGGATGCTGCTTCCACTCGCCATAAAAAAGCTCATCGAGCTTCTCTGTGCCGATTGCAAGCTTCTCCCCAGCAACGAACGGTTTAAAGAGCATTCCCGATTCGGCAAGCTTATGTACATAACTGCGGACAATCGCAAAAAAAACGGCTGTCGCCTTGACCGAGATCCCCGTGATCCGAGCCCTGCTCGGCTCATCGTCGTGTGCCGAAAGCACATACTCGGTTTGATCATAGGCATCCTCCAGCGGCACCGGAGAATCAAGCCTGCGATCTACATACTCCTGGAACGTCGTTTGCTGCATATTGCTCTCGCCTAATTCCGGAAGCACGTTGGATACATAATCATTAAACACGGCATTCGGCGAGAAAAGAAGCAGCTGATCCTCGGTCCACCGATCTCTGTATTTATATAGCAAATACGCGACACGCTGCATGGCTGCCGAGGTTTTACCGCTTCCCGCCGCGCCTTGAACGAGCAAGATCGGATGTTCGGTATCCCGGATAATCCGATTTTGTTCCCGTTGTATTGTTGTCACGATACTCTTCATCTTGTTATCAGCATGCTTGCCAAGCATTTCCTTCAGCATATCGTCGCCGATTGCCAATCCCGTATCGAACATGAGGCGCAGATTGTCGCCCTCAATGACGAATTGGCGTTTTTTGTGAATTACACCGTTCACAGTGCCTTCCGGTGACCGATACTGAGCGCCGCCAGGTCCGTAATCATAATACATCGCGGAAATAGGCGCCCGCCAATCATAAACCCAGATTTCACCATCTTCATCGATAAATGAGGACAGGCCAATATATATGCGGTCTGTATCCTGAAGGTGCTGCTCCTGAAAATCAAGTCTGCCGAAATAAGCCGAATCCATCAGTCTCTCAAGCTTCGCCGCGGATTGCTTAGCCTGTGAGTAGCTGTGCGCTTGCCGAGCCAGCTCCCGTGATTCCTGCGTAATATTTACGGCAGCCTCGAACCAGTCGTCCGTATCGTAGACAAGATCGTCCCAGATGTATTTGCGCGTATCCAGAACATCCTCGCGACGACCTTCCACAATGCGTTGTGCTTTCTCGTAGCCCTTATGTATGGCTTGCAGTGCCAGCTTTAGACGCTGCTGCTCCTGCTTGAGCTCGTACGATTCAGTCGACTCATTTTGTCTATTGTACTCGTAGTTATCCATCAGAATACGCTTTCTCTCTCCCTCTGTGTCAATCTTCTGCCGCGAATATCAAATAAAATCTTTCCGTTGCTCAGTCCCCACATTCTCGTTGCAAACTTTTCGGCCAGCTCCGTCTGATGCAGGGTACAAATAAAAATAATCGATTTCTTCTGGCACGTATTGCGTATGTCCTCCATTAGCTTGGCTGAGCTGTGAGGATCGAGTCCGGTAACCGGTTCGTCGGCAACACAGATCGAAGCACCCTTCGCTAACGCGTGCGCAATTGCTACTCGTTGGCGTTCGCCCCCGCTTAATTGACCGATTTTTTGCTTTGCTTTGTCCAGAAGTCCCACATTCTCCAGCATGTCCATGGCGAACATATATTCATCCTCTGGTGTAGAGAACGTGATGCGGCGCCACCACGGAAAGCTCGCTTTTCGTCCTTGCAGCACGTAAGACAACGCGGTTTGGTTCGGGTTCAGATTTGGCTTCTCTTCCAGGTAAGCGATTTGCTTGCGGAGCTTAAACCATTGCTCGAACCAGCCGGACGCAGTCAGGTCGTTGCCCTTATAAATGTATTGCCCTCCCGACCATTTCTCACGAAGCGCGAGACACTTCAGGAGCGTAGATTTTCCGCTGCCGCTGCCGCCCAGTACGGCGATTAATTCGCCCGGATCAGCCTGGAATGAAATATGATCGAGTGCAGGTTGCTCCTCATAGGTTTTCACAAGATTACGAACGATAATCATGAAGAATCATGACCTCCTTGGAATTGCGTACGTCGCCTTATTTTAGCATACATGTCGGTTGAAGAGGAAACGAGGTTTGGAGGACGAAAAAAACTCCTGTAGCCTTACGGCCAACAAGAGTTTCTGTTTAATATGTATGGTGAAAATGGCGTGCCCAGAGAGATTCGAACTCCCGACCTTTTGATTCGTAGTCAAACGCTCTATCCGGCTGAGCTATGGGCACATCTATGGAGCGGAAGACGGGAATCGAACCCGCGACCCTCGCCTTGGCAAGGCGATGCTCTACCGCTGAGCCACTTCCGCAAATGAGGATGATGCGGTCGGAGGGATTTGAACCCTCACGCCCAAAGGACACTACCCCCTCAAGATAGCGTGTCTGCCGTTCCACCACGACCGCATACATGCGATACAGGATATGAGATTGGGAACCGATCGGTTCCGGTTCATTCCCTGAAAACCGGATAGCGAGTGTCACACAGAAGATAGTTGTGAAGCAAGGTGTGTATGGGTTAGATAAGCCCTCGACCGATTAGTATTCGTCAGCTCCACG
>JBEPYM010000212.1:0-4469 GCA_041641375.1 Paenibacillus sp.
CTTTTGCGGAGATCACGAGCACATAACCCGAGAGCAATTGCTCCGCCGCGGATTGCGTATCGTAGAGCATGTGGATGGTGGAGCTTGTCGTGAGTTGAGCCAGCGGCAGCTCGGGGCGAAGCAGAAGGGGCCGCAGCCAATAATCGTCGATCAGCTTCTGGTCGACCAGCGTATGGAAGTACAGGAGATGACCGGTGCCCTCCTGGTTCGTAAAGCTCCGAATGTGGAGGTCGTCCGAATGAAACAGCTGTTGCACGATTTCATCGATAATGGCGGGGGTGTGGACAGGAAGCTGCATGGGCGGATCACCCTTTCTGTGAGATGGTCGGTTGAAGCCGAAGAATGCAGGTGTTGGTAGCTTCTGCGAACAGTCGGCAGAATATGCCTGATGCTGATCAATTTGTTTACTAACTAAAAATAAGGTGTTGACAAATTATTATTGGCACTACTATAATAAGCTTATGAATTGATTGTATGTAGGTAGATAACTAAAAATAAGTGGAGGTTTTGTAAAATGGCACATGTAACTTGGGCAGTAGATACGACGCATAGCAGCATTGATTTCACGATTCGACACATGATGATTGCGAAGGTAAAGGGGACGTTTCACACCTTCGAAGCAGCTATTGTCGCAGATCCCGAAGATTTGACAACGGCGAGCATTCGCTTCAGCGTAGACGTTGCGAGCATCGATACTCGCAATGCCGACCGGGATGGACACCTTCGTTCGGCTGATTTTTTCGATGCGGAAGCACATCCGAAGATGACATTCGAGGCGACAAGAATCGCGAAGAAGGGTGAGGGTTTGTATGCGGTAACCGGCGATTTCACGTTGCACGGCGTTACCCGCAGCGAAACGTTCGCCGTGACCTACGAGGGAGGCGGCAAGGACCCGTGGGGCAATGAGCGTGTCGGCTTCAGTGTGGAAGGCGCGATCAAGCGAAGCGATTATGGCTTGACATATAACGCAGCGCTGGAAACAGGCGGCGTGCTGATCGGCGACGAGGTGAAGGTGCATCTGGAGATTGAAGCATTGAAGCAGTCGGCTTAATGGATGGTGGCACACAGGGGCAACCCGCTCGATCTGGTGATCGGCGGGTTGCTTTTTTGGTAAAATGGTAACATTCTGTTATACTAGAAGTGCTCGGTCCAGAAAAGCTCAGGGCTGTGATTAGAGAGGTGCGAATGTATGCAGGAGTTCAAAGACTGGAATCTCAAAGTAAAAAAAACCTTTAATGCCACCAGTCCTGAAGTCGTATTAACGGTAACAGAGGCTGGACGTTTGCTGGGTCTTTCCAAGGACCAGATGAAAACCTATGTCGATAAAAGCAACTTGACCAAAGTTCGAATCATGCGGAGTGTCCATCGATATTTGTTATTGAAAAGCGAGATTGATCCGATCGTAAAAAAGGTGTAACACTGCTCTGTTCATGAGTAGGTACCCTGCGTGGTGCCTATTGTCAGCTTTCGGACCGGATGGGATTGCTATTACTTTAAAAGTGTGATAATATAGGTTTATTGAAATTTTGACCTGGGTTCACATATCGCAGAGGGTTAATGTTTTCAAAATTAACCTTGTGCAATATGTGAATTTTTTATTTCTAAACGAATAAGAAGCTCATGTAAAATTAGGAGGTGTTTCTATGCAAACAGGAACAGTGAAATGGTTTAACGCAGAAAAAGGATTCGGTTTTATTCAGGTTGAAGGCGGCGAAGATGTATTCGTACATTTCAGCGCAATCACAGGCGACGGATTCAAGTCGCTTGATGAAGGACAACGGGTAGAATTCAACGTCGTTCAAGGCAACCGCGGCAAGCAAGCCGAGAACGTCGTAAAAGTGTACTAAAATGAAGATGATCCCCAAGCCTCAGGGCTTGGGGATTTCTTTGTGTACCGCAACCCGCATTTTTTAATTGTCAAATTCCAAATCATGGTGTATCCTTGAAACAACTGCATAATACGGGAGCTTGGGGAACCAGGCTGAGAGGATGGCTGAACCGCCATCGACCGAACCTGATCTGGATAATGCCAGCGTAGGAAGTGCCGAAGAGGAGACAGGCTCACTTGCATCATAAGATGCGGAGTCTGTACGAACCGCACAATGCCAAGCCGCTGCCGATGCAGCGGCTTTTTTTGCATGCCGCCACAACGGACGCGGACGGTGGAGCTGGTACCAGACTCAGGGAGCGGGAACATGATCATCATCCTGAGGAGGACGTTGTCAATGGCTATGAACCAGCAGCAGTTAGATTTTCCGGTGCTTGCGCCTTTCCCGGCAAGCCGTAAGGTTTATGTGGAAGGGAAATCTGCGGGAGTGCGCGTACCGATGCGCGAGATTGCGCTAACCCCGACGGTCGATCGGAACGGTGTGGAATCGGCGAACGAACCGATCCGCGTATACGACACGAGCGGATTGTACTCGGACCCTGGGTACGAGGTACATATTCGGAAGGGTTTGCCGCCGCTTCGCGAGAATTGGATTCGGGCTCGGGGCGATGTGGAAGCTTATGAAGGACGGGAGATCAGGCCGGAGGATAACGGCCTGAAGTCCAGTGATGGACGCGGGGATGTGGAGGTGTTTCCGGGCGAGGCGAGGCGGCCGTTCCGGGCAAAGCCGGGCCGCATTGTGACGCAGCTGCATTATGCGCGGCAGGGAATTATTACGCCGGAGATGGAGTTTATTGCAATCCGTGAGGGTGTCGACGCTGAGTTTGTGCGAAACGAGATTGCCACCGGACGCGCGATCATTCCCTCGAATATCAATCACCCAGAGAGCGAGCCGATGATTATCGGACGCAATTTCCATGTGAAAATCAACGCTAACATCGGCAACTCCGCCGTATCGTCCTCGATCGCCGAAGAGGTGGAAAAAATGACGTGGGCAACGCGATGGGGCGCCGACACGATTATGGATTTGTCCACGGGCAAGCATATCCATACAACGAGGGAATGGATCATCCGCAACTCCCCGGTGCCGGTCGGAACGGTGCCGATCTATCAGGCGCTGGAGAAGGTGAACGGCAAAGCCGAGGACCTGACGTGGGAGGTGTTTCGCGATACCTTGATCGAACAGGCGGAGCAGGGCGTCGATTATTTTACGATTCATGCCGGGGTGCTCCTTCGGTATGTGCCGCTTACGGCGAAGCGGGTAACCGGCATCGTATCGCGCGGCGGATCGATTATGGCGGCCTGGTGTCTCGCGCATCATCAGGAAAACTTCCTCTATACGCATTTTGAAGATATTTGTGAAATTATGAAGCAATACGATGTGGCCTTCTCGCTTGGCGACGGCTTGCGACCGGGATCGATTGCCGATGCCAACGACGAGGCGCAATTTGCCGAGCTGGAGACGCTCGGCGAGCTGACGCGCATTGCATGGAAACACGACGTTCAGGTCATGATCGAAGGACCGGGACATGTGCCGATGCACAAAATCAAGGAAAACATGGACCTGCAGCTGGAAATCTGTCATGAGGCTCCCTTTTATACACTTGGTCCGCTTACGACGGATATTGCGCCGGGCTACGACCACATTACATCTGCAATCGGAGCGGCGATGATCGGCTGGTTCGGCACGGCGATGCTCTGTTATGTGACGCCGAAGGAGCACCTCGGCCTGCCGAATAAGGAGGATGTGCGCGCCGGCATTATCGCCTACAAAATTGCCGCGCATGCTGCGGACCTCGCCAAAGGACATCCGAATGCGCAGAGGCGCGATGATGCGTTGTCGAAGGCTCGTTTTGAATTCCGCTGGCGCGATCAGTTCAACCTGTCGCTGGACCCGGAGCGGGCGATGGAATATCATGACGAGACGCTGCCTGCTGAAGGCGCCAAGACGGCGCACTTCTGCTCGATGTGCGGTCCGAAATTTTGCTCCATGCGGATCACGCAAGATATTCGCAGCATGGCGGAGACGGGCGGCTTTGAGACGGAGGAATCGGTTAGCGAAGGAATGAGGGAGAAGTCGGAGCAATTCAGAGCTGCAGGCGCCAAAATTTATACGTAAAAAAGCGGTTGCCCGACATGTTCCCGACACATTCCCCCGATATGATGAAAGGGTGAGGCGGACAGAAGCCTAATCCTAATGAACGAATCGGAGGAATGGACAATGAAACAACACATGAACAAGATTGCAGCGGCGGTACTCGTATTTGGTGCTATTGGAACGGCTACGGCATTCGCAGCGACGACGGATCAGGCGGCGACGAATGCAGCGCCTGGCGCGTCAGCGGCGCAGTCTGCCAAGCCGGGTAAAGGAATGGACCATCACGGGCGCGGCGGCTTCGGAGGCGGATTCCAGAAGGGACCGGAGCTGACGATTGACGCCCTGGTGGAGAAGGCGAAGTCGTTCGGATTGTCGACCAGTACGGCGACTGCGCGCGACGTCATGCAGAAGTCGATGGAAGAGAAGCTCAAATCCGAAGCAGCGGCGCTCGGTATTGCGACGGAAGGCAAAGAGCTGCGTGCG
>JBEPYM010000213.1:0-4441 GCA_041641375.1 Paenibacillus sp.
TCCTGGCGGCAATGTACAGACATTGTGCAATCCGCGTATATGCAAGCAAGTCGTCATCAGCCGCTTGATCTCGACTCGCTTCGGTTTGCAGCCAAGATGATCGTAAATATGGTGCGTACCGAGGCAAGAGCGAGCATCTGGCCGGCCGGAATGACACAGCCGTCGATACAAGAATTCGCAATTGAAACCAATGCCGCCATACACGCGGTTCGCACGGCCTGCAATTTAGGCTATCATGCATTGGACCTGCGCAACTTCGCAATCGGTTGCTTGCTTCGGAATATCGGCTCCGGCATAACTTTTGTAAAGTGTCGGCAAGCAGAGGCAGGCTTTGCCTATTTATCGGAGCATCATGGACTTCATGCGATGTCAACCTACATGGTGTTTCATGAAACTCGCAGTCCATCAACCTTCGAAGCGGAAGGGGAGATGGCGGCGGTGTTGGCTGAATTAGCGGAGATATGCGATATGTCGGTATTATTTGAGCGTAAGTCGCATGAATACGAATCCAAAGCTTCAAGGCGAGTCATTGTGGAAATGATTCAGGGTTTGTCCGGAAATTTGTATTCCTCCAGACTTGCTAATGTTTTTTGCAAATCGGTAGTGATTTGAGATTTCTCTTGCCGACACATTCGAGCAGCCGTATGATTAGATACATATCACGAGTTGCGCCGATAAACCGAGGTGGCATATGTTTAAAGACCTGCTGCTCAATTTCCTGATTCTCATCTTGTTTCTCCTCTACGTCAGTCCGTTCCTCATCAGGAGACTACTCCATGTCACGCCTTCAACCTGGCTCTATAAAGCAGGTATTGGCATTCTTCATGGAGGGTTGTCGATTCTGCTGCTTCAATTTACGGTGCTCGTACCTGCTGGCGGGTACGTTAATTTTCGCGGGTTGCCGATTTTGCTGGCTGCCTTCTTTGGTGGTCCGGTCTCGGCAATAACGGCTGCGGTCACAATGACGGCTGCTCGATTGTGGATGTTCGGCAGCATTCCGCTCTATTCCATCATGCTAACGCTAATAACTGCGGCGGCGATTGGTGCTGCCATGACTACCGTACGCGGCTATTGGGGAAAGTGGTTGGCTGCGTTTGCCGTACAGTATGCCTCCAACCTCGTTTTAATGGTGCTCGTGCAAAGCAATAATTACAAGCTGATGCTGACGTATCTTGTGTATCATGGGGTAGCGGCTCTGCTTACCGCCGTCCTCCTGCAATATTTGCTTAAAGCCGACTCGTATCGGATTCAGGCTCGCCGATTGGAGCAGGAGATGATTACGCTGCTTCGGCTGCAGCCCGGTTTTACGTTTCGATTTCAGAAAATTGGAAATCGTTATGTCTATGAGTTTATTCAGGGTGAGCTGCTTCAGGAGCTTCAGCTCCGCCCGGACATGTTCATTGGAAAGGCGCTTGACGAGGTGCAAGCGTTTACTCCCGATTTTGCCGAATGGTTAGCGCTTCAATACGACCGAGCTTGGGCAGGGGAACGGGTCACTTACGAAGTCGAATTCGCAGGTAAGGAGCTGCTAGTAACCTTAAAGCCGATTGTGGAAGACGGCGAAGTGCTGGATGTGATCGGCTGCTGTGTTGATGTCACCGATTTTCGGAAAGCCGAGCGCGAACGCAAGCTAGTGAATGAAGAGAGCCGGGCCAAAAGCGAGTTTCTGGCAAAGCTCAGCCACGAGCTGCGCACTCCTCTTCATGGAATTATGGGCTTGACGAAGCTGCTCCAGCAATCTCGCCCCACACCGCTGCAGCGTGCCTATGCGGATCGAATCGAGAGCTCGTCGAAATCACTGCTTGACCAAGTCGATACGATTATCGATATGGCAAAATACGAAACACGCGGAGCGGCGGTTGAAAGCGTTGAATTTCAGCTGGAAGAAGTGTTTACAAAGCTCGAGGACACCGTTCGCAGCCGGCTGGCTGACAAGAGGGTGGAAGCGATCTTTCTAACGGATGAGCACATTCCGATCTACATCAAGGGCGACCCGTACAAGCTTAGACAGGCACTGGCAGGCCTGCTGACCTGCGGTGCGGCCGGTATGGAGTCAGGTAAGATTATGATTAGAGCTAGTCTGGAGCATATGGATCTTGATCGTATTATCGTTCAATTTCACCTGGAATTTGCGGGCAGCAGCTCGCGTGCTCGCTCCGCCGAGCTGCTGGAGAGAGGACGACAGCTGGTGCAAGCGATGGGAAGCGAGCTCGCGGATACGGAATTATCGGACTTCGGGCTGCTCCTCTCCTTCGAGGTGTCCTTCGGACATGGCGATCGTTCGCCTGCGCTTTTTACCAATTCCTCTGACGATCCATCCTTGCTCGTTGTCATCCGGGTGCAGGAGCCGGAGCTGAGTGAAGCACTGTATCGAATGACCCTTTCGTTCGGCTATCAGGCGGCTTCTCCTGTCCATGCTGCGGATCAGGAGAAGCTCGTTAAGGAAGCGACGGAGACGGATATCATCATTGTTTCCGATATTCGTTCCTTGCCGGATATAAGAGCCGCGGTGTGGCCGCCAGGAACGAAATATATCGTACTTGTCTCCGTCTCCGAAATTGATCAGACTGCGCATACCGAAGCGGATACCGTATTGATGAAGCCGGTCAGTCGACTATCCTTGCACCGCTGCCTGACCGCTATTCAAAATCGGGTGTCGGAAGGGCGGCAATCGGACCGTCGGCAGCTGCACATAGCCGTTGCCGAGGATCATGAGATTAACCGGATTGTCATCCAAGGGATGCTGGATCATCTCGGTCATAAGACGCTGCTGGCCCGGAACGGGCAAGAGCTGCTTACCTTGCTCGAGCAGGAGCAGGTGGATCTGGTGCTGATGGATATTCACATGCCGGTAATGGATGGAGTGGAGGCTACGAAGGCGATTCGGCAACATCCGGACAGAAGGCTTCTTCCGATTATTGCCCTTACAGCCAATGTGATGGGAGAGGACCATGAGGAATATGTGAAGGCCGGTATGAACGATGTTGTTACGAAGCCATTGGAGGAGCGGCAGCTGACCGAGATGATCGAACGTTGGTCCGGGCTCGGGTGGCTCTACAGGATTCAGGGAATTGACGGGCGCAGACTGCTGAACCGGATGGACGGCAAGCTCCATCTCGTCCAGCTTTTGCTTGCTTCCTTCAAGCATGAGTATGCAGCCTTCGGACGCGAGCTGCATGCACTGGTAGAGCTGGGCGACACCCGGCAGCTGCAGCCTAAGCTGCATACCCTAAAGGGTGTCGCCGCCAACCTGTATGCCGAAAGTCTGTTGAATGCCGTAAAGCAGTATGAGGGCATTGCCATCAAGGCGGAACGAGAACGCCATGAGCAGGCTATCGAACGAATAGACACCGAGCTTGCTGCGATTATCCCGTATATTCCTTAGCTCGTTGAGCTGGAAGCAAGCGGGAATGCTGCGGTGAAGGCAAATTCGCTGCCTTCCCCGTACCGGCTTGTGATTTCGAGTGAGCTGTCCATCAACGCAAGCAGCTCATTGCATATGACAAGTCCGAGTCCTGTTCCGCCGTATTTGCGGCTTATCGATGCGTCCGCTTGTCCGAAAGGTTGGAGCACATGCTTCATATGCTCCTCCGTCATACCGATCCCGGTATCCTGAACGGAGAACGTCAGTGTGCAGCGTGCGGCATCATAGGTGCGCATGATAACGGAGACGGTGACGGTACCCTCCTCTGTAAATTTCACTGCATTGCTGATTACATTCAGCATAATCTGGTCCAATCGCAGCTCATCCGCCATAATCGCCTCCGGGCATTGCTGGTCGATATGGACTTGAATCGCAATTTCTTTTCCCCTTGCCATCAAATAGGCGGTATCCTTCATTCGTTCCGCCCAGTCCCGGATGGAAAGCCGAACGGGATGCAGCTCCATCCTGCCAGCTTCCAGCTTCGAAAAGTCCAGGATATCGTTGATCGTGTGCAGCAGGTGCCGTGAGCTCGACATGATTTTGTCCAAATAATCGGCTTGCAAGGCCGTGACGTCCGTTCGTTGAAGCAGCTGCGTCAAGCCGATTACGCCATTCAGCGGCGTGCGCAGCTCATGGCTCATCTTTGCCAGAAACTGTGATTTAGCTTCCGCGGCAGCCTGTGCCTCCTGGCGTCGGCGCTCGCTCTCAGCCGCTCTGCGCTCCGCTTCTTTTCGCTCCGTCATATCGATCACCGTTCCGATTACCTCGCGCACCGTACCGTTCGAACTACGAATTGGCTTCAGGAACGTCAAAATCGTTCGTCCCCGGTATTCGTTCTCGTAGACGGTATCAGATCCGCTCCATGCCTTCTCATAATGCTCAAAGGAATTTCCTGGCAATTGCTCCGGAAGTATGGGGCGGTTCAAAATTAACTGAGGTGTTTCCTGCAAGACGTTAAAAAACTGTCCTTCCGCCATCGTGTGCAGAAAGCTTCCATCCGGCTGCTTGATGAATAAG
>JBEPYM010000214.1:0-4373 GCA_041641375.1 Paenibacillus sp.
TGGCAAACAGCTTGCGTCTTTGCGCGAGCAAGGCGTAGTGATCGTGGCCAGCGGCGGTACGGTGCACAATTTGCGGCGGCTTGATTGGTCGGGACCGACGCAGGCTTGGGCGGTCGAATTCGACGACTGGCTGAAGGAGCGGCTGGAGCGCTGGGATACGGAGTCGCTGTTTCGCTACGACGAGCTTGCCCCCTATGCGCAGGATGCGGTTCCGCCGTACGGGCGCGAGCATTTCGTGCCCATCTTCTATGCGCTCGGTGCGGCGGACGACAGCCGCACGGCCCGGCTGCTGCACCGCAGCTACCGGTACGGCTCGCTGAGCCACAGCGTGTGGTCGTTCGGAGCGTAACGGGACATGTCTATTTCCCCGGTTGGAGGCATATCCTGTTAGGAGACAACCTGCTCGTCTGGAGGCAAGATTTGTGGAAACGATGATCTGGGGCGGTCTCGCTTCGTCTATGGCAACAGGGCTTGGGGCGCTGCCGATTTTTTTCTTTCGCCGTATGTCGCATCGGTGGAGAGATATTTTGCTCGCATTTACCGCTGGGGTCATGGTCGCCGCTTCCACATACAGCCTGATCCCAAGTGCGCTGAAGCTGTCCAACCTGTTTGTGTTAACCATCGGCATTCTGCTCGGCACGCTCGTGCTGACGCTGCTTGAGAAGGTGGTGCCGCACGAGGATCCGGGACATACGACAGGCGATCGGCGGCGCTTCCGAAGGCTGCCGCTGCAGTCGGGGGCGCTGCTGTTCCTGGCTGCGATGACGCTGCACAATATACCCGAGGGGCTGTCGGTCGGTGTCAGCTATGCCAGCGGCGAGGAGGAGCTTGGACCGCTCGTCGCTTTCTCGATGGGGCTCCAGAACGCCCCGGAAGGCTTTCTTATCGCGCTGTTTCTGGTAACGCAGGGGGTGCGCCGCACGCCTGCTTTTGTTTTCGCCTTCATCACCGGTGTGATTGAGCTGCTCGCTTGTGTGCTCGGCTACCATCTCACCGCATTCGTATCCGGCATGATTCCATACGGACTTGCTTTTGCGGCGGGGGCGATGCTGTTTATCGTCTACAAGGAGCTGATCCCGGAAAGCCACGGGCACGGATATGAGCGTTCGGCGACGTTCGCCTTCATCCTCGGGCTGATCGCGATGATCGGGATGTCGGAGTGGCTCGGCTAGCTGCAGGGTAGCTGGACGACGAGCAGGCGCCGCTATGCAGGCAGCGCTGCAAATCGCTGAAGGCGCGGCAACTGCTGAAGGCGCGGCAAACCGTCATAGGCTTGCGCATGTCCTTGAAATCCGCTGCAGGTTATGAGCGCTCACGCTCGCAGTCTGCGGCGAAACTCCGCCGGCGTGCAGCCGTTATGCCGCCGAAACAGCTCGAAGAAATGCGCAGCGTTCCCGATCCCGACCTCCGCGCCAACCTCCGAAACCGCTATGTCGCTTGTCGCCAGCAGGCGCTGCGCCGCCTGGATGCGCTTCCCGTTCACATAGTCCACGAAGGTAACCCCCATCGCTTTGCGAAACAACCTCGATACATAATGATAATTCATGTTTAATACGCCGCTTGCCGCTTTCAGATCCATTTTGTCCGATACATGCACCTCGATATAGTCCAGCAGCGGCCGCAGCGATTCGATCGCGCGGTATCTGGCCTCCTCCCCGTTCCCCAGACAGGCGCGCAGCAAGGAAACCATAATGTGCTTCATATGCATGCTCACTGCCAGCTCATAGCCGACCCGGCGCTGCTGCGACTCCTCATAGATGCTGGTAACCGCGGCTGCTAGGCTGTCGTTGAGAGACCGGTCCGCACGTATTTGTTCATTGAGCCGGCTCAGCGGCGATTCCGGGTTGGCGAAGAAATAGAAATACGGCGCCGCGAAGGAATCCAGATATTGGCGAAGGTCAAATTGGCATACGATATAGCGGATTTTCCCCTCCGTCCGGTTCCGGCCTGCATGCAGCTGCGACGGCCCTACCAGCATAACCTCGCCGGGAGACAGCGTAAAGCTCGTCCGGTCAATAAAGTATTGGTTCGAGCCTTCGAGAAACAGCACAATTTCCGCTTCCGGGTGGTAGTGCCATTGCTTGACGGGAGCGGTCGAATGAACCGGTCCGGCTGCGAGGTGGGCGATCTCCCAAATTTTCATTCGAAGCAATGGACTCTGGTATTGGACGAGCTCCACGCGGATATCTCTTTCCATTTTTGCAGCCTCCTCCGTCTCAAGTCAAAAATGGATATAAACAAGTCAATTGTGCGAATCGTTCGGCCCGTTGTCAAGAGGTATACTGATGGATATCGGGCACGTACATGTATCATGGAGGAGATGGAGAGGCTATGGGAGAGATTGGTAAGCTTCGCGTTACGATTTGGAATGAATACCGTCACGAAAAGAAAAATCCCCGTGTTATCGAGGTGTACCCGGATGGGATCCATGCGGCGATTGCGAAAGGGTTTGACGAAGCGAAGTTTGAGGTGCGGACCGCCACACTGGACGAGCCGGAGCACGGCTTGACGGATGAGGTGCTGGCATCGACCGATGTGCTTGTCTGGTGGGGGCATATGGCGCATCAAGAGGTGCGGGACGAGATCGTGCAAAAGGTGCATGAGCGGGTGCTGGCCGGGATGGGATTAATCGTGCTGCATTCGGGACATTATTCGAAAATTTTCAAAAGGCTGATGGGCACGAGCTGCAGTCTGAAATGGCGGGAGATCGGCGAGAAGGAGCGCGTGTGGGTCACGTCGCCGGGGCATCCGATCGCAGAGGGGATCGGGGAGTATTTCGAAATTCCGCAGGAAGAGATGTACGGGGAGCATTTTGATATTCCGGAGCCGGACCAACTGGTGTTCGCCAGCTGGTTCGAGGGCGGGGAGCTGTTCCGCAGCGGCTGCTGCTTCTATCGCGGACAGGGCAAAATTTTCTATTTCCGTCCCGGGCACGAGACGTTCCCGACTTACTACCGGCCTGAGGTTAGGCGTATTATTTCGAATGCGGCGCGCTGGGCGGCGCCGGCTGCGCGTGAGCAGCAAACGTACGGACATGTGCCGGTGCCGCTGGAGCAGGTTGCCGGACATCAAGCGGGTACAAGATAACAATTGGGAGGGCTAGGAACGGTGTCTACGCTGAAAATTGGCATTGTCGGATCTGGCGGTATTTTGAAGGGGCTTCATATGCAGGGCTGGCAGTCGTGTGAGGATGCGGAAATTGTTGCGTTCTGCGACGTGTCGGAGGAACGGGCGCAAGCGCTGGCGAAGGAATACGGCGTAACCCGCGTGTATACCGACTACCGGGAGCTGCTGGCGCAGCCGGACATCGATGCGATCGACATCTGTACGCCGAACGTGTACCATTCGGAAATTGCGATTGCGGCGCTGCATGCCGGCAAGCATGTTTTCTGTGAGAAGCCCGATGCGGTGAACCCGCTGGAAGCCGAAAAAATGAAGGCGGCGGCGGAAGCGAGCGGCAAGGTGCTGATGGTGATGCGAAACAACCGGTTCCGTCCGGCTTCGCAATTTCTGAAGGGGTATATCGAAGCGGGTCATATGGGCGACGTATATACCGGACGCTGCGGCTGGATTCGCAGACGTGGCATCCCGGGGCGGGGCGGCTGGTTTACGACGAAGGAGCTGTCCGGCGGCGGTCCGCTCATCGACCTGGGCGTACACTTCATCGATCTGGCGATGTGGCTGATGGGCAACCCGCGTCCGGTGGCGGTGGTGGGAGCGGCGTATACGAAGTTCGCGAGCAGCACGCTGTCGGATTCGCCTCACAGTACATTCGGAGTTGTCAATCAGGCGGGTACCTTCAATGTGGAGGATTTGGCAACCGGGTTTATCCGTTTCGAGAACGACGCGACGCTGCAGATCGAATTCAGCTGGGCGTCCAATATCGAGGAGGAGATGAACTTCCTGGAGCTGCGCGGAACAAAGGCGGGCTGCAGCTTCAAGAAGGGCGAGCTGAAGCTGTTCAGCGAGATTGAAGGCACCTTGTGCGACATTCATCCGCGGCTGGCGAAGGATCACGGCGGTCATACGCCGAACATTCACCACTTCGTGAATGTCGTGCTTGGCCGTGAGGAGCCGATCTTCCGGCCGCAGTCCGGCGTCGATATGATCAAGATTTTGTCCGCGATCTATGAATCGGCGGAGACGAAGCGAGAGGTATTGTTATAGAAGGAGGAGGCCGCCTCAAGCGGTACGGATGTCCGTGCTGCTTGAGGCTGTTTTTTTTGGATGATTCCCAAATATATCCTTTACAAACAGGCGCCGCCTCCTGCAAACTGGGAGTACCATTCCATTTGGAGGCGACGCTATTTTGCTCCTACATTCAAGAAGAACCGCCGCCGCTGCCGCAATTGCGGGCGCGATGCTGGTGCTGG
>JBEPYM010000215.1:0-4291 GCA_041641375.1 Paenibacillus sp.
AAAGCCTGATGGGTCATGTGCTCGTCTCCGAGAAGGTCATCCGTCAGAACAAGCAGGATCAGTTGACCCCGACGGAGCGGGAGGTGCTGGTATTGATGGCTAAGGAAAATACGAATCAGGAAATTGCCGACGCTCTTGCGATGAGCAAGCGGACGGTAGAGTATCATATCGCATCCATCATTCAGAAGTTTGGCGTGAAGACAAGGGTTGGCGCGGTGGCCAAAGGCTATGAGAACGGTTTGTTAAGCAGCGGATAGGGAGGGCGACCTGCGCAAGCAGCCGTCATTTCTTCTTGCCCTGTTGCATTGGCCCATATGGGCTATTTCATCACTCCATGTAAAATAAAGGGGCATATGCTGACGATGTAGGTAAAATTCATGATGAAAAGGGGGATTTATTTGACTGTCGAAGCCTTGCTTTCAGGAACAGGACCTGGCGGAGAGCCTCTGTTGGCATCTGTGATGATTACGCCAACTGCTGACGGTTCGTGCGCCGACTTTGTTGTTACCAACTGGACGCAAGCTTCTCCTGCAAATCCCGATCCGATCATTGACGAGATTTTTTTAATTTGGCCGGATTCAATTCCGAAGCCGTTCAAATCCAGGCCCAAAACTTTAGCCTATCGAGTTGGGCGTTTCTAGACAGTTCGTTCGGGGCCGCCCCCTGGCGGATTCGATCACCAAAGCGGAGGATGCGGGGCGTTTCAGTATGTGGTGACCGAATTGGACGAGATGCCTGACATGCGTATTCCGATAATCATTGGGCATCGATTCCGATAATTCATGGGCACTGATTCCGATAATTATTGGTCATTCATTCCGATAAATATTGGGCACCCGTTCCGATAAATATTGGGCGTTTGTGCCGGCCCCTCCCTCTCAAGGCGAATCCATTCATCAAGGCAAGAGATTGTCTCCTAATTGTCGAATGTCATTGTCGACATCGATAGAAAGGGGATAGCTTATGCCGAAACGAAGGAGGATTGCCTTGCCCACCATCAAAGATGTGTTGCGTTTGCGAGCCGAGACCGATTTAGGCGAACGCACCATCGCCCGCAGTTTATCCATCTCTCATGGTACAGTTAGTAACATTGTCGCACGTGCCAAAGCCGCCAATCTTTCATGGCCGTTGTCTCCGCATCTTGACGAGGCTGCGCTCGAAGCGCTGCTATTTCCCAAGTCGAGGGGACGACCGCAAAAATGGCAGGAGCCGGATTGGGACTATATTTACAAGGAGTCCAAGAAGAAAGGCGTTACCCTGCAACTGCTTTGGACGGAGTACAAGACGGTTCATTCAGCCGGATACCAGTACAGCCAGTTTTGCGAGCGGTTCAACAAGTGGCGCATGACACTGCAGCTTTCCATGCGCCAGGAGCACCGTGCCGGGGAGAAGCTTTTTATCGACTACGCCGGTCCGACCCTCCCCGTCGTGGATCCCGACACCGGAGAAATCTATGAAGCGCAGCTATTCATCGCCACGCTTGGCGCAAGCAGCTACACCTACGTAGAAGCCGCCTGGAGTCAGGATCTGCAATCGTTCATATGCGCCCACGTGCGCGCATTTCAGTTCTTCGGCGGCGTTCCGGAACTGCTCGTACCGGACAACCTGAAATCAGGCGTATACAAGGCAGACCGTTATGAGCCGGTCCTGAATCGTACGTATCAAGAAATGGCGTCCCACTACGGATGCGCCATTCTTCCGACCAGGCCGAGAAAACCAAAAGACAAGTCGAAAGTAGAAAACGCCGTCCTCCTCGTGGAGCGGTGGATTATGGCGGCGCTTAGAAACCGGACGTTTTTCAGTCTCCGCGAGTTGAATGTGGCGATTGGCGAATTGCTGCAACGCCTGAACGACAAGCCCTTTCAGAAGCTGGACGGCAGCCGTTTCTCGCTGTTTCAAGCCGTGGACAAACCGGCGCTGAAGCCGCTGCCTGCCGTCCCGTACACGTTTGCCCGCTGGCAGAAAGCGCGCGTAAACATCGACTACCACATCTCGGTAGATTACGCGCTTTACAGCGTCCCGTATCGACTGGTGCGGGAAGAAGTCGATGTGCGCATGACGGAATCGCTTGTTGAAGTGTTCCACAAAGGCAACCGTGTCGCGTCGCACCGCCGAGCCTACCAGAAGGGTCAAGTCGTTACTGATCCACTGCACCGTCCGAAAGCCCACCAGAAACATATGGAATGGACGCCGTCGCGCCTCATCGCTTGGGGCGCCGATATCGGTCCGAACACCGGCAAGCTCGTCGAAGGAGTGTTGGCGCGTTTCCCGCATCCGGAGCAAGGGTATCGCAGTTGCCTAGGGATTTTATCCTTGAGCAAACGTTACACCGGACAGCGCCTCGAAGCTGCCGCCACTCGGGCCGTTACCTTGGGCGCCTATTCGTATCAGAGCGTAAAGTCTATCTTGCAAAAGGGCCTTGATACGCTTCCGCTCACGCAGGCGCAAGCCGAAGCGCCGACATCGCTGCATGGGAACGTGCGCGGACCAGGATATTACCAGCAGTCCATGGACGATATCCTGACGGACGACGCTCAGTCTGACGAAGCGATTCGACAACAGCAGTATCTCAACTGACATTACTTCACTTAATGTTACTCCGTGTAATGTTACCATACGTAATATGACTACGCGTTGTATGAAAGATGGAGGCGAAATTGATGTACAACGTAAACGGAGCCTTTACTGAGCTGCAGAAGCGCGGGATTACGGACAGCATCCAGATGGTTCGCCGCTGGCTGCGTGATGGCACACTTCAAGGCGAACGTTCCGCAGACCGCAAAGCAGGCTGGCGGATTCATCCGGACGAACTGGCGCGATTTATTACGGCTCGCAAGCCGGACGAGAAGCTCCGCTGTCTAGAGGCTGAGATTGAACGGCTTACGGCAGTGAATAAACAGCTTGAAGAGGCGCTAAGCGCTGTGGGCCGCTCTCCAGCACAAGGAATACCCTTATACACCGATAAGCTTGTAGACGATCTGTGGAACATGCGCATCGAGGGCGACTTTAAAGACGTTCCGGAGGAGATTTTGCAAGAAGCCCGCCGCGCGTTTGACCGCATCTTATCGCATACGACAACGGTTGTGCAGTACGTTTGCCCGTTCACCGGAAAACGATTTGGACGGATGGAAAAAGTGATCCGTGCCGGTATCGATTTCGTTATCCAGTCGAAGGTGAGCGCACACAAAAGCCGGGAAGAGCGAATTATCCGCGAACGAGCTGGACGCGAGCGATACCTCGACCAGATCTGGTGAAAGCATACGATTATCTTGGATTATAGGGATGGGGCGGCACTCGCCGCTCCTGCCAATCACATCATCCACAACCAAGGAGGAATCTGCCATACATCCGCAAAGCACCTTCGACAACCTGCGCCATCTTCGTCTGTCCGCGATGGTACAAGCTTACCAGCAGCAGCTTCAGGATCCGCGTGTTCACGAGCTTTCTTTCGACGAACGGTTCGGCCTGCTCGTCGACCATGAAGTAACGTTGCGTCAAAATCGCCAGATTGGACGTTTGTTGCGGGAAGCCCGCCTGAAAGTCGCCGCCTGCCCTGAGGATATCGATTATGAAACGCACCGGGGTCTTGACCGCGCGCTTATGCGTCAACTGCAATCCGGGCAATGGCTAACTGCCCACCATAACCTGCTCGTCACCGGGCCGACGGGCGTCGGCAAGACATTTCTTGTGTGCGCACTTGCCACCGCCGCCTGCCGCCAAGGGTTACATGTACGGTATTATCGCCTCTCGCGCCTGTTCCAGGATATCTTGTTGGCGAAAGGAGACGGCTCGTACGGCAAGTTAGCCGCCCAATTAACCAAAGTGGATCTGCTTATCCTTGACGACTGGGGGCTTGCGCCGCTGGCTGCCGCTGAAAGCCGCGAATTGCTCGACATTCTTGATGATCGCGTTTCACTGCATTCAACCTGTCTCGCCAGCCAACTACCTGAAGACATGTGGTATTCGCACTTCGCCGACCCAACGCTGGCTGACGCGGTCTTGGACAGGCTTGTTCATCGCGCATACCGTATTGTGCTGAAAGGTGAATCCATGCGTAAAGTTACCGCGCGCTTGCCAACGCCTGAAAATTCTGATATGAAGTAACTAATGGTCGCCTTGAGACTTTGAGGGGGCATCCGGTCCCGGAACGGGCACTAAGCGGTTCCTGGACCGCTGCCCATTCATTTTCGGAACGGTTGCCCAATCTTTTTCGGAACTACTGCCCATTATTTTCCGGAATGACTGCCCAACTTCGCCGGAATACGCAATGAGCGCGAAACGCGCAGCGGCG
>JBEPYM010000216.1:0-4255 GCA_041641375.1 Paenibacillus sp.
TCCTTCCGCGATCACATTGCACTTCATGATGCCGCCAAAAATATTAACGAAAATGCCTTTCACATTCTTGTCGGAAAGAATGATCTTGAACGCTTCCGTTACCTTCTCGGTAGTTGCGCCGCCGCCAACGTCGAGGAAGTTGGCAGGCTGCCCGCCGTAATACTTGATAATATCCATCGTTGCCATCGCAAGACCTGCGCCGTTAACCATACAGCCGATATTTCCTTCCAGCGCAATATAGCTGAGATCGAATTTGGAGGCCTGGATTTCCTTCTCGTCCTCTTCTTCCAAATCACGAAGCTCCAGAATGTCCTTGTGGCGGAACAGCGCGTTGGAATCGAAGTTCATCTTGGCGTCAAGCGCCATTACTTCTCCGTCGCCAGTTACGACGAGCGGATTGATTTCTGCAATGGAGCAGTCCTTCTCCACAAATGCACGGTACAAGCCAAGCATAAACTTGACCGCCTTGTTGACCAGCTCATTCGGAATGCGGATCGCATATGCGAGCTTGCGAGCTTGGAAGCCCTGAAGTCCGACAGCAGGATCGATTACTTCCTTGATGATTTTCTCCGGTGAATGCTCAGCGACCTCTTCAATTTCGGTGCCGCCCTCTTCGGAAACCATCATGACGATGCGGCCCGTCGCCCGATCGACAACGAGACCCACATAATACTCCTTCTTGATATCGCAGCCTTGCTCAATCAGCAGGCGCTTTACTTCTTTGCCTTCCGGCCCTGTCTGGTGAGTAACAAGCACCTTGCCGAGAATTTGCGACGCATATGTACGCACGTCATCCAGACTCTTGGCAATCTTTACGCCACCGGCCTTGCCACGTCCTCCGGCATGGATTTGCGCCTTGACGACCGTTACGGCCGTGCCGAGCTGCTTGGCGGCTTCTACGGCTTCATCAACCGTAAACGCCACTCGGCCCTCGGGAACCTTGACGCCGTACTGTCTCAAGATTTCTTTCCCTTGGTACTCATGGATATTCATTCTCCGAACTCCTCCTACAAAAAGGTTCAAACCTTTATTTAGTTCGCGAACGCCCCCGGGATTCCTGCTGATATAGCCGACCCAATTGTGACGCCTGCGTGAACAACCCCAAACAGTCCTATTGTACTTGATCCTTCGACAAATTCCTATAGCAAGCTGCAAGTTTTTTTGGCGAACCCTTCACGACCCTATTTTACCGTTTCCATATTGTACCTAAAACATGCATCCGAATCATTTACATACACGCCCAAAAGCGTTATAGTCAAGAGGCAACGATCATATCGGCATTTGAGGAAGCACCTCCAACCGGGATTTATTTATAATCCGGAGGAGGTTTTTTTGTATGTATGGCAAAGTATACGGCGCATGCTTGACCGGCATTGACGGTCGCGTCATTGAGGTAGAAGCGGATGTAGGCAGCGGACTGCCGCAGGTACAGCTTGTCGGACTTCCCGACTCATCTGTGCGTGAATCGGTGGAACGTGTTCGCAGCGCGATCCGCAACAGTGGGAGCACGTTCCCGCTCGGCAGAGTTACGATCAATTTGGCACCAGCCGACGTAAGAAAGGACGGAACATCGTTTGACCTGGCGATTGCCGCTGCTGTCCTACATACGACCGGACAGCTTGATCCCTCATGGGTCAAAGACACCGTTTTTATTGGTGAACTCGCACTGGACGGTACGCTGCGCGCGGTGCCCGGTGTCATCTCTATGGCTTACACAGCCAAAAAACTTGGCTACTCTACCCTTGTCATACCCGAAGAAAGCGTCCGCGAAGCGGCGCTCGTCCCCGACATTAAGTTAATCCCATTAAATAAATTGTCTGAGCTCAAGGAGTTGCCTTGTTTTGTTAATGGCTTTAATCATTCACATGACGAAATATGTCGTTTACGGACGAATGTCGATCTTGATTTTGCAGACGTCCGCGGACACCGAACGGCCAAGCGGGCGCTCGTCATCGCCGCAGCCGGCAGACACAACCTGCTCTTCTCGGGCACCCCGGGATCCGGCAAAACGATGCTGATGAAACGACTGCCGACCATTATGCCCCTGCTTTCCGACGAAGAAGGTTTTGAGGTAACCCGAATTTACAGTGCCGCAGGACAGCTGCCGAAGACAGACGGCTTTATACGCGAGCGCCCCTTCCGCTCTCCTCATCATACGATATCGACGAACGGTCTTGCCGGCGGCGGCTCCGTACCTAAACCGGGCGAAGTCAGCCTCGCCCATTACGGTGTGCTATATTTGGACGAGCTGCCCGAATTCAGCCGCGCGTCGCTGGAGGTGCTCAGGCAGCCGCTCGAGGACCGGTCAATCACGATCGGACGGGCCAGAGGTGTGACGACCTTCCCGGCCAGCTTCCTGTTCGCCGCCTCCATGAATCCATGCCCGTGCGGCTACTACGGAAGCGGTCGTTCGTGCACCTGCAGCGTGCAGGAGCTCAGACGCTATCGAGCCAAGCTGTCAGGGCCGCTTATAGACCGTATAGATTTGCAGGTGGAGGTTCCAAAGCCGGTTGATTTCTGGGAGGAGACGGAAGAGGGCGGCACGTGCAGGACCGGCACAACAGAAGGAATGAGAAAACAGGTGGAGCACGCCCAGGCGGTGCAAGCAGAACGGTATCGCGGCACTGTCTATCGTTATAACAGCGAGCTGCAGGGCAGCTCGCTTCGTATCCACTGCGCACTAACGAAAGATGCGGAAAAGCTGCTGCGGAGCGCATTCGATAATTTGGGCTTAAGTGCGAGAGCGCACGATCGAATTTTGAAGGTCGCAAGGACGATCGCGGATGTGGACGGAGCTGCACAGCTCGAGGGACAGCACTTGGCGGAGGCAATCCAATATCGATTCTGGGACAGACAACACCAGTTCTAGAAGGCGTTCGGAATATGCGTTATGCAAGCAGCGCCATCCGCTTCCAATGTGACTGCAATCGCATCAAAGCGTACCTGGCGCTCCTGCTGCTCACGGGCTGCCAAATAAACGGACGCAACGCGTCGTACTTGCCATTGCTTGCGCAGCGGGATGGCCTCGACGGCGACCCCAAATGCAGGCACAGCATACGCGGAACGAGTCCGGACTTCAACAAAAGCGATGGTCGCCCCGTATTCAACGATCAGATCGATTTCGCCAAGCCGGCAGCGCCAATTCCGTTCCACTATTCGATAGCCGTGGGAAGTCAGCCATTGTTCGGCAGCCCTCTCTCCCAGAGCTCCTGTCCGTTTGCGTGGGTCCGTCATATCCCGCTGCGCTCCTTGGCCACCCGATCCGTGCGATAAATCATACTTAGCACTTCGGCCACAAGCTGATACAGCTCGGGCGGAATTTCCTGTTCCAGCTCCAGCTGCGATAATATTTCGACAAGAGAGGGGTCCTCTTGCACCGGAACTCCGCTCTCCTTTGCTTTTGCCAGAATGCTTTCAGCCAGCAGCCCCTTGCCTTTCGCTACGACGGTAGGCGCTTTGTTCTGATCAGGAGCATAACGCAGAGCAACCGCCTTCCTGATTTGGCTCATATCCGTACATCCACCCCCCGATACGGTGATGCGCTGAATTTAAGGGCGGCTTCAACCCCCGGTTGCGAGGGCTCGTTCGCAGCAGGTTCGATAGACTTCGGAAATTCAGAAACCTTCATGGAGAGAAACTGATATCCGATTTGCTCGAGCGATCGCTGAATGAGAGGCTTCATACTGTCCATTAAGGTCGGAATACCCGGATAATCATTGTGAATATGAAGGCCGACCAATCGATCGATGACCTGTACTTCCACAACAGTATCTCCGAGTGTATTCATTCGCAGGTCAAAAAGCAATCTGCAGTTACTGCCGTCCAGAGCGCCCCGTTCGCCCTTGCGCGACTGGATTTGTATGGATGCGGTTTGCTGTCCGTTCTTGTCCAGAATCGGTACAAACAATGTGACATGCATGAGCGGTGAGGAGCGGTCCGGCGTGGCCAGCAGCTGCTGCCCAGTAATATGCTGGGCTAGCTGTGAAGCGGTCTCCTTGATCGCCGCTGGAATTTCGCCGTCTCCGGATTGTACGATAGACAGCAGAAGCTGCTTCATCGATTCCGCAGCAGGCTGCTTCAGCCCTTCCGGCCGACCCGGCGCCAGCTCCATCGTGCCAGCTGGCGCGGACTTGTCCAATGCTTTGGCTAATAACCGTTCATAATCGAGACCTAACGTCTGCATCAGCTGCCGCACGATCGGCGGCTGAACGCCTGCTGACTGCCGGATTGCAGCTCCCGAATTCGTTCCTCCCCC
>JBEPYM010000217.1:0-4209 GCA_041641375.1 Paenibacillus sp.
GGCGAGATGGGAGATGGTAACCGCGTTGGGAACCGCAGTTTGAACAGCGAAATCCATGGGGCCACTTATATCGAATCAAAGCCTCCACACATGCTTCCTCGTTTGGGAAATACTCGTAAAATTGCCCGATCGAATTTATCAAAATCACATCAGTTATCTCCTTTATAATGCCATATATTTTTATTATAACGAACATATGTTTCTAAATAAAGCGAACAAAAAATAAATTCCTCATGTCCGGTTGGGTGGAACTGAGGGGATACACATCAAATTTGATAATGGAGATACCTTTCGCCGCTGACCAATGACGGAAAGGGTACGTTAACGTGATCGTGGCCAGGAGAGGAGATGCGGAGTGAAAGAGGAGATTAGTGGATTTGAAAATGCGAACTGATGGGATATCGGTTACATGACCAGCAGGGTGGAGTACAAGCTATAAAGGCATTAGCGGCTGCGAGATGTGAATAGCTTTGGAGGATATGTTACAATGACAGGTGAGCCTATGGTGAACTTTATTTGATCCGTAACAGAGGAGCGATCGGCATGAATATTCAAGGGGAATGGAAGCCTGCGGAGCCCGGAGTGCAGCGCAAAATTACGACGGTGGGCAAAGGGATGATGAGTATGCTCGTGAAGTTTGAAGAGGGGGCGGAAGGTTATGTGCACTCGCATCCGCATGAGCAGCTGACATACGTCGCATACGGTGAGATGGAGTTTCGGATTGGCGACAAGCTGCATATCGTGAAGGAAGGCGAAAGCATCTATATTCCAAGTGAGGTTGAGCATGGAGTTCGGGCGCTGCGCCCATCCATGCTGTTTGATACGTTTACGCCGATCCGCGAGGATTTGCTGGCGAAGGACGGCTACAAGCTTTAGCATATATAACGAATAGAAGGCAGGATGGGAACCCCGCGGGTGTTCCTGTCCTGCCTTTCCGATACCCAAGGCGCTTATACGTCGAAAGAGCTCTTGAGCGATACGATCCGGTTGAAAATCAGCCGCTCCGGGGAAGAGTCTTTCGGATCGACGTTGAAATAGCCGTGACGGAAGAACTGATATTTGTCATGCCGCATTGTCTGTTTCAAGTTCGGTTCGACAAAGCCTTGGAGTGCTACTAACGAATTTGGATTGATGTGCGACAGGAAGTTGTCCCCGTCGTCTTTCGCTTCATCTGAGATGAGCGGCTCGTACAGTCGGAATTCGGCAGGTACGGCGTTACTGGCTTCGACCCAGTGGATCGTACCCTTGACCTTGCGGCCTGTGAAGCCGGAACCGCTTTTGGTGGCTGGATCGTACGTGCATCGGATCTCGACGACGTTGCCCGCCTCGTCCTTGATTACTTCCTCGCATTTCACGAAATACGCATGCTTAAGCCGTACCTCATTGCCCGGGAAAAGTCGGAAATATTTGGCCGGCGGATTTTCCATAAAATCATCGCGTTCAATATAGATTTCTCTGGAGAACGGGATCGAACGCATACCCATCTCCTCATTCTCTGAATTGACCTCTGCTTCCAGCCATTCGATTTCGCCTTCGGGATAGTTCGTAATCACCAGCTTCAGAGGGTCCAGCACGGCCATCGTACGTGGAGCCTTCAGCTTTAGATCCTCCCGGATAAAATGCTCCAGCATCCGCTCGTCCACCAGCGAAACGGCTCTTGCAACGCCGATCTCGCGGCAGAAGCTGCGAATGGCTTCCGGCGTGTAGCCTTTCCGGCGCAGGCCGGAGATGGTCGGCATGCGCGGATCATCCCAGCCGTCGACGACCTTCTCGTCGACAAGCTGCTTCAGCTTGCGTTTGCTCATGACGGTATTGGTCATATTCAGCCTTGCGAATTCGTACTGACGCGGTCGGGCCGGCATTTCGCATTGCTCGATGACCCAATCGTAAAAAGGTCGCTGGTCCTCGAATTCGAGTGTGCAGATGGAATGTGTCACCCCTTCAATGGCGTCCTCGAGGGGGTGGGCGAAGGCATACATCGGATAGATGCACCACTTGTCCCCGGTATTGTGATGATGCGTGTGCGAGATCCGGAAGATGACGGGATCGCGCATGTTTATATTCGGCGATGCCATATCGATCTTGGCACGCAGCACTTTCTCGCCGTCCTTGAATTCCCCGGCGCGCATCCGCTCGAACAGCGCCAAATTTTCCTCCGCCGTCCGGTTTCGATGCGGACTTTCCTTGCCGGGTTCTGTCAGCGTGCCCCTCGTTGCACGGATTTCTTCCGCCGACAGATCATCCACGAACGCCATGCCCTTGCGAATAAGCAGCTGCGCCCGCGCATACATCTCATCAAAGTAGTTCGACGCGAAGAACAGTCCGTCCCACTCAAAGCCGAGCCACTTGACGTCCTCCTGGATAGAGCGGACGTATTCGATATCCTCCTTGAGCGGGTTCGTATCGTCAAAGCGAAGATTGGTTCGGCCCCTGAAGTCGTCCGCAAGCTCGAAGTTCAGGCATATCGATTTGGCGTGTCCGATATGCAAGTATCCGTTCGGCTCAGGCGGAAAGCGGGTTACGACTTCCGTTACTCGGCCGGCCTTCAAATCCTCGGCTATAATTGTGCGCAGAAAATTAGAGTTTGCAGACGATTGCTCCATTGGTCATCAACCTTTCCGAATAAACAGCATTGGCGTAGTATATTTCAATTATTTTACTATGAAAAGCTTTCAACAGCAAAGGGTGGACTCATGTGTGAATTTGTGTTCAAGATTCGTTGCGGGTTGCAAAAATGTTGGCGGGAAGCTCAAGTGTGTCTTCTTCGTCAGCATGTTCCTCGTTGAACAGCCGACCCATCTCTATATTCGCTTTTTCCGTCTCGCTCAAACTTTGCATATCCACTGAATGTTGATCTTGATTTCTCTTCATGCAGAACACTCCTTTTTTTCCATAGTATCGGGCGAACACATGCGGATTATCCCTTTTTTGCCCGGTCGTTCTGTGGTATAATTGCATATCATATCGGTTAAGGGAGGGGATCGGCAAGATGAGAAGAGGTTTGATGCTTTCCTTGCTTGTGCTTGGTTCGCTGCTGCTTTCTTCGTTTGCGGCTCCCGAGACGAGGGGTCAGGCTGTGAATCCGTTCGGAGTGAAGGATCGGCACGTGCCTTCGCCGTATATTAAATTTGCCAATGACGGTACGGTGGTTTTTGCGGACGATACTGAATTTTGCCAATAATGAGGAGCGGTTCTGGAATTTATGCTGAGACATATTGTTCTATTTAAGCTGAAGGATTCATCGTCGGAGATGCTGCAGGAGACGAAAGACAGGCTGATGGCGATGAAGGGACGTATTCCGGAGCTGCTTGATATCCGGGTTGGGATCGATGTGCTACGCTCGGATCGTTCCTATGATCTGGTGCTGGAAACGACGTTCGAATCTATAGAGGCGATGCGGAGCTATCAGGTGCATCCGGTGCATGAGGAGTTCGTGGCCTTTTTCAAGCCGAATCGTGACAATACGATAGTCGTTGACTACATGCTGGAGTCTTGAATAACGGCGCCTTGACCCTTGGGGGGAGAGGCGCTTTTTCCTGAGAGAGGAGCGGGACGATGAGCAAATTTTTTGTTTTTGCGCTATTATGGTGGCTGCTGGGTAATCCGTTTCTGGCATTGCTTGTGCTGCTTGTGGTGCTGTATGTGCTTGATCGTCGCTATATCGGACTGTTTCCAAGTGTAACGAAGCCTCTGAAGCGAAGCAGCAGACTAGCCAAGCTGAAGCGGGAGCTGCTGCTCAGCCCTCACGATACGAGTGCGAAGCATGAGGCGGCAAAGCTGTTGATGGAGAAGAGGCGCTGGAAAGAGGCGTTGGAGCTGCTTGGCCAGGTGGCGGCGGTGAAGGAGGACTCGGCGGATGTGCTCTGGGAGTCGGGTCTTTGCAGACTGAAGCTGGGGGATTTGGATGGTGGGGAGCGGAATATCCGTGAAGCATTGGAGATGAACCCAAGGGTCGCTTACGGAGAGCCTTATCTGCGTCTGGCGGAAGCCATAAAGGAACATGACCAGACGAAGGCGCTTGGCTATCTGGAGCAATTCGGCGAGATGAATTCTTCTTCCTGCGAGGGGATGTACCGGTATGGTGACATTCAGGCAACGCTTGGACGAAAGCAGGAAGCGAAACGGGCGTTCTCGGATACGATTCAGTTATATCGGGCGCTGCCGCGTTATATGAAGCGGAAGGAACGCCGGTATGCGCTGCTTGCGCTG
>JBEPYM010000218.1:0-4148 GCA_041641375.1 Paenibacillus sp.
TCTCCGCCTCGAAGCAGTACAAGCCCGAACTGATTGTGAGGGATTCCACCGCAAGGTTGTACTGACAAGATAGGCGGAATAACGAAATTTTGATGGAAAATAGGTACGTACAAGTTTATAATAATGAAGGGAGGTTGGTTGTCATGCTGAAGCGTTTGAAGCAAGAGGTGCTGGAGGCAAACCTGGATTTGCCCAAATATGGACTTGTCACGTTCACATGGGGGAATGTGAGCGGGATTGACCGCGAGCGAGGTCTTGTTGTCATTAAGCCGAGCGGAGTGGCGTACGAGAAGCTGAAGCTTGAGGATCTGGTCGTTGTCGACCTTGACGGAAACAAGGTGGAGGGAGATCTGAAGCCTTCATCCGATACGGCGACACATCTCGTTCTGTACCGGGCGTTTCCATCGATCGGGGGCGTCGTACATACCCATTCTCCTTGGGCGACGTCGTGGGCGCAGGCAGGCAGGCCGATCCCTGCGCTCGGGACGACCCATGCGGATTATTTCTACGGTGAAATACCGGTGACCCGAGCCATGACTCGCGAGGAAATTGAGAACGGTTACGAGCGGGAGACGGGGAATGTCATCGTGGAGACGTTCAGGGAGCTTGACCCAATGCAGGTGCCGAGCGTTCTCGTGAACAGCCATGCGCCGTTCAACTGGGGCAAGGACCCGCATGAGGCGGTTCATAATGCGGTTGTGCTCGAGGAAGTGGCCAAGATGGCGCTGCATACGTTCGCGTTGAGCCCGGGCATCGGGCCGATGGACCAAGCCTTGCTCGACAAGCATTTTCTGAGGAAACACGGCGCGAATGCCTATTATGGTCAAATCAAACCATAGCGGAGGGGATACACGATGAGTCGCGATGTGAAACATGACATTATCAGCGGCAATACCGCGCTTGGCATCGAGCTGGGCTCAACCCGCATCAAGGCTGTCTTGGTCGATGAGCATCATAACCCGATCGCATCCGGCAGTCACGAATGGGAGAACAGCTATGTGAATCAGATCTGGACGTACAGCCTGGAGGACATTTGGACGGGGGTACAGAACAGCTACCGAAACATGGCCGACGAGGTGAAACGGCGCTACGGCATCACCTTGCAAACAATTGGAGCTGTCGGATTTAGCGGAATGATGCACGGTTATCTTGTATTTGACCAATCAGGCGAGCTGCTCGTTCCGTTCCGCACCTGGCGTAACAATATAACGGAAGAAGCCTCCAAAGCACTGGGCGATGTGTTTCGATTCCATATCCCGCAGCGCTGGAGCATCGCTCATCTGTATCAAGCGATATTGAACGAGGAAGAGCATGTGAATCGGATTGGTTTCCAGACGACGCTGGCAGGATATATCCATTGGAGGCTTACCGGCCGCAGGGTGCTGGGCGTCGGCGAAGCATCAGGCGTCTTTCCGATTGATATTCATACCAGGAATTACAATGAGCGAATGATCGAACAATTTCAAGAGTTGGTAGCGAGTCGGAACCTTCCCTGGAGGTTGAACGACATTTTGCCTGAAGTGCTGCTGGCGGGGCAAGCGGCGGGCAGCCTTACGGACGAGGGGGCCAGACTTTTGGATCCGACCGGCGAGCTGCAGGCAGGAATCCCGTTCTGTCCGCCGGAGGGTGACGCGGGAACCGGAATGGTGGCAACGAACAGCATCGCGAAGCGGACCGGCAACGTCTCTGCGGGAACCTCCGTATTTGCCATGGTTGTGCTCGAGAAGGAATTGTCCAGAGCGTATGATGAGATCGATCTTGTTACGACGCCGACCGGGAGCTTGGTTGCCATGGCTCACTCCAACAACTGCTCCTCGGATTTGAACGCTTGGGTCGGGCTGTTCGATGAATTTGCTCGAACCATGGGATTCGCGGTTGATGCCAACCAGCTGTACGGCACGTTATATAAGCTGGCCCTGCAGGGAGATCCGGATTGCGGCGGTCTTCTGGCTTATGGTTATTTATCCGGCGAGCATATGACTCATTTTGAAGAAGGGCGTCCGTTATTTGTCCGCTCCTCCGAAAGCCACTTCAGCTTGCCGAATTTTATGCGGGTTCATCTGTTTACGGCGCTCGGTGCGCTGAAGATCGGCATGGATATCCTTCTCAAGCAAGAAGGGGTTAAGCTGGACGAAATTTTGGGTCACGGCGGCTTGTTCAAGACTCCGGAGGTTGGGCAGAAAATGATGGCAGCCGCACTGCAGGTTCCGGTATCCGTCATGGAGACGGCCGGGGAAGGCGGCGCTTGGGGAATCGCATTGCTGGCCTCCTATATGCGGAATAAAGCAGACAACGAATCCTTGGAGAACTATTTGGGACAGCGCGTGTTTGTGGGCAAGGAGGTATCGACCGTGTCGCCAGATCCGCTGGACGTGGCGGGCTTTCAGACGTTTATGAACCGATATATCCAGGGGCTGGCTATCGAGCGGGCTGCGGTGGAGCATTTGAAATAAAGGATGGAGAGGGGAATACAGCGGCATGCTGAACATAAAAACTTATGAATTTTGGTTTCTGACTGGGAGCCAGCATCTATACGGACCTGAAACACTTCTGGAGGTGGAGGCTCACTCCAGGGAGATGGTCGAGGGGCTCAACACAGACCCTTCGATCTCCTACAAAATCGTCTTTAAAGCGCTGCTGACGACGCCGGACGAAATTCGCAAAACCTTGATTGAGGCGAACAGCGACGAGCGCTGTGCGGGAATTATAACCTGGATGCATACGTTCTCACCGTCCAAAATGTGGATCGGGGGGCTTTCGCAGCTGAACAAGCCGCATTTGCACTTTGCGACCCAATATAACCGGGAAATTCCGTGGAATACGATTGACATGGATTTCATGAATACGAATCAGGCGGCTCACGGCGATCGCGAGCATGGGTTTATCGGAACCCGGATGGGACGCTCCCGCAAGGTCGTATTCGGCCATTGGGAGAACGCTGCGGTGCGCGCACAGATTGGCAGCTGGCAGCGGACGGCGGTCGCCTATTGCGAGAGCAAGACGCTTAAGGTTGCCCGCTTCGGCGACAATATGAGGCAGGTTGCAGTGACGGAAGGCGATAAGGTGGAAGCGGAAATTCAGTTCGGCTGGTCCGTGAATACGTACGGTGTCGGTGATTTGTCGAAGCGTGTGAACGCCGTTCCTCAAGCGGACGTAAACCGGCTTATGGAGGAATATGAGCGGCAGTATACACTCGTTGCCGAGACGGAGGAGAAGGGGTCGGCAATCGCCTATCAGGCCAGGCTGGAGCTTGCGATTCGGGGCTTTCTGGAAGAGGGCGGATTTACCGCCTTCACGACGACGTTCGAGGATTTGCATGGCTTGGAGCAATTGCCCGGACTTGCGGCACAGCGGCTGATGGCGGATGGCTACGGTTTTGCCGGTGAAGGGGATTGGAAGACCGCCGCGCTGGTCCGACTCATGAAAATTATGGCTGATGGCAAGGGTACCTCCTTTATGGAGGATTACACGTATCACCTTGAGGAGGGCAATGAGCTTGTGCTTGGCGCGCATATGCTTGAGATTTGCCCCAGCATCGCCAGCGATAAGCCGCGGATCGAGGTGCATCCGCTCGGTATTGGCGGCAAAGCAGATCCGGCGCGCTTAGTGTTCAACGGCCGCGGCGGATCGGCCCTGAATGCAAGCTTGATTGATCTGGGCCATCGCTTCCGGCTGCTGGTCAACAAGGTCCAGGCGGTAGAAGCAAAGCATGCGATGCCGAAGCTCCCCGTTGCAAGAGTGCTGTGGCAGGTGCTGCCGAATTTGAAGGACGGAGTGGAAGCGTGGATATTGGCGGGCGGCGCGCATCATACCGGCTTTTCCTACGAGGTGACGATGGAGCAGCTATTGGATCTGGCCGACATGTTCGGTATCGAGGCTGTTACCATCGATGAGCGGACGGATCGGGCCAGCTTTGCGATGCAGCTGCGCATGAGTCAAGCGGCTTGGAAATAGGGGCAATTACATTCGAATGTGAATATGATCATGGAGTCCTCTGCTTATGCGGCTGGACTCTTTTTTTATGGAAAATTTAACGTGGTAAAGGAACCGGCATGTTATACTCTTATTAATTAGGGCTTGCTGAACAAAACTTCTACGCAACCCTTGCCTGACGGATAGTAAAAAACTGTAAAATTGCGAAAAAAGGC
>JBEPYM010000219.1:0-4090 GCA_041641375.1 Paenibacillus sp.
GGGGATATCGTCGAAATTGGCGTTGGTGCGCAAAGTCGCGGGGGATAGGGTGGAGTAACTAGCTGAGAAAAGGGGATATCGTCGAAATTGACGTTGGCGCGGATAGTCGTGGGGATAGGGGAGAGCGACCTGCGGTTACTATGAATTCCTCGTTATTATCGAGGTTATGCTCACTAATTTATTATTGTAAGCGCTTTCATATTGGGTTATCGAGGAGAGGCTCGCTAATAGCGTGAATTGTTTGGTTAATAGCGAGTGTAGCGTCCAAAGCGCACCAAGGTGAGTAAAAAGGTGCGCCGGAAGCGCTGGAAACGCCGGACAGCGCTGGAGGAGTGACCGGAGCCACAACTAAGGTCACTTCTCCAGGCGCGGCTGCGCTACTGGTTGGCGATGCGGCTGATGGTGGCGCCGCCCAAGCAGACGTCGCCGTCGTAGAAGACGACGGCTTGTCCGGGCGTGATCGCCTTCTGCTTCGCGTCGAAGACGACCTCGCATGTATCCGCGCCGGTCATGCGCACCGTGACGCCTTGGTCGGGCTGGCGGTAGCGAAACTTCGCTGTGCAGCGAAGCTCCCCTTCGGGCGCCATACCGCTTACCCAATGGACATCCTCGGCGGTCAGTCCGGTCGAATAGAGGCTCGGATGCGTCTCGCCCTGAACGACATAGAGCACGTTGCGCTCCAGATCCTTGCCCGCAACAAACCAGGGCTCGCCGTTGCCCCCGCCGCCGATGCCAAGACCTTGCCGCTGCCCAAGCGTATAGTACATAAGGCCGTCATGCCTGCCCTTGACCTCGCCGCTTACGATATCGATCATCTCGCCGCTTCGCGCAGGCAAATACTGGCTCAGGAACTCCTTGAAATTGCGCTCCCCGATAAAGCATACGCCGGTGCTGTCCTTCTTTCTGGCTGTCGCCAGCCCCGCGGACGCCGCGATTTCGCGCACCTGTGCCTTGGGCATGCCGCCGATCGGAAACATCGCCATCGACAGCTGGTACTGGTTCAGACGGTTCAAGAAATACGTCTGATCCTTCCCCGTATCGACGCCGCGCAGCAGGCGGTACGTACCGTCCTCGCCGAGTACTACGCGGGCGTAATGGCCTGTCGCAATATATTCGGCGCCAAGCGCAACCGCCTTCCGCAGAAAATCGCCGAATTTGATCTCCCGGTTGCACATCACATCAGGATTCGGGGTACGCCCGCGCTTATACTCATCGAGAAAATAGTGGAAAACCTTTTCCATATATTCCTTCTCGAAATTTACGGTATAATAAGGAATACCGATTTGATTGCAGACACGGCGCACATCCTCGGCATCCTCTTCGGCCGTGCAATGGCCGAACTCATCGGTATCATCCCAATTTTTCATAAACACCCCGATTACATCGTAGCCCTGCTCTTTCAGCAGCAGCGCCGTTACCGAGGAATCGACGCCGCCGGACATGCCGACGACGACTCGTGCTCCGGGGCGATATTGAGCTTCCTTTTCCATATGGATCACCACATTTTCACCAAGATATTTAAATTTCGGGTATCCGAACCCGCAATAAGTATGGTATTATCATTTGTTGTCGGGATTCATTGTATTATTTATTGCCTTCCATGGCAATGCTTGAAACATCGGGCAAACCGTCTGCCAAGAAATTGAGGTGCCTTCATTGAAGATTTCTACCAAAGGACGATACGGTCTCACGATTATGATGGAGCTTGCCCGTCAATTCGGAGAAGGGCCGACCTCCTTGAAAAGTATCGCCGAGAAGCATCAGCTATCCGAGCATTATCTCGAGCAGCTGATCGCTCCGCTTCGCAACGCCGGGCTCGTGAAGAGCGTCCGCGGCGCATATGGCGGTTACGTATTGTCACAATCTCCGGAGCACATTACGTCCGGTCAAATCATACGCATTCTGGAAGGTCCGATCTCCCCGGTTGATTTTACCGAGGAGGACGATCCGGCCAAGCGGGACCTGTGGATACGGATCCGCGACAGCATTGCAGATGTTATCGATTCGACGACGCTGCTGAACCTGATTCAGTATCAGGCAGAGGAAGATACGAAAGGTCAGTACATGTTCTATATTTAGCCCCGTAGGTGAAGAATGACTGAATTCGCAGCAACACCCGACAACCGCATATATTTGGATCATGCCGCATCCACTCCGCTGCACCCTCTTGTTCTGGAGGAGATGCTGCCGCATCTCATGCGCAGTTATGGCAATCCCTCCAGCCTCCACAGCTTCGGTCGCGAAGCGAAGGCTGCATTAACCGATTCGCGCGACCGTATCGCCGCGGCACTTGGATGTCGTCCTTCCGAGCTCATCTTTACGAGCGGTGGTACGGAGAGCGACAACCTCGCCATCATCGGTGCCGCGCAGGCTGCCGCTACCAAATCCGGGAAGACGCATATCATAACGACCCAAATCGAGCACCATGCCGTGCTGCATGCCTGCAAGCATCTCGAGAAGCAAGGCTTCACTGTCACGTATCTCGAACCGGACTCGTACGGGCGTGTCGATGCGTCCAAGGTTCTAGATGCGATCACGGCGCAAACCGCTCTGATTTCCGTCATGTATGGCAACAACGAGGTCGGAACACTCCAGCCGATCCGCGAAATCGGGACCATTGCCCGTGAGCGCGGTATCGTGTTTCATACGGATGCGGTTCAAGCGTTCGGGCATATCCCTTTGCGTGCGGAGGAGCTTCCGGTCGATCTGATCAGCATCAGCTCGCATAAGGTGAACGGTCCCAAGGGCATCGGAGCGCTGTATGCCGCTCGCGGCGTCGCGCTGCAAGCGACCGTCTTCGGAGGTTCCCAGGAGAAGAAGCGTCGCGCAGGCACCGAGTATGTAGCAGGGGCGGTCGGTTTCGCCAAGGCTGCCGAGCTTGCAGCAAGCGGTGTATCGCAATTCACCGAGCAAATGAGCGGGCTGAGAGACGCCATGGTTGAACAATTACGCCTTGAGCTGCCGGAAGGTTCGTTCGTCGTGAACGGTCATCCCGACAAGTCGGCAAGACTGCCGCATATTGTGAATGTCAGCTTCCCGGGCCTGGATACCGAGACGCTGCTTATGAATCTCGACCTAGACGGCATTGCGGCTGCAAGCGGCTCCGCGTGCTCCTCCGGCTCGCTCGAGCTGTCCCATGTGCTTCGCGCCATGCAGCTTCCGGAACCGATCGCGCGCTCGGCCGTCCGGTTCAGCTTCGGATACGGCACTTGCCTCGAAATTGTAACAATTACGGTCCGAAAACTTGCAACGATTACGAATCGTCTTTCGTATAAGTAATAACCCACTGGGGAAGCGTGATCAGGATCAGGCAGGTTTAGATGTTACCCAGGATGGGAACACTTGGATGCAAGCATGAAGACTGCCTGCTGGCAGCGTAGAAATATATATTAGAGAAAATAGGTGATTGATAATGAGATGTCCGAACTGTAACTCGAAAGATATCGGCAAGATCGGATCCCACCAGTTTTACTGCTGGGGCTGCTTTATTGAATTGTCGGTGAACGGTGACAAAATGTCGGTGTATCAGGTGGAAGAGGATGGGACGCTAAGCTCGCTGGACGACCTGTTCTTTGAAGACGATATGCATGAAATGACCGAGGTGCACGCGAACTGATCAGCGGCGCCCGGCGGACAAGCCCTTGCACTTTGTGCGGGGGCTTGGTTTTTTCTGCGGGGTTGTACATATACTGTATGGAGGCTGCGCGGGCGGGAAACCCAGCGCTGAACGGGATCGACGAGTGAAAGGGGTGAAAGAATGGAGCAGCTTCTCAGAAACAAAGGGGTATTGGTGCTCATTTATATCCTGCTTGGGCTGGCGTCGCTCTTTCTGTTTATGCATATTCGCCCGATGCTGGCCGGCGTCTGGGGCTTCGCGATGACGGTTCTAGCGCCCTTCATTATCGCCATCATCATTTCCTACATATTAAACCCTGTCGTAAATTTGCTCAGCAGCCGCAAGGTGCCGCGTACGATTGCCGTGCTGCTGATCTATGCCGTCTTCATCACAAGCGTCACCATTATTATCATGAACCTCATCCCCATTTTTTTGAAACAGGTCAATGAGTTGAACGAGCACTTGCCCGATCTC
>JBEPYM010000220.1:0-4021 GCA_041641375.1 Paenibacillus sp.
CAGCGGAATCAGATTCACGAGTACTGTAAAAATAAGCGTATCCTTGTCTGCATTCCGAAACACCATTTGAAGCACGAGCGCAATCAGATAGTACCATACGAGCGACTTCGGAAGCCGCCATTCCCGGATCGGGCGCAGTCTCGGAATCGACTGATCGGATTTACGCAGCAAAAAGCGGACCGCAGCATGTGTCACAAACGCATAAAATACCGCCATCGTAATGATGAGCATCGGCAGCATGCGCACGACGAGAGATACATACTCCTCCAGATATGCTTCCGTCAGCAGCCCTTGAGTCAGTGTCGGGAACGTCTGCACGCTCTCCTTCATAAATTGACCGAATTCCTTCATCACGTTGATGCCGCCTGCGGACGTCAGCAGAAGCGCAATCAGCATAACCCCGATCATCCCGATGATGCCTGCCGTGACCGCGGTGCGAGCCGGCTGCTTGCGCTTGTACACCTGCGCCATCGCGAACGCCGGGATGACAAAGAGCAGCGAGATAACGGCCAGCGGACCGGCCAGCATCCCCATAAGCAAATAAATGATGAGCATGACGGCGAAATAATGCACCCAGAAGCGTACCGTTTCCAGCTTAAGCGCCATAATCATCAGCGGCACCATGAGAAACATAAGCGGCACTAATTGAACAATCGGCAAATACAAGCCGATCAGCATAACGAGGAAGAGAAAGCTCCATCCGAACCCTTGCGTAATTTTTTGTGCCAATGTAATGAGTCACCTCTTGCGCATATGATCGTCGAGCTGCGAGATATCCCCGTACCAATCTTCCAACTGGTGGCCTTCCTTGCGATGCTTGTCGAGCTTCTCGCGTACAGCTGCGTCGAGCTGCTCATACGGGATGCCCAGTCTTCGGCCAAGAATGTAGCAGCTGACCAGCAGCGATGCCAGACTGTCCCCGATTCGATACGTATTCCCTTCCCAGATGCTCTTGAACAGACGCGAAACATGATCAAGCACCTCGGTCTTCAGCCACTCCACAACCTTGAGCCGCTTGGCTACATCCATTTCCCTATCGGCTTTGTTCAACGCCGCCCTCTCCTTACCTGCATCTATACCCTGAATTATACCACAAAAAGATCAGGGAGCCACGCATCCCTGATCCCGCCTCTTACCGGTATCTTTGATTCGGATTCACATCCGGCTGCAAATTGATTTTTGAGTAGCCCGAATGATACCAATCTCCATCCTGATTTTGGCGAAGTGTCACTTCATACAGATAATACTTGCCCATTTCGAAGGACAGCATACCGAATACATGATCGTCCTTCTTATCCAGCAACCTGTCGATTACGAATATCATGCCTGCGCCTCGATATCCTGCCGGAACACCACCGCTTGAGCCAAGCTGGGATGCGGCCGTCGGAATATCAATCGCCAGTCGCTTTAATAGATCCCGCTTCTTCGGATCGTTCTCCCCGGTGATAACCGTTTCGTATTCCGGCTCAAATACCGGCTTCTGCTTCCAAACCTTCGCAAGCTCCGATTCCGTCACATAAAGCGCTTCTGTATAACGCTCCTTCACCTTGGCTAACGGACGGCAATCAATCCCGATTCGCTCCATATCCATGACACGATAATACGTCGTATTCTCTTTCATGAGGGTTACTACATGGTCGCTGCCTCCCAAATACTTCACTTTATACAACCGCGGGAAATCGATCTCAATCAGCTTGTATTCAGGTTCATTCGGACGCGGGACGACCGGCTGCCCCTGAAAGCGTGAGTTAATATAAACGGTCGATGTCAACGCATCCCAGTTCACGTCCACATTCAACAGCTTCGATAGTGCGGTCAATGGCAAGTAGGTTCGATTGTTATAAATAAGTGGAGGCTGCTCCAACGTAAGCGGCTGTCCATCCAAGGCAATGTGAAAATCCTTCCGGATAAATGCCTCGACCTTTTGCACCCCTTGATCCGCCAGCACTCCCGCTGAAAAGCTGAGCGTTATGATTGCACTGAGCCATGCAGCCCTTTTCCAACTTTTCCTCATGTTGCCCTCCCCTTTTGCCTGCTTGGGTTGTATCTCCAATTATAGCATAGTTTTGCGAGACTCGACGCACAAAAAAAAGAGAACCGTATAAACGGCTCCCTCTTTATCGACAATTCTATTCCGTTGTGTACGGAAGCAATGCCAGTTGACGCGAACGTTTGATAGCGATCGTCAGCGCGCGCTGGTACTTCGCGGAAGTTCCTGTTACACGGCGCGGAAGAATCTTGCCGCGCTCGCTGATGAACTTCCGAAGAAGATCGATGTCTTTATAGTCAATGTGAGTGATCTTGTTTACTGTAAAGAAACATACTTTGCGACGCTTGCCGCCTTTCTTGCCGCGTCCGCCAAAGCTTTTCTTCTCCGGGCGGTCATCTCCGCCGTCACGTTGCTTAAAGCTCATGAGCAGTAGCTCCTTTCGTCTCGAATTTGCTTGGTTGCCGCTTGTTAGAACGGCAAATCATCATCGGAAATATCGACCGGTCTGCCATCATCGAAGAACGGATCCTTCTGAGCCTGTCCTCTCGATGAAGCGCCTCCGGTATTGCGGGAGGAACCATAATTTCCTGAAGGCGGCGGCGGTGCCATCTCGTCGCGTGGTCCTGCTCCATTGGCCGCATCCCTGGACTCCAGGAATCGAACATCTTCGGCCACAACCTCAGTCACGTATACACGCTTTCCTTCGTTGTTGTCGTAGCTTCTCACCTGCAAGCGGCCGTCGACCGCGGCAAGGCGACCTTTACGCAAGAAATTGGCGCAATTCTCAGCCTGTGCTCTCCACACTACGACCGGGATAAAATCTGCTTCCCGTTCGCCCTGCTGATTGGAGAACGGACGATTCACTGCGAGCGTAAATTGTGCGACTGCAACGCCGGATGGCGTATAACGGAGCTCGGGGTCTTTCGTCAAGCGACCGATTAACACAACGCGATTCAACATCAACTGCTACCTCCCCGGTTCAACCACGACCTGTGGTCTTGCTACGCGACAACGTCTTGTACGATGAGGAAACGGATTACCTCATCAGAGATCCTCATCACGCGATCTAGCTCATTGATAACTTCGTTGGTACCCTTGAAGTTAACCAGAACGTAAATCCCGTCACGAATCTTGTTGATCTCATACGCAAGTCGGCGCTTACCCATCATGGTCGTCTTGGAAATCTCGCCGCCGTTATTGATGATGTTTGCAAACTTCTCGACGTTAGCTTGTACTTGCTGCTCGTCAAGCTCAGGACGCATAATATACATCACTTCGTAGTTGCGCATTCGAACTTCACCTCCTTATGGACTATGGCCCCCGATAGGGAGCAAGGAGCGAGCATAAAAACTCGCATTATAATACTATAGCAGAACGCACGTTTCTACGCAAGTGCAGGTTGGAACTTCCATCAATACATATGCCTACCGCCCATCTTCTCCGCACATACTATCCCTGGATGTATACAAGGAGGTGACGACAAAATGGGTGAACGGACACAGTTTGTGCCGGGTGCGGAAGCCCCGAATGATGGCATTTATATCGAAGTTGGGGAGAACGATCATGTCATGGGCGTGAATGACCCCAAGCAGGTAACGTTAAAAAAGGGGGACAAGTTCCCGGAAACGACGAACCAGAATCGGCACTGGGTCAATATGCGCAACAAGGGCCGCACGAATTGATAGGCTCCAATCGTACAATCATGGCAGGAGAAGCGAACTTGCTGTTCGCTTCTTTTTTTGGGTAAGATACATAGTGATATAAATTCGTAAGGAGAGAGATTGCGATGTTACGAACAATTGGATTGGTACTTATTGCTGCTCTTTTGTTAGCGGTTTCTACGGGTTGCGGCGGCAAACCAAAGCTGTTGACGCTCAAAGCCTACGAAGCCATCCCCTTCAATATTACCTATGAGGAAACGGTCAAGCAAATCGGCTATGATGGCGAGCTGCTACGCAATGATGTCGAGGATGGGGCAACCGTCAAAATTTATCGCTTCGCTGCAAAAGGCGCTGCTGAACCGGCTTATGC
>JBEPYM010000221.1:0-3858 GCA_041641375.1 Paenibacillus sp.
GGATCTATGGGGATACCATGCAAATGGAAAAAACGGCGTATCTATGGGGATACTGTACAAATGGCGAAATCGGCGTATCTATGGGGATACCACGCAAATGACGAAAACGGCGTATCTATGGGGATACCATGCAAATGGCGCAAACATCGGATCTATGGGGATACCACGCAAATGACGAAAACGACGGATCTACATTTTCTCGTGTGGAGCTGCTTGGTTGTGCATAAGAATAGATTCTACAAACGGGCACATAATAAGCTCGTCTTTCCAGACGAAACCAAAACAGGAGCGTGAAAACAAATGCGCGAGGGATTGGTACCGACAGTGCTCGGAACAGTCGTTACGGCTGCAGGCGCGTCCTTGCTGAGAAGCAATTATAAGCTTGCGGCGGCAGGAGTGCTCGGTTTTGGCTTGGCCCATGTTGTCTTAGGTGCAATTGACCTGTTGGAGCATCGGTAATTGCGTTGGAAAGGACCAGGAAGCGGATCCCACCGGGGTCCGCTTCACATGCTTCTAGCTCCACTCCTCAACGGCATTCAACAGGTTGGCAACGTAGAAATCGGAGTCAAACCACTTCGTGTCGATACGGATTGGAGTATTATCCTCGATCATTTGCAGCGCTTCCCGCGGATTCAGGATGTCATATCGGGGCTCATATACCTCCGTGAACGGCGGTAGTCCGCTGCGATCCATCGGCGCAATCGGCTTAGCTCCGAGCAAATGCGCTTCATATAAGGCGAGCGTCAAGCTGCCTCCTATTGTGACCGTGATGGCGGCTTGTGCTCGGGCCAGCAGCCGATAATAGTCGGGCTGCGCCAAGCGGCCGACCTCGATGCCTAGCTCCTGCCACAAGCTGACAGGGTAATGGCATTGCGGATCGATCGGCGAAGCGATGACCGTCCGATACCCCCTTTCCCGCAGTTCCATTGCCATCCGGACCGATACATACGGCTGATAAAATTCGTTCAGTCTCCCCGGGAACACGATTAGCTTATCGCGTGCGGCTGTCGGCTGCACCTCTGCAGCAACTTGCTCAAGCTTCTCGTGATCGTACGGAAATCCGGCCGCCAGAACCTTGACTTTGCTTCCTGGCTCGAGGCAGCGTTCCCCCCACGGCACCATCGACGGATTCGTATACAGAATCGCGCGCAGCGACGGATGCTTGAATATCCAAAGCGTCGCCGGATCCACCACGTTGGTGAACGGATTCCACACATCGTGCTCCATAATATATAACGGATTACGCACAGGAACGGAATGTCGGAACTGTTCGAACAAGGTGAAGCGGGTGATCAGGATGGGGTCGCTTTCATTGTTCGGTAAATTTTCGCTGTACCGATAAGCTACTCCGGCTTTCTCAAGCCCCTTCTTCAACCCGGATAAGTAATTCGGGTACCATGCGGTTGTGTCGTACGGATCGATAAAGACATGCAACAATTCGGATCCCTTCCTTTCTTCTGTTCCTATCATAATGCAGAAGCGTGGGCTTTTCCATAGTCCATGGCTGAACGTCAAACAACGCCGCCCGAGAGTCGGACGGCGTTGTGATCCAGGTGTATTATCCGTTCATATGCTTCAGATAAGGAGTCAGATCGACCTTCATCCGGTCGGCAAGCCGCTCGCCCAGGTCGCGATCGGCGCGGAAGAAGTTGCATACGGCGAGCAGCATTGTCCGTTCCGATACGTGTTTCAGATCGGCGGACAAATTGTTCAGCACCGCCTCCTGCTCCGCTTCGGAATAGCGGCGCCACACTTGACCGGCCTGACCAAAGTCGTTCTTCTTCTCAATCGCCATACGCCCGGCTGAGCCGAATAGCGGACCAGCGGAGTCCGTGAATGTCGGCGTTTCCTTGGGAGTGTCCTGATAACGGTTGGGCTCGTAATTAATTGGATGCGGCTGCTGCTTGACCGGCATCGCTCCGTCGCGTTGATTGTTGTTCACTTGGGCGAACGGGCAATTTATCGGTAGCTGCAAATAATTGGTCCCAATCCGGTAGCGCTGCGTGTCAGAATAAGAGAAGAGACGGCCTTGCAGCAGCTTGTCTTCGGATGGCTCGATGCCTGGTACGACGACGCCAGGGTTAAAGCCGACCGACTCCGTCTCCGCAAATACGTTATCCGGGTTGCGGTTCAGCGTCATCGTGCCGACATGCTGGTACGGAATGTCTTGCTCAAACCAATCCTTCGTCGGATCAAGCGGGAAGAAATCGAATTTGTCCAGGTCGGCAGGGTCGAGTACCTGTACATACAAATCCCACTCCGGATAATCACCACGTTCGATAGCCTCATAGAGATCACGGCTGGCATGATTGAAGTCGGTTGCCTGAATCGCTGCTGCTTCCACGGGAGTCAGGTTGCGGATGCCTTGCTTCGGTATCCAGCGGAGCTTGGTATATACCATATTGCCGTATGCGTTCAACCACTTGAACGCGTGAACGCTGGAGCCGCGCATCTCGCGATAATTTGCCGGAATGCCTTCATCCGAGAACAGGTGCAGAAGCATATTGGTCGACTCTGGCGTGAGCGACATGAAGTCCCAATATCGGTCAGGATGCTGGAGGTTCGTACGCGGATCGGGTTTGAGCGAATGAACCATATCCGGGAATTTCATTGCGTCGCGAATAAAGAAGACGGGCAAATTGTTCCCGACAAAATCATAGTTTCCTTCCTCGGTATAGAACTTGACCGCAAAGCCGCGCGGATCGCGGAGAGTTTCCGGGGAATGCTGTCCGTGCACAACGGTGGAGAAGCGAGCGAATACCGGAGTTTCCTGACCTTCAGCTTGCAGAAAAGCCGCTTTCGTATAGCGCTTCATGCTGTTGGCTACCCGGAACACGCCATGGGCGCCTGCGCCGCGAGCGTGAACAACCCGTTCGGGAACTCGTTCCCGGTCGAAGTGTGCCAGCTTCTCAAGCAGCTGATAGTCCTCGAGCAGCGTAGGACCGTGCTGTCCCGCGGTTCGCGAGCTCTGGTTGTTGCCGATGGGGACGCCTTGATTCGTGGTTAGTCGGTTCATGTCGTTCCTCCTCATTTTCCATATTAATTATTAAATTATACTAATTATCAACAAAGTACAAATGTAATCATAACGCATTTGAGAATAAATCTCAATAGTAACGCCATATCTTTTTTTGCCATTGTGGCGTTTATCATTTGACGAGGTCTGCAACGATACGCTATGATAAATGACAAATGAATAGCCTCCTGAAGGGGAGTAGCTTTTACAGCAAAGTCGTCAATTCGGAGCGTTCGCGCTCTCGGCTTTGTTGGCAACGTTCCGCGTTGTTAGCAAGACCTTTGCCGATCGGTGAAGGTCTTTTTTGTTTGCAATTAGCCTTCGCCGGTCCATTCGGCGGAGGTTTTTCTATTTTAAGCCCAATTTAAGTCGAAAAGGAGACGGTGCGTGTGGATGTAGCGTTGCTGTTGGAGTATGGATGGGTGCTGCTGCTGTTGATTGGACTTGAGGGGCTGCTTGCTGCGGACAATGCGTTAGTGCTGGCGATCATGGTCAAGCATTTGCCGGAGGAGCAAAGGAAGCGTGCGTTGTTTTACGGCTTGGCGGGCGCCTTCGTGTTTCGCTTGGCGTCATTGTTTGTCATTTCCTTCATGGTGAATGTATGGCAGGTGCAGGCACTTGGGGCGCTCTACTTGCTTTTTATCGCATGCAACCATATCATTCGCAAGCTAGCGGTGCGGAAGGCGTCGGAGGGAACGGACACTGTATCTGGCAAGAAAGCTTCCGGCTTCTGGGGGACGGTGCTGAAGGTCGAGCTGGCTGACATCGCCTTCGCCATCGACTCGATTCTGGCTGCCGTTGCGCTGGCGGTTACACTGCCGACAACAAAATTGCCACAGATT
>JBEPYM010000222.1:0-3824 GCA_041641375.1 Paenibacillus sp.
ATTTGATCGCGGACCGTGCGGAATTGAACCATAATTTCATCTTCAGTTCCTGTGGATTTCGCCGGATCATCAAATCCCCAGTGCCATCTTTCCGCTTTATCGTTACGGACAACCGGGCAGTTGTCATTCGCATGCCCGCATAAGGTAATGATGTAGTCTGCACGCTGTAAGGTTTCAGGATCAATCACATCGGAGGTGTGGTGGCTAATATCCACTCCCGCTTCCTTCATGACCTGAACCGCCCGAGGGTTTAACCCATGGGCTTCAAGGCCCGCGCTTTTTACTTCATACTTGTCCCCTGCGACGGCTTCTAACCAGCCATGTGCCATCTGGCTTCGGCAGGAGTTTCCTGTACATAAAAAGTATACTAAAGGTTTTGTCATGTTTTTTCTCTCCTAATCTTTAATGAATAATAATTAGCCATAGATAAAGACCGAATAAGGTGATAAATAATGTCGGGATGGTCAATACAATTCCGGTTCTAAAATACTGTCCCCACGTAATCGTAATGCCTTTTCGAGATAAGACATGCAGCCAAAGGAGAGTAGCAAGGGAACCGATCGGTGTAATCTTTGGCCCCAAATCGGATCCAATCACATTGGCATAGATTAAGGCTTCCCGAATGACTCCTTCCGTTGCTGTACCTTGGATCGCTAAGGCATCAATCATAACCGTAGGCATGTTGTTCATAACGGAGGAGAGGACGGCAGCAATAAAACCCATGCCCATGGTGGCAGTGAATAGGCCGTAGTCTGCTGTCCATTGAATGACTTGGCCTAGCATATCGGTTAGACCGGCATTGCGAAGTCCATACACGACCACATACATCCCAATGGAAAAGAACACGACGGCCCAAGGGGCTTCTTTAACTAGCTTGCAGGTGTCTACCTTTTCGCTTCCTTTCGCCGCGATAATAAAGAAAATCGCTGCAATGCCGACAATAAACGATACCGGGATCGCCAAGGTCTCACTTAAGAGATACCCTAAAAGAAGTACGGCTAGAATAACCCAAGATAAACGGAATAATTTCATGTCGCGAATAGCCTCTTTCGGCATTCTAAGCTGAGATAAATCATAGGACTCCGGTATGCTTTTGCGGAAGTACAGGTATAGCACCCCTAAGCTTGCAAATAAGGAAAAAAAGTTAGGAACAATCATCCGGCTGGCATATTCCAGAAAACCAATCCCAAAAAAGTCAGCTGATACGATATTCACTAGGTTACTAACGACGAGAGGCAAGGAGGTGGTATCCGCAATAAATCCGCTGGCTATGACATAGGCAATGATCATTTTCTCATCAAACTTCAAGGCGCGAACCATCGCTAAGACGATAGGGGTTAAGATTAAGGCCGCCCCGTCATTGGCAAAAAACGCCGCTACAGCCGCACCCAGTAAAATGACGTACACAAACATTAATTTCCCGTTTCCTTTAGCTAAGCGTGCCATATGTAAGGCAGCCCATTCAAAGAAGCCGATCTCATCGAGAATTAAGGAAATGAGAATAATCGCGACAAATGCCAAGGTGGCATTCCAGACGATTCCGGTTACGGTCCAGACATCTTGTAAGGTCACCACCCCGAACGCGAGGGCAAGCAGAGCGCCAACTGAAGCGGACCAGCCAATGGACAGACCTCTAGGCTGCCAAATCACAAAGACTAACGTAGTCGCAAAAATAATAGCTGCTAACATGTTTCTCTCTCCTTAAGGTTAGGCATTACAATTCACAAGGAGACCTTTTTCCTCTAGCTCCTTGATTTTCTCTGAGAAGTCGGGAAGATGTACTAACGAAAAGCCCATTTCCTCAAACTTTTGGTGATTCAAGGAATAAAATACCCATTGTCCTTTTCGGTTCTCGGTCACTAAACCGGCCCCTTTTAACCGACTCATATGCTTGGATATCGCCGGCTGTGATATGTTGAAGATAGGTGTAAGTTCACAAACACAGCAGTCCCGTTGCTTCAACAAACCCACGATCTGTAGTCGTGTAGGATCTCCGATGGCCTTTAACGCGTCCGCTAACTTATGGATCTCCATTTTATAGCCCCCTTTCTTGTTAGTATAGTATTTACGAAATCTTACACCTCATCAATTATAATATAACCATATAGTTATATCAATATTTATTACTAACTAACGATACCATTGCTATCGCTTGTAACTATTGATAATCGATTGGCAGTCATTAGATGATCTCATTAGCCCAAAAGCCTCTAGGGGGGACTCCCTCTTTAATTATATAACCATATTGTTATTTAATTATTATTGAAATGTTGAGAAAGTGTAAAGAGTTCATTGTAATTCATAGTTGACGCATTAGAAATATAGGAATAAAATTGAAAGTATACTAAGTAGGTATGAATTAGCGGAATAGTTCCTCGACAAAATTCGGGGAGTGACAGGCACCGCAGAGAGAGAGGGGGAGAGCGATGAATTTTGAAATTGCGTTTGTGCTGTTGGTTGTTGCTGCTATGTTCATTTTTCTAATTAAAGAAGTGGCAAGTCCTGCGTACATCGTCTTGTCTGCTCTGGCAGTCCTGCTGTTGAGTGGGATTCTTTCCCCGGCTGATGCTTTACGAGGATTTGCAAACGAAGGGATGTTAACGGTCGCCTTGCTCTTTGTCGTAGCTGGAGCGGTGAAGCAAAGTGGCGTACTGAATCATCTCCTAACAAAGGCCATGGGTTCCGGCAAAAAACCTAGAAAATCTCTTGCTCTAATGATGCTCCCGACGGCAGGCCTATCTGCCTTCTTAAATAATACACCGATGGTTGTGATGTTCACGCCTGAGGTACGCAAATGGTGTAAGGACCGAAACCTCTCGCCATCTAAATTTTTAATCCCACTATCCTACGCGACTATTTTTGGCGGAACTTTGACCTTGATCGGAACGTCCACCAATCTGGTCATCCATGGGTATATGCTAGAGCAAGGGTTTGATGGATTCTCGATGTTCCAGCTAGCGATCGTCAGTCTTCCTGCAGGACTCATCGGCATTGCGTTTATGCTGACGATCGGCTACAAGCTTCTTCCTTCGCGGAAGACGTCCGAGGAAACCTTCGTAGAAAGCTCAAGGGAGTACTTATCGGAAGCCTACGTCGAAGTCGACTCTCCCCTTATCGGCAAGACCATCGAAGATGCAGGCCTAAGAAATCTTCAATCGCTCTACCTCATCGAGATTATTCGCAACGGAGAGAGAATCGCGCCTGTTGCTTCTTACAATAAGTTAAAAGAAAATGATCGGCTGATTTTTACAGGTATGCTCTCCACTATTGTGGAGTTACATAGCATCCCGGGATTGCGAGTCGAGACAGGGATCAATTTAAAATTAGAGGATCTGCAAAATGGCAGTGCCTCTTTAGCGGAAGCGGTGGTCTCGCATCAGTCCGTTCTCGTCAATAAAACGGTCAAGGAAACTCAATTTCGCAAAATCTATGATGCAGGCATTGTCGCCGTTCACCGGAATGATGAACGCATTAACCATAAGGTGGGGGACATTCGATTAAAGACGGGAGATACCTTACTTCTATTAGGGGATAAGGACTTCTTGAACCGACTCTCCGGCTCGAAGGATTTTTATCTGATCTCATCCATCGAAGAGCCCGAATTCGGTGATTCCAAAAAATCCACCATTGCCATCATCACCTTATTGGGAATGATCCTGCTGGCCACCTTCAACATTCTACCCATGTTTAAAGCTGCGGTATTAGCCGTCTTGATCTTGTTCCTCACCAAAACCGTGAGCTTTGAAGGAGCGAGGAAATATATTCAGTTTGATGTCCTGCTCGTCATTGCAGGTTCCATTGGGATTGGCTTAGCCTTGGAAAAA
>JBEPYM010000223.1:0-3787 GCA_041641375.1 Paenibacillus sp.
AACATCCTGAACGGCGGCGCGCATGCGGATAACAACGTCGACGTGCAGGAGTTTATGGTGCTTCCGGTAGGCGCTGCTTCCTTCAAGGAAGCGCTCCGCTGCGGCGCTGAAATTTTCCACAGCCTGAAGGGCGTGCTCAAGGCGAAAGGCTTGAACACCGCTGTCGGCGACGAAGGCGGCTTTGCACCGAACCTTGGCTCCAACGAAGAAGCGATCACCACGATCATCTCGGCGATCGAGAAAGCGGGCTACAAGCCGGGCGTTGACGTATTCCTCGGCATGGACGTCGCTTCCACAGAATTTTTCAAGGATGGCAAATACCACCTCGAAGGCGAAGGCAAAGAATACACACCTGCTGAATTCGTAGATTTGCTGGCATCGTGGGTGGAGAAGTATCCGATCATCTCGATCGAAGACGGCTGCTCCGAGGATGATTGGGAAGGCTGGAAGCTGCTGACTGATAAGCTTGGCGGCAAGGTGCAGCTCGTGGGCGACGACCTGTTCGTAACGAACACGGAGCGCCTTGGCACTGGTATCGAGAAGGGCATCGGCAACTCGATTCTGATCAAGGTGAACCAGATCGGTACGCTGACCGAGACGTTCGACGCGATCGAGATGGCGAAGCGCGCCGGCTACACCGCCGTAATTTCGCATCGCTCCGGCGAATCCGAAGACAGCACGATCGCCGATATCGCCGTTGCAACGAACGCCGGCCAGATCAAAACCGGCGCTCCGTCCCGTACGGACCGCGTTGCGAAGTACAACCAGCTGCTCCGCATTGAGGATCAGCTCGGCGCTTCCGCTCAATATATCGGCCGCAAGGTGTTTTACAACTTGAAGTAAGATCGTCGAAAAGGGTGCCCCTGTACCATGGCTGACCATGGCTGGGGGCGCCTTTTTTTTGGTTGGTCTCGCTATTATCGAGCCTAGGGTCACTATTATTGCGCGAGAACGTTCGATATAGGGGGTTATCGAGGTTAGCCTCGCTATTCACAGCTGAAAGCTCACAAATAGCGAGTGTATGTTGCTTAGTGCAGTGGGGAAAAGTGGCTAGTGATGTGGATGTCGTCGGTCGGGAAGGTGTCGGTGGAAAACACCGGGGGAAAGCGTCGAAGTGCTGTGACCATGGTGGGGGCGTGGAGGGAAATGGCGAAGGAGAGAGCCGTGGAACATGGCGTTGAGCATGGCGAAGGAGAGAGCCGAGGGATATGGTAATGAGCATGGCGAAGGAAAAAGCCGCGGATCATCGGGGTTGCGTGGGACCGGACGGCTTGTCACTTGACTTTCAAGCGGAGATTCCACACAATGATCGCATACCCATTGTGATGGAGTCGAAAGGAGCGAGTAGGCATGCTGAGATGGTTCGTGACCCTGTTTTTCTTATCGGTATCGGCGTTGCTGACGCAGCTGCTGCCGTTCTCCAGCTTCTTCCGCAACCTGAATACGATGATCCATGAATTCGGCCATGCTGCGGCGACGCTGCTGCTCTCGGGCAAGGTCATGTACATTCATCTCTATGAGGACCACAGCGGTGTGACCTTATCGGAGATTACGACCGGCTGGTCGATTATCCCGATTGCACTCGCTGGATATATAACCGCATCGGTTTTTGCCGTCTATTTGTTCCGCTGTTATCACAAGGGCAAAATCCGCGAGGGGCTCGCAATGATTACGCTGCTGGCGGTCCTCTCGCTGGTGCTGTTCGTCCGCAACGGTTACGGGATGCTGTGGCTCGTCGGCTTTATTTCGCTCAACTCGGTGCTGATGCTTTTTCCCAGTCGATTCCTCACCACCGTCTATTTTCTGCTGATCGCGTTCCTGACGCTGGAGGAATCCGTGTTCACCGCCGCTCAAATTCTTATGCTGTCCTGGCTGGAGCCGGAGAAAGCCGGAGATGCGGCTAATCTCGCGCAGGCGACCGGAATTCCGGCAATTGCATGGGGGCTGATGTTCACGATCGTCTCCCTATGGTGCGCCAGCGAGTCGATCCGCTACTTCCTGAAGCCTCGCCGCAAAAAGCAGGAGGCCGCCGCAGCATTTCATGTTTGATTTCCGGGTGGACGCTGTGCTACAATATAAGGACGAATGCTTGTACATGGAGGTTTTTCGAATATGGAAATCGCGTTGAAGATCCTGCTGGTCGTGTTTTCTCTCGGCTTGATTGCCGTTGTATTGCTTCAGAGCGGAAAGAGCGCAGGCTTGTCCGGTGCGATCTCCGGCGGTGCGGAGCATCTGTTCGGCAGACAGAAGGCGCGCGGCCTGGATTTGGTGCTGTCTCGCGTGACGATTGTATTGGCAGTCGGATTCTTCTTGCTGTCGGTCGTCGTTGCATACATCGTGAAATAAGAGTTGCACAAGGTGACATACACAGGAAGCAGCAAGGACAACCGAGTCCGGGCTGCTTCTTTTCGTATGACGGCTGAATGGGTTGCGGGGGCGGTTCACGTATGGTAGGCTAGTTGGGAAAATGTACCGTATGTACAAACATGCAATCGTTCATACTATACAGTATATCGAGTTTTTCGGGGAAAAGGTGGGTGGGCCGTGGCGGTCGAGATGGAAGAAGTATTAAGCTTTATGAGGGAACAGGCGTATAAGCCGATGACGATTCAGGAATTGGAGAAGCATTTCGGCTTGGAGGGCTCGGAGCAGTTCAAGGAATTCGTCCGTGTGCTGAATGAGCTGGAGCGGAACGGTCAAATTATGCGTACCCGTGCCGACCGGTATGGCGTGCCGGAACGGATGAATTTGCTGCGGGGTAAGCTGCAGGTGCATACGAAAGGGTTTGCCTTCCTGCTTCCGGAGGATAAGGATCATCCGGATGTCTATATTCATGCCAACGACTTGAAGGGCGGCATGAACGGGGATCTGGCGCTTGTGCGGGTAACGCTCAAAGGCATGGCCGGCGGGCGGATGGAAGGCGAGGTCGTACGCATTGTGCAGCGGGCGAACGATCAGATCGTCGGCACGTTCACCAATTACGAGAGCTACGGCTTTGTGCAGCCGGATGACAAGCGGGTTGCGAAGGATATTTTTATCCCGCAGCATGCCTTCCTGGGCGCTGTCACCGGGCAAAAGGTCGTCGTGCGCATCGTTCAATTTCCGGAGGGGCGTTCGGCGGCTGAGGGCGAGGTTGTGGAGATTCTCGGGCATAAGGATGATCCGGGCGTCGACATTCTGTCTATCATCCGCAAGCATCGCTTGCCTGAGGCGTTCCCGGCCGATGTGCTGGCGGAAGCGGAGCAAGCGCCGGACACGATACGAGAGCCGGAGCTGGAAGGCCGCCGCGACCTGCGCGGCAAAGTCATCGTCACGATTGACGGGGAAGACGCCAAGGATTTGGACGATGCGGTGAACGTGGAGCTGCTGTCCAACGGCAACTACTTGCTCGGTGTCCATATCGCCGATGTCGGCTATTATGTGCGGGAAGGCTCTGCGCTCGACCGTGAGGCGTATGAACGGGGCTGCTCCGTCTATTTGGTAGACCGTGTCATCCCGATGCTGCCGCACCGGCTGTCGAACGGCATCTGCTCGCTCAATCCGAAGGTGGACCGGCTCACGCTTTCCTGTGAGATGGAAATTGAACCCGATACGGCTCGGGTCGTTCGGCACGATGTCTTTACGAGCGTGATCAAAACCAAGGAACGGATGACCTATACGAACGTCCGCAAAATCCTGATGGATGAAGAGCCGGAGCTGATGGAGCGGTATGCCGATCTCGTTCCGATGTTCCGTTCCATGAAGGAGCTGGCGATGAAGCTTCGCTGGCGGCGGATGCAGCGCGGTG
>JBEPYM010000224.1:0-3783 GCA_041641375.1 Paenibacillus sp.
GTTTGCGGCGTGATGCCGTGCCGCTCGTTGTAAGCAGTTTGCACGGTACGGCGGCGATCCGTCTCCTTGATGGCCTTGTCCATCGAATCGGTAACCTTATCTCCATAGAGGATGACAAACCCGTTCGCGTTGCGCGCGGCGCGGCCAATCGTCTGAATCAAGGAGCGCTCCGCTCGCAGGAAGCCCTCCTTATCGGCATCCAATATGGCGACAAGCGATACCTCCGGCAAATCGAGACCTTCCCGCAGCAGGTTGATGCCGACGAGCACATGAAACGTGCCGAGCCGCAAGTCGCGCACGATCTGCAGCCGCTCCAGCGTCTTGATGTCGGAGTGCAAATACCGCACCTTGATGCCGACATCCTTGAAATATGCGGTTAAATCCTCCGACATCTTCTTGGTCAGCGTCGTAACCAGCACACGCTCGTCCCGGTCGATACGATCGCGGATTTCCCCGATGAGATCGTCGATCTGGCCTTTGGTCGGCCGGACCTCGATAATCGGATCGACAAGCCCGGTCGGCCGGATGATTTGCTCGACAACGATCGGGCAATGCTCCAGTTCGTAAGGGCCGGGGGTTGCTGATACGTACACGATATTGCTAATTTTTTGTTCAAATTCCTCAAACCGCATCGGCCGGTTGTCCAGCGCGGACGGCAGCCGGAAGCCGTGGTCAACGAGCACCGTCTTGCGCGCCCGGTCCCCGTTGTACATCGCCCGAATCTGCGGCAGCGTCACATGCGACTCATCCACCACAATGAGCATATCCTCAGGGAAATAGTCAAACAGCGTAAACGGCGTCTCGCCCGGCTCCCGGAACGTAAGCGGACCGGAGTAATTCTCGATTCCCGAGCAAAAGCCCATCTCCGCCATCATTTCCAGATCGTACCTTGTCCTCTGCTCCAGCCGCTGCGCCTCCAGCAGCTTGCCGTTCGAGCGCAGCACCTCAAGCCGCTCCTCCAGCTCGCGTTCGATGTTGGCAAGCGCAACCTTCATCGTATCCTCATGCGTCACGAAGTGGGACGCCGGAAAGATCGCCACATGGTCCCGCTCTCCCAAAATTTCGCCCGTCACAATATCAATCTCGGTAATCCGTTCAATCTCGTCGCCGAACAGCTCCACCCGGATCGCCTGCTCGCTTCGGGAGGCCGGAAAAATTTCTACAACGTCGCCGCGCACACGGAACGTTCCGCGGACAAAGTTAATGTCGTTGCGCTGATACTGAATGTCTACCAGCTTATGAAGGAGTTCGTTGCGGGGACGTTCCGTCCCGACACGAAGCGACAGCACCAGATCTCGGTACTCCTTCGGGGAACCCAAGCCGTAGATACACGATACGCTGGCAACAATAATAACGTCCCGACGCTCGAACAGAGAGCTCGTCGCCGAGTGCCGGAGCTTGTCAATCTCGTCATTGATGCTGGAATCCTTCTCGATGAACGTATCGCTGGACGGAATGTACGCCTCCGGCTGATAGTAATCATAGTAGCTGACAAAATATTCAACCGCGTTGTTCGGGAAAAATTCCTTGAACTCGCTGCACAGCTGTGCAGCGAGCGTTTTGTTATGAGCGATGACCAGCGTCGGGCGGTTCAATCTCGCAATCATGTTCGCGATCGTAAACGTCTTCCCGGTCCCTGTAGCGCCCAGCAGCGTCTGGTGCTGCTTTCCTGCTTCCACCCCATGAACCAGCTCCTCGATTGCCCGCGGCTGATCCCCTTGCGGCGAATATTCCGACAGGAGCTCAAACTTTTGTTCGCTGATTGCAAAGCCCGCGCTCATGCGAACCCCCCTCACCCGAATGCGTGTTCTCTTCATTCCATTATATATGAACTCAGCCCTGTGCGGCAAATCCAGTGCGATAATCCCATTTTACTCCGAGATCCCTGACAACACCCTGTCAGCATTAAGCGGCAGCTCTTCCTCATAGGCGCGAAGCAGCTGCTCCGCTCGGCGCCGCAGACGTGCCGCAAGCTCCGCAGGCTCCACAACCAGCAGATCCGGACCATACGAAAAAAGCAGTCTCCACGTCCATTCCGCATCTGGCAGCTGGCCGTCGGCCAGAAATCCTCCGTCATGAAGCGCCTGAAATCGAAACCCCCGGAAATCCTCCTCCGCCCGAGCGCGCGCCGGCGGCAGAATACGCAGCTTCACCGGCAGCATGCGCTCCCGATGCTCCCATTGCCGGTTCAACACCTCCGGCGGAATCGGATCGCGAATGAAGGTTTCTTCCAGCAGCTGAACAACATGAATCCGCGATACCTTAAAGCATCTATAATCTCCCCTGAGCCTGCACCACGCGGTCACATACCAGGAGAAGCTCTTCCATACAAGCGACAGCAGCTCCGCTTCCCGTTCGGTGCGTGTTCCAGACGGGTCCATATACACCAATCTCGCCAACCTGCTGCCGGATACCGCTTCACGAATCGCTCTCCACTTCGCACGAGCCTCCTCGGATTGACCGCCCCAAGGCTCAAAGTCGACGATCAGCCGCTGCTCCGCCCGCATCGCGCCGCGTTCATCGGCACCGGTATCGCTGACCAGCGTCCGCACCTTCTCGAGCAAACCTTCCATGCGCTGCCCATCGAAAAAGGGTCCGACCCCTTTGAGCGCCGTAATGATCGAGTACAGCTCGTCCATCGTCAAAAATTGCCGTTCGACGCGGTAGCCCTGCATAATTTCATAGCCGCCATCCGCTCCCGGGTACGACACAATCGGAATCCCCGCTTGCCCGATCGTCTCCAAATCCCGATAGATCGTCCGCAGCGACACCTCGAAGCGATCCGCAAGCTCCTTGCCTGATATTCGTTTCCGATTCAACAGCAGCATTGTTATCGCCAACAATCGGTCGATCTTCACGTTCCGGTCCCACCCTTGCCGTATCCATTCGTATGGCATCAAGTATACCATATGCTTGTTGCCCGCGCTTTTCAACTATCGTTCGCTGGATGAAGCACCAGCTTTTGCCCGTTGTTGCCGACCACACAAAAGCCGCTTCCTGTGAAATACCGGAAGCGGCTTTGTTGACGTCCTATTCCACTACAGTCAAGCCTGAATATCCTTGCCGCCTTCCGGCGAACTGCCCTTGCCGTCCACCCGGGCGAGTCCAGAAAGCTTGCTCCAGAGCGCCTGCACAAGACTGGGCTGCTCCGTCGTCATATAATACCGCGACCGGTCATCAGGTGCCAGAATGATGCCAAGCTGATGGTGCTCCCCTGCAAAAATCGCTCGGCTCGCAAATTTGCTGTGGCCCTCCAGATTGAGCACCTCCAGCTTCGTAAACGCGGCGTTGTTTTGTCGAAGCGCTGCGTGCAGCTCTTCTTTCGTGCGCACCTTGACGCCGTTCACCTTATGGATCGTCTCGCCGGTGACGATCCCCATCTCGTGCGCGGGACTGCCGGGCACGACCGCCAGCACCGTCAAGCCGTTCGCGCCATGGGTATAGATCGGCGGAGATGCGAGCTCCTTCGAGCGGCTCACCGCGATGATCGCCTCATGGGCGACGATCACGGCAGCAGCGGCCGCAAATGCAAGCCAAGGCACCGCCTCGCTCCCCGCGGCAAACAGCAGCACAAGAAGTCCGTAGCCGAATATTCGCGCAGACATGACCCGCGCCTTCGCCCCGGGCAGCATCGATCGTGTGACATCGGTAAAGCCGAGCACGACCGGGAACGCCGCAACCGTCCAGCCTCCCGCCCACAGCTCGCCGCCCAGCAGCGGCATCCATGGCAGCGAAGACGCAGGATCCGCCGCAGGTACGAGCAGAAACAGAGGTGCCGGCCAT
>JBEPYM010000225.1:0-3766 GCA_041641375.1 Paenibacillus sp.
CGGAAATGGTTTCTGCAAAATCAGGCTGTGCGCCGTGTGATGGTGAAATAGCGGAAATGGTTTCTGCAAAATCAAGCGGTGCGCCGTGTGATGGTGAAGCGGAAATGGTTTGCAAAATTAGGCAGCCGGGTTCGTATGCGGTTTGGCGAATCGTGAAATTGAGTGGAGGAGTCGGAAATGGTGCAAAAAGTGCATCATAAATTGGTAAAGCGGCGATAAAGGGGGGATATGGTGCACAAAAGAGTATATGAAAGCAGTGTACCGCGTTTGAACACTGGTCAATCGCAATTATGTACTCCATTTTGCACCATAATCGACCGAAAACGATGTGCGTTCTGATTATGGTGCAAAAATTGCAACATACCGCGTAACTGGTTAGTGACAGGGTGTTGCATGACTTGAGACCTCTACACCATACCTTCCTCGTGCGCCTTCTTGGTTGCATGGATGCGATCGCGAACATCCATTTTGGAGTAGATGCTGGATATGTAGTTTTTGACCGTTCCCTCGGACAAGAAGAGCTTCTCGGCGATCTCCTTGTTGTTCAACCCGTCCGCAATGGCTTGCAGCACCTGATGCTCCCGCTCGCTGAGCCCGTATTCAGCGCCTGCCGAATGTGGAAGCTTGCTCCCGCTTGCTCCGTTGGTCCCTGCGCGGGTTACCCCCGTGGACCCGGACCCAGCAGCCGAAATGCCATTCGCCGCTCCCGAGCCATTCGCCGCTCCCGAGCCGTTCGGAGCCCCCGAACCAGTCCCAGCCCCCGAGCCATTCGGAGCCCCTGAGCCATTCGCCGCCCCCGAACCGCCCGCCGCCGCCTGCTGCACGAGCAGCTTCGCGATATCCTGAGGAATCAGCGTCCCGCCGCGGCTTACCCACTTGATGCCCGCAGCTAAATCCCGCGGATGAATCGCCTTCAGCAGGTAGCCTTCCGCCCCTGCGCCCAGCGCATCCACGACGTATCCGATTTCCTGGAACGTGGTTAATATAATGATTTTTACGTCCGGGTAACGGTGCTTCAGCGCACGCGTCGCTTCGACGCCATCCATCACCGGCATATGAATGTCCATCAGCACGACGTCGGGTTTCTCCCGTTCGCAAGCTTCCAGTGCCTTCTGACCGTTTGCCGCCATCCCGACTACCGTAATTTCTGAATCCATATCAAGGACAATATGCAAGCTCTCGCGAATCAGATCCTGATCGTCAACCAGCAGCAGCTTGATCATGCTTTCTTGGCTCATCGACGTACCTCCTGACAGGGATTTTACAGCATACTGACGCACCTTGCCCCGGCCTGGTCCGGAACACCAGCTCCCCTTGGAGCGCATCCATTCGATCCTTCATGGAGGTTAATCCGAAACCGGCCTTCGTATGCTCAGGCGCACCGTTTCCGTCATCCTCCACCAGCAGCTCGACGCCGCCTTTTCCATAGACAAGCTTCACCTCGACACAGGCTGCATGACCATGACGCTTGGCGTTCGTGAGTGACTCCTGCAGACAGCGGACCAAGGCAAGCCGCACCATTTTTGGCACCTCGAACTCTTCACCCACAACCCCCATTCGAACCTGCGTACCGGTATGAACGGCGAATTCGTTCGAAATTCGCGACAGCTGCATCACCAGTGTCGCATCGTCCTCCGTCGGCGAAATCTGGTGGATGCTGCGGCGTACTTCCTCCAGCCCGTTGCGAGTCAGCTCTCGCAGCACCTCCAGCTTGTCCCGGGCACGGTCCGAACCCGAATCCAGCAAATACGCCACCGCATCGAGTCCCATGACGACCGTTGTGAAGGTGTGCCCCACCGTATCGTGCAGCTCCCGCGCCATCCGGTTGCGTTCCTCCAGCAGCGTAATTTGCTCAATTTGCCGGGAATATTGCTCCAGCGCCTGGTTTTGCTCCTGGATTTGCTGATATTGGATTTCATTTTGCCTGAGCAAGCTCTTCATTCGTTCATTCGATATGTAAATCTTGCGTACTCCGTACCCGATGCCGAGCAGCAAAACCCGATCCACATTCACACCGATAAAATCAGCGATCTCGTATTTATGAAAGATAAACGCATCCGCAACCATAAAAAACGCAATGAATCCGGCTCCGTACCAGATGGCGAATTGACGATAAGCGACAAAAATGGCGACCATTGATGGAATGGAGGTAACGTTGATATGCAATTGGGTGATTGAGGAAAAATAGAGCTGGATCGGTGCGGCCATCGCCGTGACAAGCAGCGGAAACAGCACGCGGTGAGTATAGCCGGGTCTCCATACGATCAGCGGAATCGCATAAGCAATAACAAACCAGCACGTGTATATAATTTGATGCTGCAGGTCCGGGTTTCCGATTTCCTCGGGTTTGAAATAAATGACAAGCATAGCCAGAAAGGGTAGAGTAGAATAAATGCCGAAGAAGGACCAATCCACCCAGGACCACGGTTTTCTTGAAATCATGTTTGCGCCAGCTCCAATTCGCCAATAAAAGACTTATCCTCATTGTAGCCGAACTTCATGCATTCGTCAGGTGAATTCAGTCATATGGAAAAATATGACCGCCTATATGACAGCGGACACTACCCGCACACGTTTGACAGCGATACGCTTATCGACAGCAAACAGATCACGGAGGTTGCTTATGAAACCCATACTTGAGCTTCGCAACGTCACGAAGCGCATCGGCGGCAAGACGCTCGTCGATTCCATCACCTTCACGGTTCCGCCGGGCGAGGTGTTCGGCTTTCTCGGTCCGAACGGCGCCGGCAAGACAACGACCATTCGCATGCTGGTCGGCCTGATGTCCATTACGGAAGGCGAAATTTTGATCGACGGCCACAGTGTAGCACGGGATTTTGAGGCTGCAATCCGCCAGGTTGGCGCCATCGTCGAAAATCCGGAGCTGTATAAATATTTGTCCGGCTATGACAATCTCCTGCATTATGCCCGGATGACCCCAGGCGTGACCAAGGAGCGGATCGACGAGGTTGTGGAGCTCGTCGGACTTAAGAACCGCATTCATGAGAAGGTAAAGCGGTATTCGCTCGGCATGCGCCAGCGTCTCGGCGTAGCCCAAGCGCTGCTGCACCGGCCCAAGCTGCTTGTGCTCGACGAGCCGACGAACGGTCTGGATCCGGCCGGCATTCGGGAGCTGCGTGATCACTTGCGGCGACTTGCGCGAGAAGAAGGCATCTCGGTATTTGTGTCCAGTCATTTGCTGTCGGAGATGGAGCTGATGTGCGACCGCGTCGCTATCATCCAGTTAGGCAAGCTTGTGACGGTACGGCCGATCGGCGAATATGCGGCGGATGAAGGCGATGTAGTCACGCTAACCGTTGAAGTAGGCGCAGGGGAAGAGGAGAAGGCGCTGCAGACACTCACCGCAGCCGGCTTCCAGGCGATCGCTTCCGAATCGCGGATCGAGGCCAGGCTGACGAAAGCACGCATACCGGAGGCAAATCTTGCGCTCGTGCAAGCGGGCATATCCGTCTATGCGCTGCGCCCGTCTGCGAAGACGCTTGAAGACAAATTCCTGGAGATGACGGGGGCGGAGCAAATTGGTTAATCTGATACGGAACGAAAATATGAAAATTTACAAAAGGTGGCGCACCTGGATGATGGCGGGGATCTTGATCGCGCTGACGTTCACGGTTGCCTATGCCATGGGTCAGTCGCCTAGAGACGTGGACTTCTGGCATGGTGTGTTGGAGCTTTCGAATTTGATGCCGCTGATCACGATTTTTACGGTGATCGTGGCGGCGGATGCGGTTGCGGGGGAATTTAC
>JBEPYM010000226.1:0-3742 GCA_041641375.1 Paenibacillus sp.
CCTATCTTAAAAACTCTTTCATCAAAGCGGTCAGGAAGATATTTAACAGTGCTAACGGCAGCAGCACCTTCCAGCCAAATTGCATCAACTGATCCACACGCAGACGCGGCATGGTGGCGCGCAACCAGAAGAGGAAGAATACAATTGTAGCAAATTTCAAAGCAAACCAGACGATGCCTGGAATAAAGCCTAAGAATGCAAACGGAGGCAACCATCCGCCCAAGAAGACGACGGTCGTCAAGCTCGCCATTCCAAATACGTACACGTACTCCGCCAACATGAAGAAGGCATAACGGAACCCGGAGTACTCCGTCATATAACCGGAAACTAACTCCGACTCAGCTTCAGATAAGTCAAACGGCGTACGGTTCAACTCTGCTAAGGAAGCGATAATGAAGATCACGAACCCAATAAACTGCGGGATGATAAACCAAACGCCCATCTCCGCTTGCTTATTGACGATATCAATAAGGTTCAAGCTTCCCGTCCATAGGATGACCCCAACCAAAGACATGATCAAAGGAATTTCATAACTGATCATCTGAGCAGCTGAACGCATACTTCCCATCAAGGAGTACTTGTTGTTGGACGCCCATCCTCCGGTAATTACCCCAAGGGTGGTGATCCCAGCTACGGCAATGTAGTAAAGCAAACCGATGCCAAGGTCTGCAAAATGCAGCGTTTCGGTAAACGGAATCACCGCCAACACGGCAAACGCCGGGACAAACGCGATCAGGGGAGCCAACAGGAACAACGGACGATCCGCTAGCTTGGGAATAATGTCTTCTTTTAATAAAAGCTTCAATACGTCAGCTACCGTCTGCAAGAGTCCAAGTGGACCTACACGGTTCGGTCCAATACGCAATTGGATCCAACCGATAACCTTACGCTCGAAGTAGATGGCATACGTTACGAATCCAAGTACAATCCCTAGTAAAGCGACGGCTGACAGGACAAAGACGGATCCATTAACCCAGTTTAAAGGTTGCTGCAGAAACTCCAACATTACGCGTCAACCTCCCCTAGAACAATATCGATGCTTCCTAGGATGGCGATCATATTCGCCATGTTCTCCCCTACTAAAATTTCTGGGAGAATCGAGAGGTTTACGAACGACGGGCGTCGGAACTTCAAGCGGTACGGCTTATCTTTTCCTTCACTCAAAATATACGTTCCAAGCTCACCACGCGGAGCTTCAATCCGTGTGTAGCATTCGCCTGCTGGCGGACGGATCACACGCGGCACTTTCGCCATAATCTCGCCTTCGCTCGGGATCTGAGCCAGAGCCTGCTCCACAATGCGCAAGGATTGCTTCATTTCTTCCATACGAAGAAGATAACGAGCATAGCAATCTCCATCGGTTAGAACCGGCACGTCAAAATCAAAGCGATCATAGATCGAATACGGCTCATCTTTGCGTATATCCCACTTCACGCCGGTGCAGCGTAGGTTTACTCCGCTCATGCCATAATTAATGGCCTGCTCGGCGTTGTACGTTCCCACTCCGATCACTCGCTTTAAGAAAATCTCGTTTCCGGAAACCAAGTTATGATAGCCTTCTAGTTCTTTTCTAAAGTACGGGACAAACTCTCTGACTTTATCAAGCCAGCCCGGCGGGGTGTCCCACTTCAAGCCCCCTACACGCATATAGTTGTACGTTAGACGTGCGCCACAGAGCTCGTTAAACATGCCTAGAATCGCTTCCCGATCACGGAATGCATATAGGAAAGGGCTCATCGCACCGATGTCCAAAAGGTAGGTTCCGAACCATACCAAGTGACTGGCAATGCGGTTCATTTCCATTACGATGATGCGCAGGTATTCCGCTTTTTCCGGAATCTCTAAACCGAGTGCGGTTTCCACACAGTGGACGAGATTATAATTGTTCGTCATAGCAGCCAAATAGTCCATACGGTCGGTATAAGGGATAATCTGCGTGTAGTTGAGATCTTCTGCTAGCTTTTCAGTCCCTCTATGCAAATATCCAACGACCGGATCGACATGCTTAATCGTTTCCCCATCGAGCGTAACCACCAAGCGTAATACCCCGTGGGTACTCGGATGCTGGGGACCTACGTTCAAGGTCATTTCTTCTGTTCTTAAGGTCATGACGATTACACCTCCTCGTCATATTGCTCGTAGTCTTTGCGAAGAGGATGCCCGACCCAATCGTCTGTCAGCATGATCCGGCGCAAGTCTGGATGGCCTTCATAAACGATCCCTAGCAAATCATAGCTTTCGCGCTCATGCCAATTGGCTCCTGCCCATAGGTTAGCCACGGAAGCTATTTTGGTATCCTCTCGGTCTTTCGTCTTCACTCGAACAGCGAGTGAATGCTTGTTCGGATAAGAATACAGGTAGGTTACACTCTCTAAGTGAGTCTTGTAATCCACACCGAGTAAATTTGAGACATAATCAAAGGATAATTCCGAATGATTTTTAAGAAGCGTCGCCGTTTCTAGCCATTTTTCCCGTTTCACGACAATCGTAGGCATGTGCTTGCTGTTTTCTTTGATGTAGGACTCTTCCACCACATCACTGCCTAATTCTTGCGTGAGGATGCTCACGATTCGATCCAGCACAGGCTGCTTCGGCGATGGCTCTTTCGGTGCGGCCGGGGCTTCTTCAGCTGCTGCTTTTGTTTTGGCAGCTGCCGCTGCAGCGGCCTTGGCTTTTGCAGCTGCAATCGCTTTCGCCTTCTCATCGTCAGCCGTTACTGGAGCTCCGCCATCCTTTTCTTTCATCGCGGCAGCGGCTTTCGCCTTGGCGGCAGCAATAGCAGCAGCTTTAGCTGCTTTTTTCTCTTCATCTGTCATTTCGCCTAAAGGCTTGTCAGGAACCGCTGGCGGGGCAGCTTCCCCTTGCATCTTCGCAGCGGCCTTGGCCTTCGCTTCTGCAATCGCCTTGGCCTTGGCCGCTTTCTTTTCCTCATCCGTCATTTCGCTGAACGGCTTTTCGGCGGCGGCTTGGGCTGGCGCAGGGGCTTCTTCACCCTTCAGCTTGGCTTGAGCCTTGGCCTTGGCTTCCGCAATCGCCTTAGCTTTGGCCGCTTTCTTTTCCTCGTCCGTCATTTCGCTGAACGGCTTTTCGGCGGCGGCTGAGGCTGGCGCTTCAGCTACAGGAGGCTCTTCCCCTTTGAGCTTGGCTTGGGCTTTCGCTTTCGCTTCTGCAATCGCTTTGGCTTTTGCCGCTTTCTTCTCTTCTTCGGTCATTTCGTTGAATGGCTTGTCGCTCACTGACTGGTCACCTTCTTCCCAGTCTTCGCTTCCCAGCGAATCTTCTCCTGCAGCTTATTCACCCCGTAAATAAGCGCCGCAGGGTTCGGTGGACAGCCAGGGATATATACGTCAACAGGAACGATCTGGTCCACTCCCTTGACTACTGAATAAGAATTCACATATGGGCCCCCAGCGGTAGCACAGACTCCCATCGCAATTACATATTTTGGCTCAGGCATCTGATCGTACAGACGTCGTAGTGCAGGCGCCATTTTTTTCGTTACCGTTCCCGCCACAATCATTAAGTCGGAATGACGCGGGGAGGCACGGAAAATAACCCCAAATCGGTCAAAGTCATAGTGAGCACCGCCAGTCGCCATCATTTCGATCGCACAGCAGGCCAGACCAAAACCGAGGGGCCATAGCGAGTTACTCCGAGACCATGCTTTCACCTGCTCAAGGGAGGTAACAAATACGTTACGATTGAGCTCTTCTTGTTCCTCAGGAGAGATGCCTTCTAAATT
>JBEPYM010000227.1:0-3664 GCA_041641375.1 Paenibacillus sp.
CTTTCTGTGTCTTGCAACAGATCACAAAGTCATCCGCGTACCGGGTGATTCGGTGGCCTCGCTCGGTCATAACCTTGTCTAGTGGATGGAGATAAATATTCGCCAGCAGGGGGCTAATGACTCCGCCTTATGCAAAGAAAGCTACTATGCAAAGTAATCGGTAAAAAGCCCGTCACTACAACGATTAGTAGTAATTTACTTTGCATAGTATCCGAAGATGATGGTATGAGCATCACGCTCAACTATCATTTTGGGAGGCATGAATATGCAAAAACAAACATTGGCTGAACTGATTCAGAATTTGGAGCAAGAAATGCTGCGACTCGGTTATTCTGAGGGATCTATGAAGTTTTATCGAAGGCGTTGGCAAATGCTTCTTCAGTTTGCAACCGAACGTGGAGAAACCGACTATTCCGAGCAACTAGGGATTGCGTTTGTCGAGAAGCACTTCCAGATCTTCGAAAAAGACTTCCATCGAACCTTGTCGCAGGCGGAAACTCAAGAATTACGCATTATCCGGATGGTCGGCGATTATCAACTGCACCACACTGTATTGCGCCGCTATTACAAGCATAAGGAAATCCTGACTGATCCCTACTTCATCGATACAAACGAACGGTTTAAGCAATATTGCATGCGCAAGGCGTACTCACGAGTCACAACTGATCATTATGTAAAGCAGTCAGCGCGGTTTATGGATTACTTAGCTTCGCAAAGAATTACGGACTTCAAGGAAATTCACCTTCCCCTGATCCACGACTACCTCAAAACCTTGGCTGGCTACACTTACAAGACGGTGGAGCAAGTCATTTGCGCTCTACGTAGCTTTTTCCGGTTTCTTCTGGAAACAGAAGTCATCCAAATGGATTTCGCAGCAAAAATGCCAATGGTTCAAGCCAGAAAGCAGACACGCATTCCCTCCGTATGGACAGCGGATGAATTACAAAAGTTAATCGCAGCCATTGACCGAGGAAATCCGAAAGGAAAGCGGGATTACGCCATCATTCTGTTGGCTTGTCGATTAGGCATGCGTTGCACCGATATTAAACATCTGCAGATGACGAATTTTCATTGGGAAGCGAAGAAACTAACCTTTATCCAGTCAAAGACCAGACAGCCATTATCTTTACCGCTAACGCCGGAGATCGGTTGGGCTGTGATCGATTACCTCAAATATGGTCGACCCAAAGTTGACAGCCCCTTTCTGTTTGTCAGACATATGGCTCCGTTCCTTCCCTTCTCCGAAGATGACCATCTCAGTCAACTGATTAAACGTTATATGGAGCTGGCACATCTTCCGACGTTAAAGAAGCGCCGCGGCATGCATTCGCTCCGGCACACGATGGCCAGCAGGCTCTTGGAACAGGACACGCCGCTTTCCACCATTTCAGACATACTCGGCCATGTCGACCCTGATTCAACCGCCGTCTACCTGAAGGTCGACATCGAAAAACTGAGGGCTTGTTCACTTGGCTTGGCTGAGGTGGGCGGGAATGAATAACGACCGGTATACAGGACCGTTTAAAGACCATATTAGGCGCCATGTCGCCTTGAAGCAGTCCGTTGGATACAAGTACGAAGCCGATGCTGCCCATTTGGAACGGTTTGATCGATTTACGCAAGAGAAGTATCCTGAGGCCAAGACGCTGACCAAGGAAATTGTCTTGGATTGGTGCAGCAAAAAACCGCATGAGACAGGGTCCAACCAGCTCTCCCGCGCATCGATTATCCGTCAATTCGCAATCTATCTGGACCAAGTAGAGGTGGCCGCTTATGTGATTCCCAAACGATACTACCCCAAGGAAACACCTTACGTTCCCTACATTTTCTCAATCGATGAACTCCAACGATTTTTTGCTGAAACGAATCGATGCCGATATTGCTACGAATGTCCTCAACGACATTTGATCATGCCTTTGTTTTTCCGAATGATCTATACCTGTGGGTTGCGCGTTTCTGAAGCCAGGCTGCTGACCGTAGGCGATGTGGACTTGGAGCAAGGGATTCTTTCGGTGCACCATTCCAAGAAGGACAACAGTCGATTGGTTCCGATGTCGAATGAGCTCGCCGAACGTTGTCGCAGTTACTCCAGGCAAGTGCATCCCTTTTCGAAAGATACGGAAATGTTTTTCCCAGCGTTGGGCGGAAAACCAATGACTCTGGTGAACGTGTACAAAAACTTTCGGCGGTTTCTTTGGCGCGCGGGCATTTCGCACGGAGGCAGGGGCAAAGGGCCAAGAATTCATGATTTCCGCCACGCATACGCCTGTCACTGCTTGAAGCAATGGGTAGGCCAGGGAAAAGACTTGGCTGCTTATCTGCCCATTCTAAAAACGTACTTGGGTCATGATTCATTCGCGGAAACCGCCTACTACCTGCGACTGACAGCAGATGTGTTCCCTGATCTTACGCTTAAACTGGAAGGGCGATACCCTAACATTATTCCGACATTGGAACGTGCAGACGATGAAGCCTACTGACTTTGCTGAACATTTGACGGCCTTCCTCTCGACCTATTTGACGTCGCAAAAAAACGTCAGTAAAAACACGATTTATTCCTACCGGGACACCTTCAAGCTTCTCCTGCGATATTGCCAGGATGTAAAGCAGATTCCAGCGGAACGTCTGAACTTGGCCAAGTTTACAGCCGAACTGATTACAGGGTTTCTGGATTGGATAGAGTCTGAAAGAAAGTGCAGCATCTCAACAAGAAATTTGCGTCTTACAGCCATTCATTCATTCTTACGCTACGTACAGTATGAGGAGCCGTCTGGTCTCTTGCCTCTTCAAAAGGCGATGGCCGTTCCAATGAAGAAGACTTCTAAAACGATGGTGGAGCATTTGTCGCCAGAGGCGATGCAATTGATACTGGCACAGCCGGACCGGAACAGTTTGAAGGGGCGGCGAGACCTGGCGTTGCTTAGTGTCTTGTACGATACCGGCGCTAGAGTTCAAGAACTCATCGACCTTCGAGTCGGTGACATGTTTCTGGATACGCCTGCTGTCATTCAATTGACGGGAAAAGGCAACAAGACCAGGCGTGTTCCGCTGATGAAAAACACGGTGCATGTGTTACAGCGATACAAGCTAGAGCATAAGCTCGATCGTCCGTCAAAGAATGAGCATCCCCTATTTACAAACAACCAGCGGAACAAACTAACAAAGGAAGGTGTTGCTCACATCCTTACCAAATACGCAGCAACGGCTAGACAAACATCGACGATTGTACCGCTGAAAGTTCGGCCTCACATGCTCCGGCACTCCAAGGCTATGCATCTTCTGCAAGCGGGCGTCAATCTCATCTATATTCGTGACTTCCTCGGCCATGTGGACCTGAAGACTACGGAGGTCTATGCCAAAACCGATACGGAGACAAAGCGAAAAGCCATTGAACAAGCCTATCCCGATCTCATAGATGATCAATTGCCGGACTGGAACCAGGATCAGGCGCTACTTTCTTGGCTTTCGGAACTGTAGCTTAGAATACTATGCAAAGCAAATGCAGCGAAAACCCTATATTCACGGGCTTATTGAGCTTTACTTTGCATAGTGTTTTTCTTTGCATAAGGCGGAGTCATTAGCCCCCTGCTGGCGAATATTTATCTCCATCCACTAGACAAGGTTATGACCGAGCGAGGCCACCGAATCACCCGGTACGCGGATG
>JBEPYM010000228.1:0-3633 GCA_041641375.1 Paenibacillus sp.
GGTTTTGCTGCAGCTTTGGGCGGATCCGCACGTTTCACTGCCTGAACGGCTTAGCTTTTATCAGCAGCAGCTACCGTAGCTTCCCTCACCTTCAGCTGATCGATGGCGGATTGGAGCGAGCATACATAGTGCATAGAGCGGTCGTCCTCGAAGTAACGAGGCGCCGCTTCCCGAATCCGCTCGAAGTTGTCAACCAAATGTTCGGTCGTCATCCCAAACTTCCGCAGAATTCCGTCAAGCCACACGGCATAATCGATCATAATCTGATTGTTGTTCAGCAAATAGGCGGTTTCCAAATGGCGAAAATGATGGACATTGTCTTCCCGGCATTTCGCCAGACCGCGTTCTCCGTATTTCTCCATTAGTTCCGGAAAAGCCTGGTACATGCTGGCAAGCACATCGTCGATACAGAGCTGCACGTTGCTATCCAGTCGAATCATGTGGCTACCACCTCAAATCTTCGCACGGTCGGTCGGATCGATGCCAGCTGCTGATCGGGGTACTTTTTCTCCAGCTCATGAATGCGCTTGAAATCGTCGGAGGTCACCCATGCTATATAGTGAGACTTTTCGCTCCATGTCATATGTACGGTCAATTCCTCGGGATCGTTCTCATTTTGCAGCAGTTGAAAGGACAGAAAGCCCGGAGCTTGGTCTACAAGCCGAGATCGGTTGCGATACAAGCCGATTACCTCTTCAACCTTCTCGATGGGAACCCGGACAATCGATTGCACGATATACACGATAAACCCTCCTTGCACATGTTGGACACGTGTTCTATTGTACCAACAAACCGAATTTGTCGAAAGGTTAGACAAAAAACATTTTACGAAAACTGGACGAATGGAAGCTGCCGAGAATTGATGGCTGTAATTTGCAAGTGAATTTTGCTACAATAGAACACAAGACGGGCCCCGCCGGACGGCGGGGCTTCCGCTTCTACTAAGGAGATGACTGGAGATGCCATTCGGCAATATCGGGATCGGCGGATTAATTTTAATCTTGATTATTGCACTGATTATTTTCGGACCGTCCAAGCTGCCAGAGCTGGGTCGCGCATTCGGCCGCACGCTGAGCGAGTTTAAGGACGCTACCAAGGGACTTGTCGCGGGCGACAAGGACAAAGAAGAGAAAGACGAATCCAAGAAGTAAGGCGGATGCTGCTTCATGTCGAACTCTCCGGAGATGAATCTGGTCGATCATCTTACTGAGCTGCGCAAGCGCATTATTATTACACTGGCAACGTTCCTTGTGGCGCTGTGCGCGACGTTTATTTTCGTGCGCGATATTTATACGTGGCTGGTTCGCGACCTGGATCGCAAGCTGGCCATTCTGGGACCTTCGGATATTTTGTGGGTGTACTTCATGATTGCGGGGGTTGCCGCCGTGGCGATTACCATCCCCGTTGCAGGCTACCAAATCTGGCGGTTCGTGAAGCCGGGACTGCAGGAGCGGGAGCAGCGAGCCACACTCTCCTATATTCCAGCTCTGGCGATCTTGTTCATCATCGGACTGAGCTTCGGGTATTTCATCCTGTTTCCGATGGTGCTCGGATTCCTGCAAGGGATGGCGGGCGATTTCGAGGCGATGTATACGGCCGAGCGGTATTTCACGTTCATGCTGTATATGACACTGCCATTCGGACTGCTGTTTGAGATGCCGGTTGTGGTTATGTTTCTGACCAAGCTCGGGCTGCTGAATCCGGTGCGCTTGTCCAAATTCCGCAAGCTGGCCTATTTCGTACTGACGATTGTTGCCGTTCTGGTGACACCTCCGGACCCGATGTCCGATATCCTCGTCATTATTCCGCTATTTTTGCTGTACGAAATCAGCATCGGGCTGTCCAGGATGGTATATCGGAAGCAATTGGAGCAATCCGAGCAGATGTAATTGTATGGGTCGTTGAGCCGCATCCTGGGGATGCGGTTTTTATCTCTGCGAGCTGCGGTTCTTCGGCAGAACGAAAAAAGCCTTGATGGCTCACTCAAGGCTCCCAGATTGGAGTAAAATATCGGGACGACACGATTCGAACATGCGACCTCTTGGACCCGAACCAAGCGCTCTACCAAGCTGAGCTACGTCCCGACATCCGATCATCTTCTCATACGCGCCACGGCCGGATTCGAACCGGCGACGCACAGTTTAGGAAACTGTCGCTCTATCCTGCTGAGCTACGGGCGCATAAGCAAGATAGAGTATAACATGGATGATTTGATGTTGCAAGAGGGATCCGGGTGGCTGGATCCGGGTGGCTCCGGGTGGCTACCCACGGCCCCGAAGCTTCCGAAAAAAACCGCTCAGCAGCTCGCCGCACTCCTCGCCCAGCACGCCGCCGATGACCTCGCAGCGATGGTTGAAGCGCTCCTCCTGAAGCAAATTCATGAGCGTTCCCGCACAGCCGGCCTTCGGATCGGTTGCGCCGTAGACGACAAGCGGAACACGCGCCTGTACGATGGCGCCGGCGCACATCGGACATGGCTCCAGCGTCACATACAAGGTACATCCGAGCAGGCGCCACGCTCCAAGCGTCCGGCTCGCTTCCTTAATCGCGATCATCTCCGCATGGGCGGTCGGGTCGAGTCCGGTTTCACGCAAATTGTAGCCGCGGCCAATGATTTCGTCGTTATGCACAACGACGGCGCCAATCGGAACCTCGCCGATCGCCTCCGCTTTCCTCGCTTCGTCCATGGCGGCCCTTATCCACCGTTCATGGTCGCTATTCGACATGCCGCCACCTCCTATCCACAGCTTTTCCACAGAACATCCATTCGGTTGTACACAACCTGTGGACAACATTGTGCACAACTAGGTGTCTTACTCACAACGTTCGTGTTCCCATGTGTATAATTGCTATTGTAGGGGAAAGCTACATCTCCTGCAAATGGGGACGAAAGTCGACATTGCTCCCCGACTGCTATATAATAGGCGTGTTGAGCGAATTTTCGGACTGAGGAGAGTTATTCACATGGCCTTAAAAGCAGGTATCGTCGGGTTGCCGAATGTGGGCAAGTCGACTTTGTTTAATGCAATTACGCAAGCGGGAGCCGAATCGGCGAATTATCCGTTCTGTACCATCGATCCGAACGTCGGCGTGGTAGAAGTGCCGGACGAGCGGCTGCAGAAGCTGGCGGATATTGTGACGCCGAACCGCATCGTGCCGACCGCGTTCGAGTTTGTGGATATTGCCGGACTGGTGAAGGGCGCATCGAAGGGAGAGGGTCTCGGCAACAAGTTTCTGGCCCATATTCGCGAGGTTGATGCGATTGTCCATGTCGTGCGCTGCTTTGAGGATGAGAATATTACGCATGTATCGGGCAAGGTGAATCCGATCGACGATATTCAAACAATCGAGCTGGAGCTCATTCTGGCTGACCTTGAATCGATTGAGAAGCGTATCGACCGCACCCGCAAAAACAGCAAGGGCGGCAACAAGCAATATGAGGCGGAGCTGGCGGTGCTCGAGCGTGTGCAGCAGGCGCTATACAACGACAAGCCGGCGCGCAGCGTGGAGCTCACGGAAGATGAGCGCCTGATGATCCGCGACCTGCATCTGCTGACGATCAAGCCGATGCTCTTCGCCGCAAACGTACGCGAGGAGCATGCAGCGGACGCCGACAACCAGCCGCTCGTGCTC
>JBEPYM010000229.1:0-3619 GCA_041641375.1 Paenibacillus sp.
TTCGCATATTCCTCCATATGGAACCCCTTCAGCAGCTGCACCACATAAGAATGAACGACAAACCAGGTGGTCGTAACTGAAATCAAGGTGACAAGTGCGCTTGAGACAATTAGGCGAGTAATCCAGGCAGCCATTTTCACAAAAACATCCACTCCGTTACTCTGGGTTTGTCGGCTTTCTCTACCCAGTATTAACGAAGCGGATGATTTCAAAACGCTAGTCTATCGATTTTATGCATACACCGGACGCACCAGATTCGTCTGCTCCCGATTGCGGCCTACTGAGAAAATCGAGATCGGAATGCCCGTCAGCTGCGAGACGCGCTCCAAATAATGGCGGGCGTTCACCGGAAGATCGTCCAGCGATCTGGCGCGGGTTACGTCTTCGGTCCAGCCCGGCAGCTCCTCATATACCGGCTCGCATTCCGACAGCATCTTCAGGCTGGCCGGATAATATTCAATGATTTCGCCACGGTACCGATAGGCGGTACAGATTTTTACGGTTTCCAGTCCGGTGAGCACATCGATCGAATTGAGCGACAGGCCGGTAATGCCGCTTACCCGGCGCGCATGCCGAACGACGACGCTGTCGAACCAACCGACGCGGCGCGGACGTCCGGTAACGGTGCCGTATTCGAAGCCCTTCTCCCGAATGAGATCGCCGATTTCATTCTTCAGCTCGGTCGGGAACGGTCCGTCGCCGACACGAGTCGTATAGGCCTTCGCCACTCCGATAATTTGGTGAATCTTCGTCGGACCGACGCCGGAGCCGATACATACGCCACCCGCCGAAGGGTTCGACGACGTCACGTACGGATATGTGCCATGGTCGATATCGAGCATGACGCCTTGGGCGCCTTCGAACAGAACGCGGCGGCCCTGATCGATCGCATCGTTCAGCACGACGGAAGTGTCTGTCACATAGCGGCGAAGAATCTCCGCATAGCCCAGGTAATCCTTCAGAATCGGCTCCACGTCCAGCGGCTGTGCGCCGTACATGTTCTCGATCAGACGATTTTTCTCGATCATAATCGCCCGCAGCTTCTGCTCAAACTCGGCCGGGTCCATCAGATCGGCGATCCGAATGCCATTGCGGGATGCCTTGTCCATATAAGCTGGTCCGATGCCCTTGCGCGTCGTGCCGATCTTGTTGTCGCCCTTGCGCTCCTCTTCCAGGCCGTCCAGCACCAGATGATACGGCATAATCACATGCGCGCGGTCACTGATCTTCAGATTCTCCGTGGAAAAGCCATTATCGTGAATGTATTGAATTTCCTCGATAAGCGCCTGCGGATTCAGCACCATTCCGTTGCCGATGACACAGACTTTATTGGAATAAAAAATGCCGGATGGAATCATGGTGAGCTTGTATTTCTTATCGTTAATAATGATCGTGTGTCCCGCGTTATTGCCCCCCTGGTACCGCGCAATCACCTCTGCGCTTTCCGCCAGGAAGTCGGTAATTTTTCCTTTGCCTTCATCGCCCCACTGGGTGCCGACTACAACGACTGATGACATGCCAATAACCCCCTTAGGTAGGTGTACAAACCCATTTTGCCCGTAAACAAACACTTTCAGTGTACCAGCGCACCGAATCAAAGTCAACAAAAAACGAACGATCCGGTACATTCGACCGAGAACGTTCGTTTCTTGCACGGTTCGTCACATTGCCATTGGTGCATCACCGTGTGAACGATCAATACTTACGAACTTATTAAAGTTTTTGAGGAATGCCAGCTCCACCGTACCGACCGGTCCGTTCCGCTGTTTGGCGATAATGATTTCGATAATGTTTTTCTTCTCGGATTCCTTGTCGTAGTAATCATCCCGATACAGAAACGCGACAATATCGGCATCCTGCTCGATCGATCCCGATTCCCGCAGGTCGGACATCATCGGACGCTTGTCCTGCCGCTGCTCGACACCGCGGCTCAGCTGCGACAGTGCGATGACCGGCACGTTCAGCTCACGCGCGATTTGCTTCAGCGTACGCGAGATTTCCGATACCTCCTGCTGTCTGTTCTCTCCGGCTTTGCCCCGTCCGTGAATGAGCTGCAGGTAGTCGATCAGAATCATGCCGAGCCCCTTCTCCTTCTTGAGCCTGCGGCATTTGGCGCGAATCTCGGCCACTGTTATTCCAGGCGTGTCGTCGATATAAATGTCCGCTTCGGACAACGCGCCGATCGCCATCGTTAGCTTTTCCCAATCGTCGCCTTCCAAATACCCGGTACGCATCCGGCCGGCATCGAGATTGGCCTCCGCGCAAATAATACGCTGCACCAGCTGCCCCGCCGACATCTCGAGCGAGAAGATTGCGACCGTCTCCTTCGCCCGCACCCCGACATTCTGCGCAATATTCAGAGCGAACGCGGTTTTCCCGACGGATGGTCGCGCCGCTACAATGATGAGGTCGCTTCGCTGGAAGCCCGATGTCATCTTGTCCAGGTCGACGAAGCCAGACGGAATGCCCGTCGTGCCGCCCTTATGATGATACAGATGCTCGACCCGCTCGAATACCTCCAGAAGAACGTCGCGGATCGAAATAAACCCGCTGCTGCTGCGCCGATTCGAAATCTCCATAATTCGCTGCTCCGCTTCGGAAAGCAGCAGCGACACATCATCGCCGCTGTAGCCATTGGCAGCGATTTGCGTTGCGGTGCGGATCAGGCGCCGCAGAATCGATTTCTCTTCGACCAGCTGCGCATAGTAGTCGACGTTAGCCGCAGTCGGCACGCTTCGCGCCAGCTCCGCCAAATATTTCACGCCGCCGGCTTCGTCCAGCTGGTCTTGATCCTTCAGATGAGCGGTCAGCGTTACGAGGTCGACCGGCTCGTTCTTCTCCGCCAGCTGAATCATGGCTTCGAAGATCAGTCCGTGCGACGACCGGTAGAAATCCTCCGGCCGCAGCCTCTCCATCGCCGTTACCAGCGCTTCGCTCTCCAGCAGAATCGCTCCGAGTACAGCCTGCTCGGCCTCGGAGCTTTGCGGCGGAACGCGGTCCATCAGCAATTCGGCGTCCATGCGTATCCCCTATTCTTCCGTAACTTGAACATTGAGCGATGCCGTTACTTCCGGATGCAGCTTGATGGGAACCTTCGTCACGCCAAGCGTCTTGATCGGATCGTCAAGCACGATCTTCCGCTTGTCGATCTTCAGCCTGCGCTTCTCCACCTCGTCCGCAATTTGCTTGCTGGTAACGGAACCGAAGACGCGGCCGCCCTCTCCGACCTTCACCTTCACCGTAATGGTAATTTCGGCAAGCTCCTTCGCCAGCTGCTGGGCATCCAGCTTCTCCTGCTCCTTCCGCTTCTCCTCGGAGCGCTTCTGGGCAGCGAGCGTATTGACATTGCCCTGGGAAGCCAGCTTGACCAGTCCTTGCGGAATCAGAAAATTGTTGGCGTACCCTTCGGACACCTCTTTAATTTCACCCTTTTTTCCCTGGCCCTTCACGTCTTTCAGGAAAATGACCTTCATTCGATAAGCCCCTCCTCTATCATCTCTTCCAGCACCAGCTTCACCTGATCGGCTGCCTCCTGCAAGGTTCCAGTCAGCTGCACCGCTGCGTTGGTCAGGTGTCCGCCGCCGCCCAGCCGTTCCATGACCAGCTGCACATTGATTTG
>JBEPYM010000230.1:0-3579 GCA_041641375.1 Paenibacillus sp.
GCGCGGGTTGCCCACTGATTCGCAATACAGTGCTTTCGTGCGATCCGTAATCGCGTTCCGGAAGCTCTCCGGATCGGTCGGGTCGACGAACGTCACCTTGATACCGAGCTTCGGCAGCGTATGGGCGAACAGATTGTATGTACCGCCGTAGAGACTGGAAGCGGATACGATCTCGTCTCCTGCTCCAGCGATATTCAGGATGGAATACGTGATGGCCGCCTGACCGGATGACAATGCCAGCGCAGCTACGCCGCCTTCCAGCGCTGCAATACGCTTCTCCAGCACATCCGAGGTCGGGTTCATGATACGCGTATAGATATTGCCGGGCTCGCTCAGGTTAAACAGGTTCGCCGCATGATCGGCGTCGCGGAAGCCATAGGAGGTAGTCTGGTAAATCGGCACCGCACGGGACATCGTAGCCGGATCGAGCTCCTGCCCTGCGTGTACAGCCAATGTTTCCAAGCCTTGCTTGCGTTCTTCGGACATAGATAAATGAAGCCTCCTTCGCACAATTTCTTCTATAGTCTCATAAAATAGATGAAATGAAAAGCGAGATTCGCAGGTTATAGTTGACAGCGCATCCGTTAGTCTGTCTATACACCGCCCATACGTGACGGGAGCACCACCCGGATCCATGACCGGAACCCGGTATCCATGACGGGAAGCACTGCCCGGTATCCATGACGTGGCACCACCCGGCCTTCCGGGCCTGCCGCAGCGCTCGGCGATCTGAGCCTTTCTTCAGCTTATTCTGAAGAAAGGTAACGTAATCTGAACTTTGACTCAGATCATATGAAATAGTGAAGATATACTCAGATGATATGAGTTTTAGGTCAGTATTTCTGAGCTTTGAGCTATTGGTTGGTTCGCTAAGTGCCTTACGGCCCAACGGTCACAGCGGGCAACATTCGCTCCAGCAGCTTTGGACCGATCCCGTGGACACGAAGCAAATCCTCCGGCTGCGAGAACGGTCCGTGTTTGGCGCGATGCTCGACGATTGCTTTTGCCTTGCTAGGTCCGATCCCAGGGAGCTTCTCCAGTTGGCTGGCGGTAGCGGTATTCACGTTAACCGCTGCAGGCGTTCCGGAGTTGGACGGCTGCGGAGGAGCAGTTGGCGCAACCGGCTTTCCCGCCGCTCCGCCGCTTCCGCCCACTTGAGCGCCCGCGCCCGCCGCTCCGGGCTTGCCGCCTGCTTGGGCGCCGGGCTTGCCGTCTGTTTGGGCGCCGGGTCCCGCCGCTACGGCAGGCTTCCCTTGCTCCAGCAGGAGAGCGACGGCTTCGTTGGAGGGGCTCCAATCCGGAGGCTTACTCCGCTCATGCGCGTACAGGAAGACAGCAACTCCAGCAGCAACAGCACAAGCCAAGCATAGTACGGCTATTTGCTTGCGGCTTCTCATTCGCATTGAAATCATCTGCCTTTCCACATACAAACGTCCACCGAAAGTGCGGGAGCACCTCGGAATAGGTCAAGTTGGAAGCTTCATACAATTACCATACACCTGCATTTCTGCAGTCAGGACAGGAGGTTGCGTCAACCATGAACGTCGGTTTTATTGGGACGGGAAGTATGGGCAGCATCCTGATCGAAGCCTTGCTTCAATCAGGAGCTCTGCAGCCGGAACAGATTACGGCAGTCAATCGTACGCCTCGCAAGGCAGAGCAGCTTGCGGCGCTTTATCCTGGACTTCGCACGGCCGCGACGGCCAAGGAGCTGTTTCCGGAGTGCGACATCGTATTTCTGTGCGTCAAACCCAAGGAGTACAAGGCTGTTCTGGATGTCATCGCTTCGGCAGCCTTGCCAACCCAGATCATCGTCTCCATTACGAGCCCAGTACTCATACGCCATCTGGAAGACCGTTTGCCCTGCAAAATTATGAAAATGATTCCGAGCATTACGAACTATGCCAAAAGCGGCGCATCGCTATGTATGTACGGCAGCCGGATGCTCCCCGAGGACCAGGAGCTTGTCGAAGGAATACTGCGGCATATTTCCGAGCCGATCCGCATCTCGGAGCAGTTTACGCGCATTTGCTCTGATCTCTCCAGCTGCGGTCCGGCCTTCCTCGCCTTCTTCATACAGAAGCTGATCGAAGGCGCCATCCTGCATACCGGCATCCCGGAGGACAAGGCGACCCGGCTGGCCAGCGAGATGACGCTCGGCACCGGCATGCTGCTTGCATCCGGAGCTTTTACGCCGGAAACCTTACAACAGCGGGTGTCCGTCCCGGGCGGCATTACGGCGGAGGGGCTGAAGCTGCTGTCGGAGGAGATGGACGATGTGTTCTGCCGCCTGTTTAAAGTAACGCACGCCAAATACGATGAAGACGTCGCGAAGGTGGAAGAACAGCTGTACGGCACCAAGCATATGCTATAGTTGATCTTACCAAGAAAACAAAAAGCCGACTCGCGCGGGATCACCCGCCGAACGTCGGCTCTTGTTGCTGTCTCCTGCAGCGATCAATTCGCTACAATGTTAACAAGCTTGCCTTTGACCGCAATGATTTTGCGGATGGTTTTCCCTTCGATCGCTTCCTGCACCTTCGGCAGTGCTTTAGCAGCCGCCTCCAACGCTTCTCCGTCAAGCTCCTTCGAAACGGTGGCGCGATCAACGATTTTGCCGTTGACCTGCACAACGATTTCGACCTCATCCTCAACCGTCAGCGATTCCTCATAGGTCGGCCAATTCGCGTAAGTAATCGATTCCGCATGACCGAGCTTCTCCCACAGCTCCTCCGCCAGATGCGGCGCGATCGGTGACAGCAGCTGCACGAACGCCTTCATTGCAGCTACCGGAAGCACCTCCTGCTTATACGCATCGTTCACAAAAATCATGAGCTGGCTGATCGCCGTATTGAATCGCAGCCCCTCCAGATCGTCGGTCACCTTGCGGATCGTCTTGTGCGTCGTACGGAGGAAGGCATCTGTTCCGGCAGCATCGCGAATTTTCGGATTGGGCGTACCTTCATCGGTCACGAACAGACGGTATACACGGGCCAGGAAGCGGTACGCCCCTTCAACACCGTTCGTATTCCATGGCTTGGTCGCCTCGAGCGGCCCCATAAACATCTCATAGAGTCTCAGCGTATCCGCACCAAATTCGTTCACGATATCATCCGGATTCACTACGTTTCCGCGGGATTTACTCATTTTCTCATTGTTCGTCCCGAGGATCATGCCCTGATTGACCAGCTTGTAGAACGGCTCCTTCGTCTCGACAACGCCGATATCATACAGCACCTTGTGCCAGAAGCGCGCATAGAGCAGGTGAAGCACCGCATGCTCGGCGCCGCCGATATACAGGTCGACCGGCAGCCAGCGGCGCTGAAGCTCCTTGGAGCAAAGCTCCTCGCTGTTTTTCGGATCGATAAACCGCAAATAATACCAGCAGCTGCCCGCCCATTGCGGCATCGTATTTGTCTCGCGGCGGCCCTTCTTGCCGGTTGCCGGATCGGTAACCTCCAGCCAGTCCGTTACGTTCGCGAGCGGCGATTCTCCGGTTCCGGAAGGCTTGATCTCGTCCACATCAGGCAGTAGAAGCGGCAGCTCGGAATCCGAAACCGTCGTCATCGTGCCGTCCTC
>JBEPYM010000231.1:0-3523 GCA_041641375.1 Paenibacillus sp.
TATATAACGTTAATGGCGCACAAGTCGGTGAAGTGGAGTTGGCGGATGCGGTATTCGGGATCGAACCGAACGTACACGTCCTGCACGAAGCCGTGTTGATGCAGCAAGCTTCGCTCCGTCAAGGCACGCACAAGGTCAAGGGACGCTCGGAAGTGCGCGGCGGCGGACGCAAGCCTTGGAAACAGAAGGGCACAGGACGCGCTCGTCAGGGCTCCATCCGTGCTCCGCAATGGAAGGGCGGCGGTGTCGTACACGGGCCGACTCCACGCAGCTACGCTTACAAGCTGCCGAAGAAGGTTCGCCGTCTGGCGATCAAATCCGCTCTGTCCTCGAAAGTAATCGACAATAATGTTATCGTTCTGGACCAGTTGTCCATGGGCGCTCCGAAGACGAAAGAATTCGCAGCGATTCTGAACAACCTCAAGATCGAACGCAAGGCGCTTGTCGTTGCGGCTGCTCATGATGAGAATCTGGCCATGTCTGCACGCAACATCCCTGGGGTGAAATTTGTAGCCGCTGAAGGAATTAACGTTCTGGACGTTATGGGATACGATAAGCTGATCATTACGAAGGATGCTGTTTCCAAAGTTGAGGAGGTGCTTGCATAATGAAAGATCCACGTGATATTATCAAGCGCCCGATCATCACCGAGCGCACCAGTGAAATGATGGCTAGCAAGCGTTATGTGTTCGAGGTGGACATCCGCACGAACAAGACGGAAATCAAACAAGCGATCGAATCGATCTTCAAGGTGAAGGTATCCAGCGTAAACACCATGCGCGTTCCGGGCAAGCCGAAGCGTTATGGCCGTTACTCCGGCTACACGTCCGAGTGGAAGAAAGCGATCGTTCAGCTCTCCCCGGAAAGCAAAGAGCTCGAATTCTTCGAGTCCGTATAATAAGCGAAACTGAAAGTAAGGAGGGAACCGAAGGTGCCAGTAAAAACATTTAAACCGACTACGCCAAGCCGCCGTCAAATGTCGGTATCGACATTTGAGGAAATCACGACTTCGCAGCCGGAGAAATCGCTGCTTGCGCCGCTCAGCAAGAAGGCGGGACGCAACAACATGGGCAAGATCACCGTTCGTCATCACGGCGGCGGACACAAGCGCAAATACCGCATCATCGACTTCAAGCGGAACAAGGACGGCATTCCAGGGCGCGTTGCCTCGATCGAATACGATCCGAACCGCACATCGTACATCGCATTGATCAACTATGCAGACGGTGAGAAGCGTTACATTATCGCTCCTCATGGCCTGAAGGTTGACGATCAGATCGTATCCGGACCTGATGCGGACATCAAGGTGGGCAACGCACTTCCGCTGGAGAACATTCCTGTCGGTACCGTTATCCACAACATCGAACTTAAGCCTGGCAAGGGCGGACAGCTTGTGCGCGCAGCCGGCACGGAAGCACAGCTGCTTGGTAAGGAAGATGACTATGTTGTTATCCGCCTTTCCTCCGGCGAAATGCGCCGCATCCTGAAAGTGTGCCGCGCGACGATCGGTTCGGTCGGAAACAAGGACCACGAGCTTATCAAGATCGGTAAAGCAGGTCGTAACCGTTGGCTCGGCAATCGCCCGCAAGTTCGCGGTTCCGTCATGAACCCGAACGATCACCCGCACGGCGGTGGCGAAGGCCGTTCTCCAATCGGACGCAAGTCTCCGATGACGCCATGGGGCAAGCCGACACTGGGTTACAAAACCCGCAAGAAGAACAAAGCTTCCAACAAATATATTATCCGCCGCCGCTCGAAGTAATCCGAACGGGAGCGCAATTGAAGGAAGGAGGTTCCAGCATTGGGACGCAGCTTAAAAAAAGGACCGTTTATCGACGATTACTTGCTTAAGAAAGTCGAAGATATGAACGCTTCGAGCAAGAAGGTTGTTATCAAGACTTGGTCGCGCCGTTCGACGATTTTCCCTCAATTTGTCGGCCACACGTTCGGTGTATACGACGGACGCAAACATGTGCCGGTGTATGTAACAGAAGATATGGTTGGACACAAGCTTGGTGAATTCGCGCCGACGCGGACTTACAAAGGCCATACGGACGACGACAAGAAAACAGGCAAGCGCTAATCCGGCGGAGGATCGGAACGTCCGCCGTTCCTTTAATACTAACAGACACTAACGAGAGGAGGTTGGAACCATGGAAGCTAAAGCTATCGCAAGACACGTTCGCATTGCTCCCCGCAAAGCTCGTCTCGTTATTGACCTGATTCGCGGCAAGGGAGTTGGCGAAGCGATCGCGATTCTGCGCCATACGCCTCGTGCCGCTTCTCCGGTTGTTGAGAAGCTACTGAACTCGGCTATTGCGAATGCAGAGAATAATCATTCCCTTGATGCCACGCAGCTGGTTGTAAAACAAGCTTATGTGGACGGCGGTCCGATTATGAAACGATTCCAGCCGCATGCGCAAGGACGCGCATTTCGCATTAACAAGCGCACAAGCCACATTACACTCGTCGTAGGCGAGAAATAATACATCTCTGAAACAAGGAGGGAAAACGTGTGGGACAAAAGGTTAGCCCGGTAGGATTGCGTGTAGGCATTATTCGCGATTGGGAGTCCAAGTGGTACGCCGACAAGGGCTTCGGCGATCTCCTGATCGAAGACGTTAAAATTCGTGAATACCTGAAAAACAAGCTGAAAGACTCGGCAGTTTCCCATATTGAGATCGAGCGTGCCGCAAACCGCGTAAACGTAACGATCCACACGGCAAAGCCGGGAATGGTTATCGGCAAGGGCGGCGCTGAAGTTGAAGTGATTCGCAACTATATTGCTGGAATGTCCGGCAAGAAGGTGCACATCAACATCGCCGAAATCAAAAATCCGGATCTGGATGCCATTCTGGTAGCAGAAAGCATCGCTCAGCAGCTCGAGCGCCGCGTATCTTTCCGTCGCGCCCTGAAGCAAGCGATCCAGCGCACAATGCGTTCCGGCGCAAAGGGAATTAAGGTTGCAGTCAGCGGCCGTCTGGGCGGCGCGGAAATCGCTCGTTCCGAAGGCTACAGCGAAGGTACAGTGCCTCTTCATACGCTTCGTGCGGATATCGATTATGGCACTGCGGAAGCACATACCACTTACGGCCGTATCGGCGTTAAAGTATGGATTTATCGCGGTGAGGTTCTTCCGCAAGCACGGAAGCGCCAAGCAGCGGTTAAGGAAGGAGGCAACTAATCGTGTTATTGCCTAAACGCGTCAAACACCGGAAGCAACAGCGCGGCAGCATGAAGGGCCGTGCGAAAGGCGGAACAGAGCTTAACTTCGGTGAATACGGTCTGGTTGCCCTCGAGCCATCCTGGATTACCAACCGTCAGATCGAAGCTGCTCGTATCGCGATGACTCGCTACATCAAGCGGGGCGGTAAAGTATGGATCAAGATTTTCCCGGATAAGCCAGTCACGCAAAAGCCTCTTGAGGTGCGGATGGGTTCCGGTAAAGGTAACGTAGAGAAGTGGGTAGCCGTTGTGAAGCCGGGCAAGATTTTGTTCGAGCTGGCAGGCGTTACGGAAGAGA
>JBEPYM010000232.1:0-3388 GCA_041641375.1 Paenibacillus sp.
TGCCCCGTCTGGCTGGCTGCTGCCTCCTCGAGAACAGCACCGGCCTCCTCCGCTTCAACGGCAAACAGATCCTGCGTCCATAGCTTCGCAATTCGTTCCCAGATGGGCGCCAGCTCGTACCGGTCAAAGTGCATATTCGTCACCGGATTATAGCCCTCTTCCATGGCGATGTAGCCTTCCGTTACGAGCTTCTGCAGGATGCCGAGCACTTCATCCGCCGATAATCCCATCCGCTCCTGCAGCTGCTCCGGCGTAGGAAAGTCGTTGCGCTCTACCGACAAGTACGTGTGCAAATGCAGCACCAGCATCGCTTCCCGGTCATTCAAGCCGATGCGGCGGTAAAACTGCATAAATAAGGCCGGAACTGATACGGTTCCGGATCGAAGCGCCGACAACGCGACAAGCGCAAACCCTTCGTTCGGATTCACATTCGCTCACCTCTCCCACAGATAAGCTTACGGATAGAGCCGGTATAACAGACGCGGGAACGGAATCGTTTCCCTGACATGATCGAGTCCGCAAATCCAGGCGACTGTTCGCTCCAGTCCGAGACCGAAGCCGGAATGCGGAACGGAGCCGTACTTGCGCAGATCCAAGTACCACTGGTACGCCTCGGTCGACAGCTCATGCTCCCGGAATCGTTCCTCCAGCAGCGCCGGATCGTCGATCCGCTGCGAGCCGCCGATAATTTCGCCGTACCCTTCCGGCGCGATCAGGTCGGCACACATGACGACCTCCGGGCGATCCGGCTTCGGCTTCATATAGAACGCCTTGATGGAAGTCGGATAATGTGTAATAAACACCGGCTTCTCGTATGCTTCGGCGATTGCCGTCTCATGCGGCGCACCGAAATCTTCCCCCCACGGGAACTCGAAGCCGTTCTTGTTCAGAAAGTCGACGGCTTCGTCATACGTAATCCGCGGGAATGGTGCCTGAATTCGCTCCAGCTTGCTCGTATCCCGCTCCAGCGTCTTCAGCTCGGACGGACAATTGCGCAGCACCGATTGCACGATATGGCTGACGAACTGCTCCTGAATCTCCAGGTTTTCTTCATGCTCCACAAAAGCCATCTCCGGCTCGATCATCCAGAACTCAATCAGATGGCGGCGCGTCTTCGATTTCTCGGCTCGGAACGTAGGCCCGAATGAATAAACCCGTCCGAGCGCCATTGCCGCTGCTTCCATGTACAGCTGTCCGGACTGGGTAAGATAAGCGTCTTCATCAAAGTATTTCGTATGGAACAGGTTGGTCGTGCCTTCGCAGGACGACGGCGTCAATATAGGCGGATCTACCAGCTTGAAATCATGTTGCTCAAAAAACTCCTGAATGGCCCGAATGATTTCAGCACGAATCGTTAAGATCGCCCGTTGACGTGGAGAGCGAATCCAGAGATGGCGATGGTCCATCAGGAAGTCGACGCCATGCTCCTTCGGCGTAATCGGATATTCGGATGAAATCTGGATCGGCTCGACCCCGGTTACGGTCAGCTCGTAGCCGCTGGTCGAACGCTCGTCCGCCCTGACTGTGCCGACAATCCACAAGGAGCTTTCCTGTGTTAGTCTTCCGGCAGCCTCCCAGGTCGCCTCGTCCACTTCGTTCTTGACGACGACACCCTGTATAAAGCCGGTTCCGTCGCGCAGCTGGAGAAACTGGATTTTGCCGGAAGAGCGCTTATTGTGCAGCCAGCAGCCGATGCGAACCTGCTGGCCTTCATATTTGCCTACATGCTTGATTAGCGTCTTGTTCATGTCCTCTCGTTCCTTCCCGATTCTTTCTTCACAAGCCGATACGTATCGCGTGCAATGACAAGCTCTTCATTAGTCGGCACGACCAGCACGTCCACCTTGGAGGACGAGCCGGAAATTCGGCGGGTGTCGCCCGATCGGACTGCGTTCGCCCCGTCGTCCAGCTGGACCCCGAAGAAGCTCAGCCCGTCGCATACCGCCTTCCGCACCGCAGAGCTGTTCTCGCCGACGCCGGCGGTAAAGACGAGCACATCGAGCCCGTTCATGGCAGCCGTATAAGCGCCGATATATTTCCGGAGTCGGTATATGTACATATCGAACGCCAGCGCCGCGTTCCGGTCTCCTTCCGCCATCGCTTCCTCAACCTCGCGCATATCGCTTGACACCCCCGATATCGCGAGCAGCCCGCTATGCTTGTTCAGCATCGAGCTTACCTCGCCGACCGACAAGTCCTCCTTGCCCATCGTAAACGGCACGACAGCCGGGTCCAGATCCCCGCTCCGGGTTCCCATCATAAGTCCCTCAAGCGGCGTCATCCCCATGGACGTGTCGACGGACCGGCCTGCCTCGATGGCAGTTACGCTTGCGCCGTTGCCGATGTGACACGTGATGATCTTGAGCTGGTCCAGCGGCTTGTTCAGAAATTCGGCCGCCTGGGCGCTCACATAAGCATGCGAGGTGCCGTGGAAGCCGTATCTGCGGATCTGATAACGCTTGTACAGAACACGCGGGATCGCATACAAATAAGAACGAGGCGGCATCGTCTGATGGAACGCCGTATCGAATACTGCAGCCTGAGGGACACCCTCGAGTACCGCATCAACGGCGTTGATTCCCATCATATGGGCGGGATTGTGCAGCGGAGCCAGGTCGAACAGTCGCTTGATTTCCTGCTTGACGCCCGCATCGATGAGCACCGACGCCGAGAATGTCTCCCCGCCGTGAACAACCCGGTGGCCGACCGCCTGAATGTCCTGGATCGTCGGAATGACACCGTGTACCGGATTCACAAGCTGTTCGAGCACCTTCCGGATCGCCGTCGTATGATCCAGTATTTCGCTGACCTGCTTCACATCCGGCTTGCCGGACGGCTCATGGGTCAAGATCGCCGAATCCATTCCGATGCGCTCGACCTTGCCCTTGGCCAATACCGACTCGTCCCGCATATCGTACAGCTGGTATTTGAGCGAGGAGCTGCCCGCATTAATGACCAGTATGTTCATGGCAAACGATCACCGTCCTCATCATAACGGAAAAAGCCGCTCCCGGTTTTGACGCCGAGCTGACCGGCCCGTACCATCTTGCGCAAATAGGTGGAGGGACGGTATTTGATGTCCCCGAATTCGCGAAAGAGCCGTTCCAGCGCATAGAGAACCGAGTCCAGCCCGAACCGGTCCGCCATCTCCAGCGGTCCGTATCGAAAATCATACCCGATACGCATCGCGCTGTCGATATCCTCTGCTGAAGCTACCCCTTCTACAAGCGTATGTACCGCCTCATTGATAAGCGTGCAAATCAGCCGCGTGGTCACGAAGCCGGGTGACTCGTATACCGCAATCGGCTTTTTCTGAATAAATTCTTCCACGAATCGCCTTGCCGTTTCGAACGTTTCATTAGACGTCTTCAGCCCGCGAATAATTTCC
>JBEPYM010000233.1:0-3095 GCA_041641375.1 Paenibacillus sp.
TGAATGAACTCAATACCGTGATTAAACATTACAAATACTTATCTCCATAAATTGGATGCATAGTGGGTCAAGCATAGGTTCAAGGGTGGGACACGCTGCAGGAGGCATGCCGCAAAACCCGCCGCATGATGCACACGATCGATATGGGGCTGGATCGCAATGTGGTGACGGCTGCGTTGCTTTTTGACAAAACCATATCGGTCACGCTGAATCGTTGGACGGATAAGGCGGCGGCGAAGGAGCTGAAGGAGCGTTTTGCCGAATGGCAGCTGATGGTGCTCGCCCCGGTGCTGCAGCAATGGCGGGAGTATGTGCATCCGAAGATTATTCGGTTCGTGGTGCCGGCGGCAGCGTATTTTCGGAATATGCGGACGGAGGCTGGGCTGCTCAGCTTTCAGGATTTGCTGCTGCGCACGGCTGAGCTGCTGCGGTCGCACTCGGAGGTGAGGGCTTATTTCGCTAGACGGTATACGAGGCTCTTTGTCGACGAATTTCAGGATACCGATCCGGTCCAGGCGGAGATGCTGCTGCTGCTTACCGGACGGGACACGGAAGAGAGCGACTGGCGCAGGCAGCTGCCGCGTCCGGGGTCCTTTTTTGTAGTCGGCGATCCGAAGCAGTCCATCTATCGATTCCGGCGGGCGGATATCAGCACGTACAATTTTGTGAAGGAGCGCATCCGGCAGTGCGGCGACGTGCTGGAGCTGAACCGCAATTTCCGGTCGGTGCATGCGATTGGGGACTACGTGAATTATGCGTTCGAGTCGCGTTTTGTGCCGAAGGGCGGCGGGGCGGGCTCCGAGCTGCAGGCGGAATTTGTGCGGATGGAGACGGTGACGGCGAATCCGAAAAAGACGATGTTCGGCGTTGGCGTGCTTAGCTATGAAAAGGTGGAGTATGACCGGAAGGCGGCGATTGCGGAGCTTGATTCCGAGCGGATTGCCCGCTGGATCTTGTCGGCGTGCCGAGGCGGGCTGACGATTCAGGAGCGCTCGGACGGGAAGCTGGTGACGCGTCCGGCTGTGCCCAGCGACTTTCTGATCCTGCTGAAGCGGCGGGAGTTTATCGGGCTGTATGCGGAGAAGCTTGAACGGATCGGCGTTCCTGCGGATACGTCGGGCAGCGCGGTCGTGTACGAGGAAATACGGGCGCTGCGGCAGCTTGTGCTTTGCCTGCTGGACCCCGCCGACAAGCTAAGCCTGCTTGCGGTGCTGCGGGGCAAGCTGTTCGGGCTGAGCGACGATGCGTTGTATGCATTCCGAATGGAAGGCGGAGGGTATAGCTGGTACCAGCTCCCGTCCGAGGAGCAGCTGTCTGTGAAGGCGAGACCGGTGCGGGCGGCGCTGGCGCGGCTTTCGGTCTATGCGTCGTGGGTGAGGGAGCTGTCGGCGCTGGCGGCGCTTATCCGCATCGTGGATGACCTCGGCGTGCTGCCGTATGCGGCGGTGCTGCCTTCGGGGGCGATCCGGTTAGGCACATTGGCGAGGCTGCTGCAGCTGGTGCAGGCGGACCGGGAGGCTGCCGCTTCGTGGCACGGCTTGGCCGCTTATATGGAACGGATACTCGGTACGGAGTCGATGGAGGGCACGAGCTGGTTTGCGGGGACGGGATCGGCGGTGCGCATTATGAATGTGCACAAGGCGAAGGGATTGGAGGCGCCGGTTGTGTTTCTGGCATGCCCGTGCGGCGCCTTCGACCCCGATGTGACGGAGCATATCGACCGGTTTGCCGACCCGCCGCGCGGTTACTTCACATTGATGCGCCTGAAGACGCCGTTCGAGAGCGAGGTTGCTGCTCAGCCGACCGGCTGGCCGCAGCTGGCTGAGAAGGAACGCGGCTACATGCGGGCCGAGGAGGATCGGCTGCTGTATGTGGCGGCGACGCGTGCGAAGCAGCTGCTGGTCGTGAGCCGGTATCCGGCGAGGCCGGCAATCGATCCGTGGAGCGGGCTGGAGGAGACGCTGCAGGGGCAGCCGGAGCTGGATGACGTTGCGGTGGAGGCGGCGGCGCGCGAGCCGCTGCAGGAGGTGCCGGATTCGTCCGAAGCGGAGGCGGCACAGCAATGGCGTCTGTCGGCAGCGAAGCCGACGTTCCGCCGTGCGAGCGTGACCGAGCTTGCGAAGGGGGCCGGCGAAAGGCCGGAGCGTTTCAGCGGCAGCGGCGCAACCGGCGGCAGTAGGAGCAGCGGCGCTGGCACCGGAAGTGGCGGGATGATGTACGGAACCGTTGTGCATCGCTGCCTGGAGATGCTTGGAACAGATGCTGCGGCTTCGGAGCATGACTTGATCGCCTATGTGCGCCTGGCAGCACAGGAGGAAGGACTCGATGAGAAGTGGCTCGCGGAAGCGGAAGCGACGGTGCGTGCCGTCACTTCACATGCGCTGTGGCAGCGCGCTCTGCTTGCTAAACGCCGCTGTCACGAGTTCCCATTCGTGGTTGCGGAGGGAGACATGATCGTGAGCGGTGTCATCGATCTGCTCTTCGAGGAGGAAGATGGCGGATGGGTCATTGTCGATTTCAAGACGGACACCTTCGAGCTGGAGCAGCTGCAATCGTTCACGGCGTATTATAAACCGCAGGTAGCCTCATATGCCGAGCGGCTTCGCGGGTTTGGGTACAACGTGAAGGAAGCGGGGCTCTGGTTTCTCAAGCATCAGGAATATGTCAAGCTCTGAGCTGGCTAGCTGAGCGTCTTCACCCAAATTTGGCGTTGGCGGGGGCCGTCGAATTCGCAGAAATAAATGCCCTGCCAACGCCCCAGCTGCAGTTTGCCGTCGCTGACAAGCACCAGCTGCGATGTTCCGACCGTCATCGCCTTTAGATGGGCCGCCGTATTTCCTTCCGCATGCCGGTCCTGTGGATGCGACCACGGATATATCTCGTTCAGACGCATCAGCACGTCGCGGCGGACATCCGGGTCGGCGTTCTCGTTAATGGCGATTCCGGCAGTCGTATGCGGGCAATAGACAACGACGACGCCGTCGCGAAGCCCGCAGCGCGCAACCGCCTGCGCAACCTCCGCCGTGATGTCGATTAACTCGTCTCGTCTTGCGGTATGAATGGTCCATGTTTGCTTCATATCGCGCTGAACCTCC
>JBEPYM010000234.1:0-3060 GCA_041641375.1 Paenibacillus sp.
AGTCGCAGCTGCTGTCCACTCCGGTCAAACAGCAGGACGCCGAGCTCCTGCTCCAGCTGCTTCAGCTGCCTGCTGAGGGGCGGCTGCTCCATGTTGAGCGATCTGGCGGCCCGGGTAATTTGGCCTTCACGTGCAATCGCGAGAAAATATTTCAGCTGCCTGATGTCCAATTGATTGTCCTCCTTCGGCATACCGATAAGGTATGGGATTCCAATAAAACAGATATTTTTAATATAGGGGAAAGCGTGGTACGATGCAAGGAAGAGATGTAACCAACCGAAGGGAGCACGATGATCATGTCAAACCTGACGATAGCTGTGGAGCGCTCGCAAGCGCTCAAGCCGAAGCCGGACCCGGACAAGCTGGGCTTCGGCATTCACTTTACCGATCATATGTTTATGATGGATTACGAGAAGGGCAAAGGCTGGCATAGCCCGCGGATTACGCCATACGGAAATATTGAGCTCGATCCTGCTGCCAAAGTGTTTCATTACGGCCAAGCCGTTTTTGAGGGCTTGAAGGCGTTCCATGCGAAGGACGGCAACATCCTGCTGTTCCGTCCGGACCAAAATATCGAGCGTATGAATCGCTCCAACGACAGACTTTGTATGCCGCAGCTTGACGAAGAGATCGTGCTGGAGGGCATGAAGCAGCTTATTCGCATCGATCGGGATTGGGTGCCGACAGCTCCGGGGACGGCACTTTACATTCGGCCGTTCATCATGGCGACCCAACCGGCGCTCGGACTTGCCAACTCGCAAAGCTTCAAATTTATCATCATCATGTCGCCGGTTGGCGCATACTACGAGACGGGCATCAAGCCAGTACGCATCTTTGTTGAATCGGACTACGTCCGTGCAGTGAAGGGTGGCGTTGGCGAAGCCAAGACGTCGGGCAATTATGCGGCGGCGATGGCTGCCCAGGAAGAAGCAGCGCGCCGAGGCTACACGCAGGTGCTGTGGCTGGATGGAGTACACCGCCGATATATTGAAGAAGTCGGCAGCATGAATGTGTTTGTGAAGATGAACGGGACGGTATATACACCGTCGCTGGGCGGAAGCATCCTGCACGGCATTACGCGCAGCTCGATGATCCATCTGCTCCGTCATTGGGGAATTCCGATAGAAGAACGTCCGATTGCCATCGATGAAATTTATGAAAGCTGGTCGAAAGGCGAGCTGGACGAAGCGTTCGGTACGGGGACTGCTGCTGTCATTTCGCCGATCGGCGAGCTGTTCTGGGACGGCAAGGCAATGCCGATTCACGGAGGGGTAGCTGGAGAGCTGTCGACCAGACTATATGATACGCTCACCGGCATTCAGCAGGGGACGGTCGCCGATGAGTTTGGCTGGATGGTTCAGGTTTAACATTAGCACGCCATACACAAACAAGCCGCGCCTATTGGCGCGGCTTGTCGCTTGCTTGCGGCTTACGCTCGAACTGCAGGCAAGGTGATCCGGAAGAAGAGAGCACCTCGGCACTCGGCAGCATAATCGATTTGAACCCGTAAGCTCGGCAGCCTCTTGGGAAGCTGGGATCCCAGGTTACATAATAATGCCGGCATTTCATGCAATCGATTCGTCTGTTTTCGTTCATACGCAATTAGAGCTGGACGTTCTCGTCTACCTCGACCTCATAGTCCACACCTTCCAGCTCAAAACCGAACAGTCGGAAAAACTCCTTCCGGTAGCCTTCGATGTCGGAGATCGACGGAAGCGTCTCGGTCGACACCGAGTTCCACAGTGCCGCAACCTCGGCTTGAATATCATCCCGCATTTCCAGATTGTCCACACGTACGCGGCCCTCAGCATCCAGCTCAATGGTTCCCTTTGCATATAAATACGAAGCGAACAACCGGTACATTTGTTCAATCGTACCTTCATGAACGCCCTTCTCCTTCATTACCTTATACAGGAGAGAAATGTAAAGCGGGACAATCGGAATCGCGGAGCTCGCTTGCGTCACCAGCGCCTTGTTGACGGAGACAAACGCTCTGCCGCCGCGCGCCTTGAGACGTTCGTCCAGCCGATGCGCAGTCGCTTCCAGATGCTCCTTGGCGCGACCGATCGTTCCTTCGCGGTAGATGGCATGCGTGACGCTAGGTCCGATGTAAGAATAGGCCACGGTCATCGCGTTATCGGCCAGCAGTCCTTCGGACTCAAGCAAATCGATCCACATTTCCCAGTCTTCTCCGCCCATTACCGCCACCGTTTGGCGAATTTCGTCCTCGTTCGCAGGCTCGATCGTAATGTCAGTCACTTCGCCGGAGTGGAAGTTTACGGTTTTGTTCGTGTAGGCGCCACCGATCGGTTTCAGTACAGAGGAGAACGTTTCGCCGGTTTTCGGGTGCGTACGGCGTGGGGAAGCAAGGCTATACACGACGCAGTCAACCTGGCCGAAATGCTCGCGTATCGCCTGCACCGTCTCTGCTTTGATCTCATCGGAGAACGCGTCTCCATTAATGCTCTTGGCGAATCGTCCGGCCTCACGCGCAGCCTTCTCGAACGCAGCGGTGTTATACCAGCCTGCAGTTGCTGTTCGTCCTGCTTCTGCCGGACGTTCAAAGAAGAGACCGATTGTATCGGCATCCGACGCGAACGTTGCGACAATTCGCGAAGAAAGGCCGAAGCCCTGCGAGGCGCCGATCACAAGCACGCGCTTCGGACCGTGGATCTTCGGCTGACGCTTGACGTATTCGATTTGCTCCTCCACATGCTTCGCGCAGCCTACTGGATGCGCCGTCGTACAAATAAAACCTCTCGTCTTGGGTTTGATCAACATGGTTATCATTCCTCTTTGTATGTAATTATCGCTCACACTATTCTACTCCATCTTGTACGCACAGCCAAGTGTTACCGTTTCGAAGCATCGAATTCGGCGCGAATTCGTTCCCGTTCACCGGGAATCGTCATCGCATCATAAGCAGTCGCAGCCAAGGTTTTGGCGCCAAGCAGCATACCCTGGAACGCCCTCCCCAGCATCGCCTGATCGCGGAACTCCACCGTATGCAGCAGCAGCCGATCGTCCACAACCTTGATATACGGGTGGATCGAGGGACAG
>JBEPYM010000235.1:0-3020 GCA_041641375.1 Paenibacillus sp.
GCTTGGTGAATTTTTCGAGCATCTGGAGTCAATCATTATGGTCATGTGGGTCGTTACACTGTACCTTCGGATCTGCTTCACTTATTATATTCTTGCGCTCGGTACGGCTCAGTGGTGCGGGCTGACCGTATACCGGCCGCTTGTGTACCCGCTTGGAATCCTGATTGTGCTGTTTGCGCTGTGGATTTCACACTACCAGGACTTTCTCGAATTTGCGCCAAGTGTTACGTTTCTTTATTTACTGACAGGAACGGGAATCCCGGTTTTGCTTGCAGGGGTGTATGTTGTACGAAAATGGACAGGGCGCATACAAACAGGGCGCGAGTAAGCTCTCGCGCCCTCCCTTGCATCAGCTATGCTCCTGCAGCCATAAAATTGCGGTTACGCCGCGCGGATAATATTTGCTTCCTTGCGCGCTGCCGCTGATCATCTGATCGCTCCAGCACCAGAACGCGTTGGCGGGGTCCAGCAGCCACGCGGTATGCGCCGCATCCGCACGGGCGCTCGTTTCATCGCGGGGCACGCCGAGGATGTGGTGCGCGACGAATTGGCACAAATAAATTTTGCTCAGCCAGGAGTTGTCGCTGGTGGACGACAGCTTCCACCCGCCGTCTTCAAACAGACATACGGCGGGAACGAGCACGGTGGCAAGATGGCGCTTCAATACTTGTATATAAGCCCCATACGGACCTTGCTCCGATAACACGTCATGCCGGCCGAACGAATAAGGGAAAATGAGTCCCTCGATCGCCGGGATAATGCGGGAATCGTTCCCCTCACCAAGCACGGCCGGTATGTAGCCTTCCGAAGTCATCCCGGCGGTGATCGTGGCCGCGCATTTCTCCGCCTGCGAGCGTGCGAGCAGCGAGTCCTCCTGAAGTCCTTCCGCGCCAAGAATCGTTTCCAGCGCCACATATGCCGCCCATGTTTTGCTGCCCAGGTAAATGTTGTTGCGGGACTGGCCGAGCGAGACGTCGAGGGAATCGTACGTCGTGATTTCCGCCCCGCCCATGGTACGGTCGCTGTCCAGGCTCATGAGCCCGTCTCGCTGCGCCGGATCGTAATGATCGCGGTTCACCATACTCTGGAGACACTCGACCAGCAGCGGAATTTGAGCGCGCAGCCAATCCCGGTCGCCCGTTCCATGCGCATACACCGCAGCGCACAGCACCCAGTTCACGAGCTGCTCATGTGTCATGTGAGAGAAGCAGCCGTCGAGTCCGTACATTTCGTACGAGGAATAGCCGGGTCTCGACAGCACGTTAGCGACGCCCATATCGTGCGTGAACGAGACGCCTCCCGGATACGGGGTCGGATCCCCGGGCAATCGCACTGTATCGTAATATTTGTAACGGGACGCATACATGTCCAGCTCATTGCGGACGGTCCACGGATTGTACGCCATCTCGTAGAACAACTGGTCGACCGTCAGATCGAAGGTATTCATCATCCGGTATTCGCCCTCGTTGACGACCCAGAACGGCTTGCCATCTCGGCTGAGCAGCTGTGTGCTGCCATAATAGCTGCGGATGGCATGGGCGAGCATAAACTGCCGGTCGCTGCCGAGCGCCGCCGCTTCCAGCTTCCGGTCCGCCTCTACACACTGCCCCTTGATCGCTTCGTAACGCTTCAGCGCGTACCGTCCTGCTTCCTCAATCCGGCTGAACAGGGAGGTATAGTAGTAGGTCGTATCGAGCCCGCTGGTCGCGAAGCCGCCCCGATAGAAGCACACCGCGAAGCGGAAGGTACGCTGCTCGCCCGGCTGTGTAGTCATGATCAGCGCTGCGGTATTCCCCAGCCCAAAGGTCCAGTTCTCCGTCAGCTCCTGCTTCAGGATCGTTTCGATCGTAAACCCGGCTGCCGAGCGAATCGATGGATCGTCTGTGATAATCGCCATGTGGCGGCCTTCGGCGATGCCGATCAGATCGTCTCCCGTTTCAAGGCCGATATGCCGCAATGTCGTATACGGATCGTTCACCTGGAAGCCAAAGAATGCACGTCTCGGGGAGCGGCCGCCGCGATTATCCACCGTCAGCTCGACGAGAACGGCTGGAACCAGCGAATCGCGAAGCGCTTCGTCTGCGAGACCTGCCGTCTCTGGATCAGGGATCGACCGCACCTGGGAATAGACGCTGAACGTCAGGTCGCCGGCGCTCCACCGGTCGGTCGACAGAGAGAAGCTGCGGCTTACCGAATCAAGCGGGAAGCTGCTGACCAAGGGCGCATCCTCCTGGTCCTTCATCGTATACCGCTTGCTCTCATCTTCAGCCCCTTCGTAGAACGGCAATGCGTCATAACCGGCTGCTCCCGGCTCCGTGCGCTCCACCCCGATATACACATTTTGCTTCGGCGGTCTGCCGCGTTCCAGATCAAATCCGCCGTTCCCTCCGGGCAAACCGAACGTAAAGCTGGCGAATGCGCCGATCGGCGCGTGATGGGCGTTGAACCAAATGCTGCTGCTCGACATCTTATATCCCTCGCTTATTCAGATGAGTTTTCCTTTTTGGCAAAAGGTGATAAGGTAATTGTAGCTTGTTTTAGCGCATGTTTGCTGGTGCATATTGAATATGAATTTATCCAAAACGGGAATCGAGGGATTGCCATGGCAGCGTCAGAAAATCGGATCGCGGAGGAGCGCATGCTGCCGGAGCTCGCGGCGACTGCAAGGCTGTTTGCCGTACATTGGCGGAAGGTGCGCGAGGGCTGGAATTACCCTGCTCATCGCCATGCCCAGCTGGAGATGAACTGGGTGCTGGAAGGCAGTCAGCGGATGATCGTGGAAGGGGAGGAGCTGGAGCTTACGGCCGGACAATATCTCTGTATCCGTTCGGGGGCGCTGCATCGAAGCGAGGCGATCGGTTCAACCGATATGGCTTATTTCTGCCTGCATGTCGAGACTGATGACGCTGCGCTGCTGTCGGCGATGCGGCGCAAGCCGTGGAGGCTGATGCTTATCGACCAGCCAGCCAGCGAAGCGGAGAGCCGGTGCGCAGAGGCGCTGAAGCGGCTTTTGGAACGGA
>JBEPYM010000236.1:0-3031 GCA_041641375.1 Paenibacillus sp.
CCATTCGACCAACGGATTTGGAATAGGTGCTCGCGGCAAGCGTCCTCCGAATGAAACTTTTCTTGAAATTTCTTCAGTGTCATCGTTTCTTGTTTTGCCATAACTACCACTCCCGAACATTTGTTTGCGTTAATTATATCAAACAAACGTTCGTATTGAAAGGGTTTGCTGAGGCAACTTGATATTCAAATTATGGAATAAGTCCCTTGGAATATCGGAAGCGGATGAGCTCGATTGATCGATAACAGACCATACAAATAGAGGAGCGTATGCAATGAGGCGGCAAATGAAGGAAAGCTATGAGGTTGTCGTGTGTGGCGGAGGTCTGGCAGGAATTTGCGCCGGGATTGCTTCGGCAAGACATGGCGCACGAACCTGCATCATTCAGGACCGTCCTGTATTCGGCGGGAACAGCTCCTCCGAAATTCGGGTAGCCATCCACGGAGCGGCTGCATTCCATGGCTATGCCCGCGAAACAGGCATCCTTTCGGAGCTGCTGATTGAGGAGCGTCGGCAAAATCACGCGGACATCTTTACGAGTGGGTGGACCAACAGTGTCTGGGATATGACCATGTATGATCTGGCCATGAATACGCCGAACCTGTTCTTCCATATGAATACGACCGTCCTACATGTGAACAAAACAGATGATCGGACGATCAGCTCGGTTGTGGCGCTTGTAGCCAATGCGGAGACCGAAATTACCGTTGAGGGCAAGCTCTTTATTGATTGTACGGGAGACGGGGTTGTTGCTGACCTGGCTGGCTTCGAGTGGAGAATGGGCACGGAGGCAAGGAGTGAGTTTGGCGAATGGCATGCTCCCGAGGAGGCAAGCAAGGATACCATGGGCAGCTCGATCCATTTCAAGACCGTTAACATGGGCAAGCCTGTTCCGTTCAAAGCGCCGGATTGGGCCATCAAGCATGAGGATCCCGGCTACTTCTACAAGAAGGGACGTCGACCGGCACATCTGAAAGGCGGCTACTGGTGGATTGAAATCGGAGTGCCTTGGAACACCATCCATGAAGCAGAGGATATTCGGCATGAGCTGACTCGGCATACGCTTGGCATATGGGATTGGATCAAGAACAAGGACCCGGAGTTGAAAGAGCTGGCGGCAAATTATGCCTTGGATTGGATCGGTCAGGTTCCTGGGAAGAGAGAAAGCCGCCGCATCATGGGGCAATATGTCATGACGGAGCACGATCCCGTGAATCGAACGGTATTTGAGGATGAGATCGCATTCGGCGGCTGGTATATCGACCTGCATAAGGCAGGCGGATTGCTTGCGGATTCAATCGTGAAGCAGGATCGAAAGCCTTGCGGCCCGTATGGCATTCCGTTGCGGATTCTGGTCGCGAAGGATGGCAGCAATCTGATGATGGCCGGCAGGAACGTGAGCGTTACGCATGTCGCGCTAGGCTCCGTACGCATCATGGGTACAACTGCATTGCTTGGACAAGCAGCGGGTACTGCCGCGGCATATTCACTGCAACGCGGTATCCCTATTACAGAAGCACATGCGAAGGGGATCGGGGAGATCAAGCAGCTGCTTCTGCGAGACGGCTGTTTTCTGCCGAATGCACGCAATGAGGATCCATTGGATGCGGCGCGCCTGGCGAGGGCGTCTTCCAGCAGCGAAGCTGTCTTGCACTCGATTCCTCCTGTCGGTGAGGAGCAAGCTGATGCGCAGGATCGATTGCTGCACCGACGCGGTCAATGGATTGCGGTCAGTGCGGAGTCGCTGAATCAGGTGTGGGTTTGTTTAAGCAACGACACTGCGGTTGAACAGAAGGTTGAGGCTTGGCTCCTGCCAGTTGACCATATTTGGGATTATGAAATCAAGGGCAAGCAGGAGCTGGCCAGTACGATGCTGACGGTTCCCCCAGGCAGCAGGCAATGGATAGAATGGAAGGTTGCGTTGGGATCTGCTCACGGCTTGCAGCAAGGGCAATACGTAAGACTCGATGTATCGGCTAATCCCGACGTGATCTGGCATCAAGGCGATCGGCTCGAGCCGGGTCACCTGGCTGCGCATGAATTCGCAGATGGAGTCATGCGCCGCTATCAGAATGGTGTAACAATGAGCTTCCGAGTAGAGCCGGAGCAGTGCTGCTATGGCGCAGAGAACGTGGTGAGCGGTGTGGCAAGACCCTATCAGTATACGAACCTGTGGCGTTCCGACCCGGAGATTCCGCTGCCGCAATGGCTGGAGCTGCAATGGGGCGCGGAGATGAGGATTGGTCAGGTCGAATTGACGTTTCCCGGCCACCTGCTTAAAGAATATCACGAGTATCCTGCGATGTATGAGGACCCGCAGTGTCCGAAGGACTACCGGATCGAAGCGTGGATCGAAGGACAGTGGCAGGTGCTGCTGCGTGTGGAAGGCAACTACCAGCGGCAGCGCAAGCATACGTTCGAAGCCGTAACGACCAACCGGATGCGAATCGTGATAGAAGCGACGAACGGAGACCCATCAGCCGCGATCTATGAGATCAGATGCTATGAGTAGTCAGCTAACAATGCAAGAGCAAAACATGGGCATGAACGACTGGAGCTGCTGTTGGATCGGCGTTCCTTATGCATATACCAAGGAGGCGACGGTGTCGAGATGAAGACTATTCTTGTATTGATGGATACTCTGAACCGGAGGATGCTGGATATATACAATCCCGATACGGTTGTGAAGACTCCTAATCTGGCGCGCCTCGCAGAGAAGTCCGTCGTGTTTGAACAGCACTGGTCGGGCTCGCTTCCCTGCATGCCTGCACGGAAGGACTTACTGACAGGACGTATGGATTTTCTGGAGCGAGGTTGGGGCGGATTAGAGCCATTCAATGAGACGTTTCCAGAGATATTAAGCAAGCACGGGATCTATACGCACATCGTGACAGATCACTATCATTATTTTGCCACTGGCGGTGAAAATTATTCGTGAATCCGTGATAGCCCGTTCATGATGATAAGAAAATGATGGAAAACAGCTAAGGCGACCATCAAACCACGAGGGTTCTCATGTGTGGGCTAAAAA
>JBEPYM010000237.1:0-3026 GCA_041641375.1 Paenibacillus sp.
ATACCGCCATATACATTGGTGCCGCCCAGTTCAATCCCCAACGCTCCGGCTACCGCCGACTCCGGGATGCCGCTGTTCGGGCTCGGATGACGGGCGGCGAACGTCCGCCAGGCGCGCCAGGCCGACGCCCCCCGGTAGCCCGGCAGCACTCCAGCGAGCGCAACGAGCAGAAGGCCCGTCAGCCGCGCCGGCACATAGTTGCATACGTCGTCCCACCTGGCTGACGCCCAGCCGAAATACCGGTATCGCTCGTTCCGATAGCCGACCATCGAATCGAGCGTATTGCTCGCGCGGTACAGCATCGCCGCCGGTGCGCCCCCCAGCGCCGCAAACAGCAGCGGCGACACGAACGCGTCGACGATATTTTCCGCGACCGTCTCCACAGCCGCCCGCGCCACCTCGCGCGGCTCGAGCCGCTCCGTATCCCGGCCGACAATTCTGCCCGTCATCCGCCGCGCCTCGTCCAGCAGACCCGCGGCAAGCGGGCGGTACACGTCCATCCCGGCGCTGCGCAGGCCGCGTGCGGCGAGCGTCGTCGACACGAGCCACACTTCAGCCGCATAGCCCGCCCACATATGCACCTGATAAGCGGTCGCCGCCGCAACCCAGGCAGCTCCACCGGCCAGCAGCACAGTGGACAATGTCAGCAGCACGCCTCTTGTCCGCAGCGCTCGATCGGACAAGTGCGGCTTGCGCAGCACACGCTCCGCCGCACCGATCCAGCGGCCAATCCACACAACCGGATGCGGCAGCCACCTCGGATCGCCCACCGCCCAATCGATCGCCACGGCAGCCGCCGCAATCCAGAGCAGCTCGACTCCTGACCGCATCTCCCACAGCTGCAGCCATTCCATCATCGCTTCATTCCTCCAGACGGAACGCCAGCTGCTTCAGCTCCACCGGTATCCCCATCGTCACGAGGAATACCTGCTTGCTGATTGCTGCCGCCCGCTGATTCATCACACCGCTCAGATCGCGGAACATACGTCCGAGCTTATATTCCGGCACGATCCCATATCCGACCTCGTTCGTGACGAGCAGCACCGTGCCTTGAAAATCCTTCAACGCGCCGCACAGCTCCTCGATCTTGCCCATGACCGCGGCTTCCGGCTCCGGCTCCGACTCGAGCCGCAGCAGCCAGTTCGACAGCCACAGAGTTAAACAATCGATCAGCACGACGCGCCGCTCCGCCCGAAACAGATTCGACTCCCGGTTGATTTGCTTCAGAAGCTCGGCCACGTCGTAAGGCTGCTCGACCGTTATCCAAGGAAAAGACGACGAAACGCGGCGGTCCGCATGCAGATCAATGCGCCGCCTCATCTCGTCGTCGTATATTTGCGCCGTTGCGACGTAGATCCCCTCCGCGCCGAGACGAGCCGCATATTTCTCCGCGAACGTGCTTTTGCCGCTGCGCGCCCCGCCGGTCACCGTTACGATCATACGCGCAAATCCTCCGCTTCTCTCCACGCATCGGACCGGCTCAAGCCGCCGCGCGAGGTGTTCCTGTACCCTTCATTTTCCCTCGGAAACACCCGCGCTGTCAAACGTCGCCATCTCATTCAACACATTCATCGCCGCTTCGACGAGCGGGAAGCACAGAAGCGCCCCGGTCCCTTCGCCAAGCCGCATATCCATCTCCAGCATCGGCTTCATACGAAGCGCCTGCAGCATCCGCGCATGGCCGCGCTCCCCCGACAGATGCGACGGAATCGCATACTCGCGTACACTCTCCGCCATTCGGACCGCTACAAGCGCCGCAGCCGAGGAAATAAAGCCGTCCACAACGATCGGAATCCGGCATAACGCCGCTCCCAGAATGAGCCCGGTCAGCGCTGCGATTTCCAGCCCTCCCACCTTGGCCAGCGCCTCCAGCGGCCGCTGCGGATCGGGTTGATTCACCTCAAGCGCGCGCCGCACGACGTCGGCCTTATGCCGCACCTTCTCCTCGGAAACTCCGGTGCCGCGACCGACCGCCTCCTCGGGCGACACGCCGCCGAATACGCACAGTAGTGCCGCACTGGCAGTCGTATTACCGATTCCCATCTCGCCGGTTGCTAGCAAACCGTAGCCTTCCTCCTTCAGCTCGTAGGCAAGATCCACGCCCGTCTGAATGGCTTGCGCCGCTTCCTCAACGGTCATCGCCGGACCGACCGCCATATTCGCCGTGCCTCTCCGCACCTTGCGTACAATCAGTCCCGGATGCTCCACGTCGGTAAGCACACCGATGTCGACGCAGCGCACATCGGCACCCGTCTGCCGCGCCAGCACATTCACCGCCGCACCGCCGTGCAGGAAGTTGAGCACCATCTGCGGCGTCACCTCCTGCGGGAACGCACTCACGCCTTCCTGGCATACACCGTGATCGCCAGCCATCACCACGACCACCTTCCGGCTAAAATCCGGCCGAAGGACGCCTGTAATCCCGGCAATTTGCACCGCCAGCTCCTCCAGCCGGCCCAGGCTGCCCGGCGGCTTCGTCAAGCGGTCCAGCCTCAGCATGGCCGTCTTCATCGCTTCCCGGTCCAAAGGTTCAATCCTTCTGCATAACTCCTCAATCCGTTCCATTCGCCTCGTCCCCTTTTTTCCGCAACAAGATTTGTGGACATCCCCCTTGCGGATGCCCCAGCACAATCGGTTCCGTCCCGTACACCTCGCGGATCAGGCCGGTTGTCATCGTGTCCGCCGGACTGCCGTCCGCCAGCAGCCTGCCGTCCTTCATTACCGCAAGCCGCTCGCAGTACATAGAAGCCAGATTCAGATCATGCAATACGGCTACGACCGTTAGCCCGCATTCGCAATGCCAGTCGCTGATATAATCCATCATCTGCAGCTGATAGCCGATATCAAGGAACGTCGTCGGCTCGTCCAGCAGCAGCACGCTCGGCTTCTGCGCCATCGCTTTGGCCAGCGCAACGCGCTGCCGTTCGCCGCCGCTCAGCTGCTCCAGTCTGCGGTCCGCCAGCCTGCCCAGCTCCAGCCTGTCGATCAGCCCGTCTACGAATGCGGAGCTGTCGGTTTCCTAGATC
>JBEPYM010000238.1:0-3020 GCA_041641375.1 Paenibacillus sp.
CAAGCAGGGAGAAACGCCGGCTCCAGCTCCGGATGCGAAAGCGCCGGTTCAGGAATTCGGCAAGGCGATTCCGGACAAGAAGGGTCAGAAGAATGCCAACGGCTTTCGTTGGGTGGAGGGTACGAACGGGCTGAAGCTGCCTGTGACGGACAAGAAGGATTTTTCCATTAAAGTTCTGATTCCTGAGCATGCGTCGTATCCGGTAACCGGCTATGACCAAAGCCCATGGCAGCAGGAAGTGACAAAGATGACCGGCGTCAAGATGGAGCTTCAGACCGTGCCGGCCAAGAACTATCAAGAGAAGCTGAACATTATTTTGAATACCCGCGACTTCCCTGATGTGATCTGGAAGACGCAGGACGACAATCAAATTAACCGAATCGCTGACAAGGCGTTCCTGCCAATTGACGATTATTTGCAGCATATGCCGAATGTGAAACGTATTCTGGATGAAAATCCGGACATCCGTAAGACGCTGAAAACCGATGACGGCAAGTTGTACATTCTTCCTACTGTGACGGTCTCGAAGGACAACAATCTGACGACGGCGCTTATCATGCGTCAGGATTATCTGGAGAAGCACGGCCTGAAGGAACCGAAGACCATGGATGAGCTATACACAGTGCTGAAGACATTGAAGGAGAAGGAGCCAGATAAAATTATCTGGTCAGGACGGAACTATGGAACGGCTTCCGCCAATGCGCATATCGCCATTCGTCTTGCTCACAGCTGGGGAACAGGCTATGGCAACTCGGAGAACGATGGCGGCTTCTATCTTGATGCGAAGGCAGGACAATACAAGTTCGGTCCGACCGAGGACAATTTCAGGAAGATGCTTGAGTGGATGCACAAGCTCCATAAGGAAGGCATTCTCGATCCGGAAAATCCGGTTCAGCAGAGCAAAACATGGGAGGAAAAGGTTACAACAGGTCGCGCCCTGTTCTTCATGGATTGGCATACGCGTGTTGGTTGGGTGAACAGCAAATTTATTGACGCCGAGAAAAAGGAGTTTGAAAAATCAGGAAAATGGACTCCTCCGCAGCGCTTTGTCGGCATCGAGCCGCCTAAAGGTCCAACTGGCGTTCAAGGCATCGTGAACCGCTCATCGATTATTCCAGGCGAGGGCCTGGTCGTCAGCAAGGACACCAAGGATCCGGTAGCCGTCATGAAGTTTATTGACTTCATGTACAGCGACGAGGGAACAATTCTGTATACGATGGGTATCGAGGGTGTCACCTACAAGCGCAACGGCGATGGCACGTTCAGCTGGCTGGAGAACATGCGCGAGCATTCCGAGCCTGCCAACAAGGAAGGCAAAGACCTGAAGAAGGACTTTGGCTGGGTTCACTGGTGGAGCAAGTATGAGATGGACAATGAGAACCTGGAGGACACGAAGGGCAAGGGCGTTCGGGCATATGTAATCAAGAAAGCGATCAATGATGGGCATAATCGTCCGGGAACGCTGGATTCGATCAGCAAGTCGAAGCAAGTTCGCGTAGAGCCATACCCGTCGCTTAACTTCTCGGATGCGCAGCAGAACGTGCGCAAATCGAAGGAAACGCAGATTCGCGATGCGGTGCTGCAAAATATCGACAAGTTCATTATCGGTGCTCGTCCGCTCAGCGAATGGGATGCGTATAAGGCAGAAGTTCAGAAGCTTGGAGTAGACGATGTGCTTAAGGTGTACAACGAGGCGTACCAAGCGTATAAAAAATAAACCGGTCCGCTGCGACACGGGCAGAGAAAGCATAGTTGCCACAAGCGTTATGCTTTCTCCGTCTTTCACAAGCGTAATGGAGGCTAGCAACGAGTATGAACACGGTACTGCTTAACGGAGAATGGGAAGCGGGAGAAGGCAGGGAGTACATTAGCAAGGTGCGAGCTCCGGGGCTGTTCTCGGATCCGAAGCGAATGAATGGCGATGCGGTATGGTACCGACGAAGCGTTCATCTTCCGGAAGGGGATTGGCTGCATGCGATACTGCGGCTGAAGGGCGCGCGGTTTTGCCCGTCCGTGCACGTAAACGGCGTTTGCGTGTCGCAAAGCGAGGGCGGCATGGCCTGGACCGAGCATCCGCTGCGTCATGAGGCGGTGCGGCCGGGTGCCGAGATCACGATTGAAATATCGCTCCAATCGCTGGCGGATATGGACCGGGAGGATGCTTCCTACATACCGCCAGCCGATCATTGGAGATCCAATATATCCTCTTGTCTATGGGACGATGTCGTGCTGCTGCTGCACGGCGAGCGGAGGCTGGCGCGAGTCGCGGCCGCTCCGTCGCTGGTCAGCGACACGGTTGTCATCGATTGGCGGCTGGAGGAGCTGGGGCGGACAGACGGCGGCATGCTGCGTGCCGCGGTCACAGATGTAGACGGCGGCTTGCTGGCCGAGACACATGTGCCGGCTTTTGCACAGTCAGGGCGAGTTGAAGTGCCGCTTGGCGGGCGCTGCTCCGCCTGGTCTCCGGAGCAGCCTGTGCTGTACCGGCTGCGGGTCGAGCTGCTGGCCGATGACGGCAGGGTGCTGGATGCCGACGAGCAGACGCTTGGCTTCAAGGAGTTTCGCATCGAAGGCAAGGGGTTTCAATTGAACGGTCAGCCGGTAACGTTCCGGGCAGGCAGCCTGGTGTGGCATCGCTGGGTACGGGACCCGGAGTCGGGGGAGCTTGCGTGGGATGCGGATTGGTTCGAGCGCAATATCGTGCTGCGGCTGAAGCGGCACGGCGCGAATGCCGTGCGCTTTCATCTCGGCATGCCGCCGGAGCAGTTTCTGGACATATGCGACAGGCACGGCATGCTAGTGCAGGCGGAATGGGTATTCTTCCACGGCCTGAAGGCTTCGAAGGCGAGCTTGCTTACGCAATGGAAGATGTGGCTCGACGTATGCCTGCGGCATCCCTCGGTTTGCATCGTTATACCCATTCCTTTCGCTTCGCTCAAGGCACAAAACGGAATGAAATCCGTTCGGCGCCTTGAACGATTTTTTTGTATTCTTACTCTACAGGGATACCCGTACACTAC
>JBEPYM010000239.1:0-2718 GCA_041641375.1 Paenibacillus sp.
ATATCCGTTCGCTCTCCTTCGACGAAGAGCGGGGCTTCGCTTACGTAGAGCTCGTAAACCCTGCGGCAGCCCCTTCTCCGGATATGCTCTCGAAGCGTTTTATCGGTTCGTGCTGCGGCAAGGGGCGGCAATTTTATTTTCTGCACGATTTAAAAACCGCTCGCACCTCGCTGACGGGAATTCGGCTTGGCGCGATGCAATGCATAGCCGCCATGGAGGTGCTGCAGCAATCGTCGGAAGGGTTCCGCCGGACCGGCGGTCTGCATAATGCGGCGCTGTTCGATCAGGAGGGGCGGCTGCTTGCCGCCCGTTCCGATATCGGGCGCCATAACGCGCTGGATAAGCTGTTCGGCTATACGATCCGGCATAGGCTCAAGACAACGGATAAGCTCATCGCCTTCAGCGGACGGCTGTCGTCGGAGGTGCTGCTCAAATCTGCAAAAATCGGCGTCGGCATCATTTTGTCCAAGTCGGCGCCCACTACGCTGGCAATCGAGCTCGCCGAGGACCTATGCATCACGATGGTCGGCTTTATTCGCGAAGGCTCGCTGACCGTATACAGCCATCCGGAGCGAATCATCTAGCGAACGGGCACGTAGCGGCCCTGCTCAGGGACGGCCAGCTCGTCGAAGCGAAGCGCCAGGTTTCTCAAGCTGGCACGCATCGCATCCCCGCTCATTGTATTGCCATGACCGGGGAACAAATATTCGGGCTGGAGCGATTCGAGCAGCAGCGCGGACGCTTTGGCGCTCGACCAATCCGTCGTGAAATATTGGGGCGGCCCGTTCAGCTCCTCGCGCTGCAGCAGCACGTCGAACGCCGACTCCTGATTGACGGTAATGACGGCGTCCCCGGAGATGAGCGCATGGTCGGAGTCGCGGAACAAGGAGACATGACCCGGCGTATGGCCCGGCGTGTGCAGCCAGCGCCAGCCGGGCATGTAGGGAATCGTACCGTCTTCCGGCAGCTCTCGCACCCATCCGGTCAGATCGACGCCTTCGTTCGGATAAAACCGCGACAGCACCGACATCAGTCCGCCGCCGACCGTCGGATCGGGCTCCGGATAGCTGGCCTTTCCGGTCAAATAGGGCAGCTCCGCTTCATGCGCGTAGATTGGCACATCCCAGCGCTCGGCGAGCCTGCGGATATCTCCGATATGATCAAAGTGTCCATGTGTCAGCACAATCGCCTTCGGATCGCCCTTGAACCGCTTCCGGGCTTCTTCGATAATTCGCTCCGACTGTGTGTGCAGTCCCGTATCCACCAATACCCAATCCTCTGACTCCGGCTCCCCGACCATATGCACATTCACAAATCCGATCCGCAGCATTTTGATATCGTATGCCATCCTGTTGTTCCCTCCTGAGCCTTTTATCGTTAGAATGGACGTAACAGGTTTGTTTTACTCATTCTAAAAGTCCCCGGGGGAAAAGGCTATCATGACTTTTACCGAACATCCGACCATTCTAATCATTGACGATGAGCCGCATATTTGCGAGGTCATCCGGCTGTATGCGGAGCATTCCCGCTTTCGGACGATTGTAGCGCATACCGGCAAGGAAGGCTTGGCCAAGGTTGCGGAAGCGCCTTCGCTTGTTTTGCTGGATGTCATGCTGCCGGATATGACGGGATTTGACGTGTGCCAATCGATCCGCGCTCTGCCTGCGCCGCTGGAGGCTACGCCGGTGATTATGCTGACCGCCAAGGGAGAGTCGGTGGACAAGCTGCGGGGCTTTCAGCTCGGTGCCGACGATTATATCGTGAAGCCGTTCGATCCGAACGAGCTTATGGCTCGGGTGAAGGCGGTGCTGCGACGCGCCGGTACTGCCGCTTCCGTCGGTATGCCAACGGGCGGTGTGCTTGTGTATGGCAATCTGACGGTTGAAATGACGCAGTACCGGGTCACGGTTGGGGGTCAGCGAGTTGAGCTGACACCGAAGGAAATCGAGCTGCTGCATTGTCTGGCGGTTCATCCGGGGAGAGTTTTCACGAGAGACGATTTGCTTGAAAAGGTGTGGGGCTTTGATTTTTCCGGGGGGACGAGAACGGTGGACGCTCATGTCAAGAATTTGAGGAAAAAGCTTGGCGAGCATCCGGAATGGCGCATTCAGACGCTCTGGGGGATCGGCTACAGCTTTGAGGTGACCGAGCATGGTACATAGATGGAGAAAGAGCTTGTATGTGAAGCTGTTCCTCTCGTTCTTTGCGGTATGTATCGCTGTTTTTGCAGGCTTGGCGATGTTCTGGAATTATTATTTTACGAATTTATTTTATAAGGATAAGATCGACCTGCTGGAAGAGCGGGCCTCCGATATTCGAACGAAAGTGCTCGTGCCGTACCAGGAAGGGGTCATTTCACCCCGTGAGCTTCGATTTACGCTGCGGGTCGTTGCGCGTACCTTTAACGGGGATGTGTGGCTGACGGACTCGAAGGGTGTCGTTATGTTCAGCAGCACGGACATGGAGGGTAGGCCGCTCCCCTCAGGATTGATGTCCTTGCTCGGGGAAACGGAGAAAGGCAGAAGCGGACACCATGTCTCGCACTTGCCGGTGACGCCCGGTGGACGTGCGCTCCCGTGGAACGTGCTGACGTATTATGTGCCGGTGCCGATGTCGGGGGGGACGGGAGCGCTGCTGCTGCATATTCCGGTTGATGAAATCAGGGAAGCGATAACGGTCGTTCGCTACAACATCATTGTCCCGCTTGTGGTGACGCTG
>JBEPYM010000239.1:2728-2956 GCA_041641375.1 Paenibacillus sp.
TGACGCTGGTAGGCGTTGCGGTATTGCTTTATGTACTGTCTAGGCGGCTGGCAAGGCCGCTGCGCCATATGAATGCGGCGGCGCTTAAGCTGGCGGGCGGTGACTTCTCGGCGCGGGCGCCGGTCGAGACGGACGACGAGGTCGGACAGCTGGCGCAGAGCTTCAACACGATGGTGGATCGTCTGGCGGAGTGGGAGGATACGCGCCAGGAATTTCTGGCGAACGTGT
>JBEPYM010000240.1:0-2898 GCA_041641375.1 Paenibacillus sp.
GGATGAAAAAACAGCCGTCCTCAAGGAATCGAGCTCCTCAAGAACGGCTGCTGCAGTGCTTCTCCAGCAACATGAATTACACTCATTAAAGCATACGTTCACCCGTCGGTCAATGCCCGCTATACATAGGGTCCTTCCCACACCTTTTTTCTCCAGCCGATCTCATCCCGTACGACATTCAAATTTCGATCCAGCTTCACATCTACGCCAAAAGGAAGTCGGCCGTTGTGCCAGAAGCGGACATCACGACCCTGTACCACATAGCCATCCTTGCCCTCTGTACACATCCAATGAATTTGCTTGGCAAAATGGAGAAACGTGCGAACACCGTCCGTCTGCATCGTCGCTTCGATGATCGGATTCGGCTCGGATTTCGAAATGATCTCCTGGCGGTTGACGACTCCGTTCTGTATGAAGCCGGTATGAAACGAGTCCCCGGTGTCTAGTACAAACTGCCAGTGCAGCAGATGCAGCGTCGGAATGACCTGGCAGTCTCCGTCCAGCCGCAGCTCTCGCTTCACCTTTCTTACAAGCCAGCGGCGATGGAACGCCTGGAATGCAATATAGCCGAAGGTCGCCGCATAAACAGCCGGGAATAGCGAGGCCGCCAGTGAGGCGGTTGTGCCATTCCATAGCCATACGGCGAGCGCTGCCGCATGCAGAACAAACAGCAGCGGCTCATGCAGGCTGAGAATGTCCCAATGCTGCCACCTCCTGGTGAACGGACGGAAGCATTGAACGCCATAAGCATTGCATAGATCGAGAAATACGTGCAGAACGACCGCCGCGAACGTCCATCCGTATAGATGCGGCCACACGTGCATAAGTCCAAAGCCTGCAGCAAGCGGCAGCGAGATCAGCAGCGGCCACAGAAACAGTGCAGGCAGCGAATGAGTGATGCCGCGGTGCACGCGAAGATATACCGCCGGTCCTTTCAATCTGGCGAACGTATCAAAGTCCGGCGCATGCGAGCCAATCATCGTACCCGCCAATACTGCGGCAAACATCGCCTCCTTGTTGGCGGCAACAACCGGGTCGACAAGCGACAGTCCGGCAAGCGTCGCGCCAAGCAATAGATGGCTGGCCGTATCCATCTGGCTACCCCTCCTCCTGATCTTGTTCCCATCTTGTATCTGCATTGAACCAGTAGAGCCAATGCTCGGGCGCTTCCAGCACCAGCTGCTGGAGCGTCGCGGCAAGTTTCTCCGTATGGAGCTGCTTGTCGGCGTCATATTCGCTTCTTGCAATGATCATCGGCGCTCCGAAGCGCAGCACATGCCGAAAGCCGGATACGCGTATGCCACGGAACGGAATAACCGGAACTCCCATCTCGCTTGCAAGCGCGGCCGTACCTCCAGGGAGCCTTGTTTTCCTGTTGAACCAGCGAATTTGAGGGAAGCTCGGGCGATAAAAATCACCCATCATAAACAGCGTTCCGCCCTGCTCGATTTCCTTCCGGAACGTTCGCAGCATACGAAGCGGCGGAGTCGTGTCGTAATCAAAGCCGCGGCAGCCAAGTCGTTCGAACAGATCGTAGAGCGGCTTCAGCTCCGGCGCGCTCTGAGTGCCGACCGTGAACATCCGATACGATTGCGAGAGCACCCAGTAATAGTGAAAAAAATTGCCCATATGCGGCGTATAGAGGATGACCCCTTTCCCCGCTCCGACTTCAAGCGCCTTACGGAGGTGCTCCTCGCCTTCCATATGGAAACGACGGTTGCGGTCGTGCACCAGGCGATCAGTCAGGACAAGCAGCTCATACATAATGAAGGCGGCGTTCTGGAAATATCGCAATGCCGCGAGATGGCAGCCCAGACGGCTGCGTCCCGGCATGAGTTCCCGCATATTGCGCACGACACTCGCCCGCGTATCCCGTTCCATGACATAAAGTAGGCTGCCTGCGGCCTGACAGAGGAGCGCAGCAAGCGGAAGCGGAACTCGCGCAAGCATGGCGAAAAATTTCGGATACCGATTACGCCGCTCCAGCTGGGCGGCGATCCACTCAAACATGGCTCTTCAGAAATTTCTTTCTGTATTTACGCGCGACCTTGGAGGTATCCAGCACAATCAGGAAATCGACCGTTTCAAAAGCCGGGTCGTAAGCCGGATCGCCGGCAATTTCCGCACCCAGTCGATAATAGCCCTTCATCAGCGGAGGCATGGCATGGAACGCATCGCGGGAATCGATCCCCTCCGGATGCAGCTGCAGCCGGTCGATCCGGTTCGCCGGATGGGGCTGGATGCCGTGGCGGTAGGTGAGTGTACCGCTGCGCACGAGCATCGTATACATATCGTTGAGCTGACCTTCGCTATCCGGGCAAACGCTGGCACAGCCAATTAGATGGCTGTAGCCGCCTTCGTTGATATAGTGAGCGATGCCCTCCCACAGCATCTGGATCGCCCTGCCGCTTCGATAGGCCGGCGCCACGCAGCTGCGCCCAAGCTCCAGCAGGTTCGGTTTAGCTGCTTGCATGGAGGAGAGATCAAACTCCGTCTCGGAATAGAAGCCGATTCCGGAGAGTGCCTTCGGTCCTGGAAGAAGACGATACGTTCCGATTACACGATCAAGCTCCTCATCCTTCACGATCAAGTGATCGCAATAGGAGTCGTACGGGTCGGATTCCAGCCTGTTTATGTTGGTTAATTGAAGCTTGCTTTCTTCTTCCACAAAAACTTCATATCGCAGGCGCAGCGCCTGCTCGATTTCTTGATCGGATTTCGCGATTGAGACGGTGAGTGCGGATTGGGGAGCGATGCTTTGTTGCGGAGCGAGACTCATGCCCATCACCCTTATCTTCAAGTTTCATTGCCTGCTTGAGGATAAGGGTAACAGGGATTTATTAAGCTATTATTCGAAGCGTATTAAGATTTTGTACTTGTTTCGGATTATGAGAGAGG
>JBEPYM010000241.1:0-2867 GCA_041641375.1 Paenibacillus sp.
TGAAGGTGTATTTTCCAATCAAATCGGGTCTGCTCCAGCGTGTCACCGGTCAGGTGAAGGCGGTGGACGGACTTTCCTTCGATGTATATAAAGGTGAAACGCTGGGGCTCGTCGGCGAGTCGGGCTGCGGCAAATCGACGACCGGTCGGGCCATTCTCCAGCTTATTCCACCCACCTCCGGCTCTGTACGGTTCGAGGGCCGTGAGCTGGTTGGGCTAAGGACAAGCGATATGCGCGAGGCGCGCAAGGATATGCAGATGGTGTTTCAGGACCCCTATTCGTCGCTCAACCCGAGGCTGACGGTGGAGCGGATACTAATGGAGCCGCTGCATGCGCATGGGATACACGACAGGCTCATCCAGAGCAGCATGATCGCCGAGGTCATGGAGGTTTGCGGGCTGAATCGGGCGCATCTGCATCGGTATCCGCATGAGTTTTCGGGTGGACAGCGGCAGCGGATCTGTATCGCAAGGGCGCTTATTCTGAAGCCGAAAATTGTTGTCGCCGACGAGCCGGTATCGGCGCTTGACGTATCAATCCAGTCGCAAATTTTAAATTTGATGCAGGATCTCCAGAAGGAATACCAGCTGACGTTCCTCTTTATCTCTCATGATCTCGCGGTCGTCAAGCATCTGTGCAGCCGGGTTGGCGTCATGTATTTGGGACGGATGGCGGAGCTTGCCGATTCCGACAAGCTGTACGCCAATCCGCTTCACCCTTATACGCAAACGCTGCTGTCGGCGATTCCGAGATCCAATCCGCGGGAACGCAAGGAACGCATCGTTCTGCAAGGAGACGTTCCGTCGCCCGCCAACCCGCCGGCCGGCTGCTCGTTCTCAACCCGGTGTCCGGCAGTGAAGGATATTTGCCGATCGGTTCGACCGGAGATGAAACAGCTGGAGCCAGGCCATTGGGTGGCTTGCCATCTCTATGAATAAAGTCGGTGAAGTGCTGGTTGAGGTCAAAAGGGGCGGTACCACGGAGAGTGTGCATAGCGGCCATATTGCGATCGTGAACGAATTCGGGGAATTGCTGCATGCAGTTGGCCAACCGAATCGTATGACCTTCGCGAGGTCGACGCTGAAGCCGATCCAGACGCTGCCTCTCATCCAATCGGGAGCGGCCGAGCGGTTTCTGTTTCACGACCGGGAGCTGTCCATATGCTGCGGCTCTCATGGCGGTGAGGAGCGGCATGTGCAGCTCGTGCAATCGATGCTGTACCGGCTAGGCTTGGAGGAGCAGCATCTGCAATGCGGCTCACACGTTCCTTATGATCTGTCCTCGGCGGATCGGCTCGCCAGCATGGGCGAACGTCCGACCGCACTGCATAACAACTGCTCCGGCAAGCATGCGGGAATGCTGGCTGCGGCGCTGCATTTGCAAAGCGATATTTATGGCTATTATAAAGAGGACCATCCGGTACAGCGGCGTGTGCTGGATACGATACGCGAGCTTGCGCCGCTTGCGGATGACGAGCTTGAGACCGGCATCGATGGCTGCGGCATTCCGACCTTCGCACTGCCGCTGCATAAGCTTGCATGGCTGTACGCGAGATTGGCGGCACCGGACAGCATTACGTCCAGCCGCTCGCTGCAGCAGGCGGCGGCCCGGGCAGGCGCGGCAATGATGGCGTATCCGGATATGGTGGGCGGTACCGGTGTGGCGTGCAGCAGGCTGATGCAGGCGCTGCCCGGGAAACTGATTGCCAAAGGCGGTGCGGAAGGAGTATACTGTGTCGGGTTGGTTCGCAGCAAGCTGGGAATTGCCGTGAAGGTGGATGACGGTCAGGCCCGTGCGGCCATACCGGCTGTCATTGAAGCGCTCAGGCAGCTCGGCGAGCTGAGCGGCGACGAGTATGAACGAATCTCCGATCTGCACAAGCCTGTCATTCGGAACCGGAGAGAGGAGACAGTCGGCCGAATCGAGCCCGTATATCAGCTGTATTCGCCTATGGAGGGGAAGCTCGTATGAACACGCGGACAGAGAAGGACTTTATTGGGGAGAAAGCGATACCCGTAGATGCGTATTATGGCATCCAGACGGTACGCGCGATGGAGAATTTTCCAATTACCGGACAGCCTGTGCACCGGGAGCTGATCGTCGCGTTAGCAAAAGTGAAGAAGGCGGCGGCTCTGGCGAACATGGACATCGGCATGCTTTCGCACCGAATCGGCAGCACCATTACGGAGGCGGCTGACGAGGTGGCGGGCGGAAAGCTGCACGAGCATTTTCTGACTGACTCCATTCAAGGCGGGGCCGGAACATCGATTAATATGAATATGAATGAAGTGCTGGCGAATCGGGCGCTGGAGCTGCTCGGCGAACCCAAGGGAAGCTATTTCCATTGTAATCCGAACAACCATGTGAACATGTCCCAGTCCACCAACGACGTCATCCCGACCGCGCTTCGAATTGCCGCCTATCAGCTGGCGATCGAGCTGCTTGCCGTGATGGAGCGTCTGCAGGCGGAGCTTGAGGTGAAAGCGCAATCGTTTGACGATGTTCTGAAAATGGGACGGACTCACCTGCAGGATGCGGTGCCGATTCGGATGGGGCAAGAGTTCGGCGCGTATGCGCGAGTCATATCCCGGGATCGGAAGCGGATTTCGGCGGCAGCACAAGGGCTGCTTGCACTCAATATGGGAGCGACGGCAGTAGGTACGGGATTAAACGCGAAGCCGGAATACATCGGGAAGGTTACCGAATATTTGCGTGCGGAAACCGGGCTGGACGTGGTGACAGCCGATGATCTCGTCGATGCGACGCAAAATACGGATGCCTACACGGAGCTGTCCGCCTCACTCAAAGTATGCGCGGTGAATTTGTCCAAGATGTGCAACGATATCCGGATGATGGTGTCGGGTCCG
>JBEPYM010000242.1:0-2717 GCA_041641375.1 Paenibacillus sp.
GGCGACCGCGGCCCGGATTGCCGGGGCTACCGTGGAACCGTCGCTGCCCGTCCCCCGATCCGCTCGCCCCGCTGCCGAGAAAGGCCGGTCGAGTTGAGCCCGACGGCAGTCGTCTTCGACGCGGTGCATGCGGCCAAGCAGCGCGACGTCGACATTCTTATTTGCGATACGGCGGGACGGCTCCAGAACAAGGTGAACCTGATGGAGGAGCTGAACAAGATTTATCGTGTCATCCGCCGTGAAATTCCGGAAGCGCCTCACGAGGTGCTGCTTGTCCTGGATGCGACAACCGGACAGAACGCGCTCCAGCAGGCGAAGCTGTTCGGCGAGAAAACCGGCGTCACCGGTCTCGTGCTTACGAAGCTGGACGGCACCGCCAAAGGTGGAATCGCAATCGCGATCAGACAAGAGCTTGACATACCGGTCAAATTTGTCGGACTTGGCGAGAAGATGGACGATCTTCAACCGTTCGACGCCGAGCAGTTTGTACATGCTCTGTTCGCCGGTCTGATCACCGAAGAGGAAGTTGCGGCAGAATCGTAACGTAAACCTTACCCGCCCCCGAGCTTGCTTCGGGGGTTTTTGCGCGAATATCATTCAAAATTCATTAACAATTTTTTCATAAAACGACTCCCTATTTTGAATTGAACAGTGTATAATGGTGTCGTAATTTGGAGGAATGCCAATTGCTGCATGCCATGCATACTTCTCGCCTTTCCAGAAAACACTGTGGGTAGCAGCACTGTGCATGAGCTCCTAATCAATACAAAATAACCTTTTTGGGGGAAACGGAATCATGAAAAAACGCGGATTGGCTCTTGTATCGACGATCGCGCTGGCCACCGTCCTGACATTGTCGGGCTGCGGGGCAAAAACCGAAGGCACGCAAGGCGCCGGCGGCACCGGAAAAGGTAAAGGGATAAAGGTTGCGATGGTGACCGACGTCGGCGGCGTGAACGACAAATCGTTCAACCAGAGCGCGTGGGAAGGTCTCAAAAAGCTGGAGAAGGATACCGGCGCATCCATCAAGTACCTGCAATCCAAGGGCGACGCGGAGTACATACCGAACCTCAATCAGTTCGCGAAAGAAAATTACAACCTCACTTGGGGCATCGGCTTTATGCTCGGCGACGCCATTACAGCGGCAGCGAAGCAAAACCCGAACGTCAAGTTTGGCATAATCGACAACGTGGTAGAAGCTCCCAATGTGGCGTCCGTAACCTTTGCTGAGCACGAGGGCTCTTATCTTGTCGGGGTCGTCGCAGGTCTCATGACCAAAACAAATGTCATCGGCTTTGTCGGTGGCGTGGACATCCCGGTTATCAAGCGATTCGAGGCCGGCTTCAAGGCGGGAATTGCAGCGGTGAATCCGAAGGCGGAGGTCAAGGTGAACTATACGGGCGCGTTCGACAAGCCGGACCTCGGCAAAGCTGCGGCCGCGACGATGTATAATGCGAAAGCGGACATCATCTTCCACGCTTCCGGCGGTACGGGCAACGGTGTGTTCAACGAAGCGAAGGATCGCGCAAAATCGGGCAGCAAGGTATGGGTCATCGGCGTTGACAAGGATCAATCGATCGAATTCGGCGAGGACGTCACCCTCACTTCCATGATGAAGCGGGTTGACCAAGCGGTTTACCAGGTGTCGAAGGATTTGGTGGAAGGGAAATTCCAGGGCGGCAAAATAACCGTGCTCGGATTGAAGGACAACGGTGTCGGACTTCCGGAGAAAAACAAGAATGTACCGGCTGATGTGCTCAAAAAGGTGGATGAGTACAAGGCAAAAATTGTGAAGGGCGAAATCAAGGTTCCGGAGAAATAAAATCAAGCGATAACAGAAAGGCCGGTTGGCAACAACCGGCCTTTTTCTCAGAGATAGGGGTGATGTCGTGACGAACGTTGTAGAAATGATCGGCATTACGAAGCGGTTCGGCAGCTTTACGGCCAACGAAAGCATCGATTTGACGGTTCGCAAGGGTGAAATTCATGCTCTGCTCGGAGAGAATGGAGCTGGCAAGTCAACGCTCATGAATATGCTGTTCGGCTTATACCAGCCGGATGAAGGCGAAATTCGGGTAAACGGAAGCGCGGTGCGAATTGCCGGACCGAATGACGCGATACGGCTCGGAATCGGCATGGTGCATCAGCATTTCAAGCTGGTGCAGCCTTTTACCGTGACGGAGAATATTATTTTGGGCTCGGAGCCGAAGCGTGGCGCCGCAATCGATACACACAAGGCGGAGGCGGAGGTGGGCCGAATTTCGGAACAATACGGATTACGGGTAGATCCGCGAGCGAGGATTGAGGACATTTCCGTCGGCATGCAGCAGAGGGTTGAAATCCTCAAGACGTTGTATCGAGGCGCCAACATTCTCATCCTGGACGAGCCCACAGCCGTGTTGACTCCGCAGGAAATTCAGGAGCTCATCGAGATTTTGCGGAGCCTGGTGGCGGAAGGCAAGTCGATTATTCTGATTACACACAAGCTGAAGGAAATTATGGCGATTGCCGATACGGTAACCGTTATTCGGCGCGGGAAGCGGGTCGGATCGCTGCGGGTTGCGGAGACGAATGAGAATGAGCTTGCCGAACGTATGGTCGGTCGCCATGTCGAATTTGCCGTAGAGAAGCAGGCTCGCGAGCCCGGAGCTGCGATTCTGAAGGTGGACGGACTTACCGTGAGAGGCTCGCATGGCGCAGATGCGGTGAAAGGGATT
>JBEPYM010000243.1:0-2640 GCA_041641375.1 Paenibacillus sp.
CGCAAGCAGCACAGTGCGATCCGCCATCCGCTTCTCCCGCTCAGCAAGCGCCGCCTCAAATGCAGTGTATGTCATTCCGCCGACTATCCAGCCTCCATAGGTGATGCGGGGAGGGATCGTCTCCTGACTGCCGTACGCGTACAACGCTGCTGTCCCCGCCGCGACGATGCTCGCACCAAGTATGCCGATCCACAGCCCCTTTTTGCTCGAAACCCGCCAGTTTCTCATTCCCATCCTCCCGCACCCTTGTCCGTTCGTCTTCCCTTTTCATGTATATGCGGAACCTGTCCGAAGTTTTCCGACTACTTTGTTCGACACTCCTTGCAAGGATGTAGAAAATGCTGGATGGATAGAGGATTTACGGCTTTTCTGTCGAATTAGTTGCTTTGCGCAAGTTTTATGAGGAAGTGATGACGTGATTGAAATGCAGGACGTTTGGAAGCTGTATCCGAACGGTGTCGAAGCCTTGAAAGGCATTAGTGTAAAAATCGACCGCAATGAGTTTGTATATATCGTCGGACCGTCCGGCGCCGGCAAATCGACGTTTATGAAGCTGATGTACAGGGAAGAGCGACCGACACGGGGGCAAATTTTTGTGAACGGCTTTAACCTGGAGAAGCTGAAGCAGCGCAAAATTCCGTATGTCCGTAGGAACATCGGCGTGATTTTCCAGGATTTTCGATTGCTGCCCAAGCTGACGGTCTCGGAAAATATCGCATTCGCCATGGAAGTCATCGAGGCGCCTACCCGCACCATCAAGCGCCGAACGCAGGAGGTGCTGGAGCTTGTGCGGCTGAAGGACAAGGGCGGCATGCTGCCGAACGAGCTGTCCGGCGGCGAGCAGCAGCGGGTAGCGATCGCGAGAGCGATTGTGAATAACCCTGCGGTCATTGTTGCGGACGAGCCTACCGGCAACCTGGATCCGGAGACGTCGTGGGGGATTATGCGCCTGCTGGAGGAGATCAATTTCCGGGGCACGACGATTGTGATGGCGACGCACAACAGGGACATTGTCAACACGATGCGCAAGCGCGTCATCGCCATTGAAGGCGGCTTGATCGCGCGCGATCAGCTAAGAGGAGATTACGGGTATGAGGATTAGCACGGCGGGCCGTCACATCCGGGAAGGGGTCCGCAGCATCGGCCGCAACGGCTGGATGAGCTTCGCATCCATTAGCGCCATCAGCATTTCGCTGTTCATTCTGGGACTGTTCCTTCTGCTTGCTATGAATATGAACAAGTGGGCGGCGGAGCTGGAGAATCAGGTTGTCATCCGCGCGTATCTGGAGGTCAAGGTCCCGAAGGAGACGGTTGCCTCGATTGAGAAGAAGCTGCGCGAAATGCCGGAAGTTAGCAGAGTGCAGTTTGTGTCGAAGGAAGAGGGGCTGCAGCAGCTGCGGGAGAAGCTTGGCGAAAGAGGCAAGGAGCTGCTACAGGGGCAGGACGGCGAAAATAACCCGCTGCCGGATTCCTTCACGATTGAAGTGTTCGAGCCGCAGACGATTGCGGCGGTCGCCGACAAGGTGCAGGCGCTGAATGCAGGGCGCGAACCGCCTCCGATTAACAAGATTCAGTACGGACAAGGAATGGTGGAGCGGCTATTTGCCTTGACCAATATGGTGCGCAATGTCGGGCTTGTCATCGTTGGGGCGCTGGCGTTCACGGCAATGTTCTTGATCGCCAACACGATCAAGCTGACGATCGTAGCAAGACGTAAGGAAATTTCGATTATGAAGCTGGTAGGGGCGACGAACAGCTTTATCCGCTGGCCGTTTTTTATCGAGGGAGCGCTGCTTGGCCTGATCGGTGCGGCAATCCCGCTGGCTGCGCTGCTTTACGGCTATCGCTGGCTCGAGGGGGCGGCGGCTTCGCAGACGGACTTGTTCGTGCGGCTGCTGCCGCCAGAGGAAGTGGGCGTGAACTCCTCGATCCTGATTCTAGGGATCGGATTTGTGATCGGGGTATGGGGCAGTACGCTGTCTATTCGGAAATTTTTGAAGGTATAAATGGATCCAGGTGTCGAGGAGGAGACTTGTTTTGGTGAGAAAGCTGATTGTTCCTATGCTTGCGGTGCTGCTTCTGAGCGGTTATATCTTTGCACCTGTTCCGAGCCTTGCAAATTCGGAATTGGATCGAATCAACGCCCAGCTGGCTGAACTCCAGCGCTCGAAGGCGGAATCGGAGCGCATTCAGAGGGAGGCGAAAGCGGCGCTTGACGCACTGCAGCGGGATCGTAACCGGGAGAAGCTGGAGCTGAACGAGGTGAATCGGCAGCTGGGTGAGGTCGGACGTCAGCTGGCAGCGCTGGAAACCCGGATCGAACAGGTCAAGGCAGAGCTGACCGAGGCGGGAAATCAGCTTGAGCAGGCGATTGAACGTGTTGCTGCGCGGGATCAACTGCTGAAGTCCAAAATTCGGCTGATGTATACCAATGGGTCTGTGTCGTATGCAGAGGTGCTGCTGAGTGCGACCAGCTTCACTGATTTCCTCGATCGCATGGAGGCGCTGCAGGCGATTATCGGACAGGATCAGGAAATTCTCGACCATAACAAGAAGGATCGTGATTTGATCGCCGCGAAGAAGGTGCAGGTGGAGGTGCAGCTTGCCGATGTTCGCAAGATGCATGAGCAGTCGGTTCAG
>JBEPYM010000244.1:0-2519 GCA_041641375.1 Paenibacillus sp.
TGGAGCTCAGCAACGCAATCGCCCTCCGTATGACCTATGCTTGACCCACAACCCTTCCAGTAAATGGTTTTTGTGAAATAAGTACTGTATTACAGGGCGTCCCCTTCATATACACTACTAAAATCTCTGCTGGACTCAGCGGAGATTTTTTTGTACACTTGACTCATGAAGATTCAAGGAAGAATGCTCACCCAAGAAGATATGGACTGGATCCGCAGGTTAATCTCGGATCATCCGGATTGGCATCGCAGCCGACTGTCACAGGAGATTTGTGCGGCATGGAACTGGGTTAATGCCAACGGCATGCTCAAAGACATGGCCTGTCGTACGATGCTTCTCAAACTGGAACGGCTCGGTTACCTTCATTTGCCTGCCGCTCGCTCCATCTGCGTCGGGAATTCGGTTCGTGTCCGTACACCTGTCGTTCATTCCCAAGCAGAAATCGCCTGCTCTCTCCGCGATCTTGCACCGTTGCATATCGAAGTCGTTCGTGATGCAGCAACATCCCGTTTATTCAAACATCTGCTTGCGGAGTACCATTATCTCGGTTTTAGCGGTACGGTCGGCGAAAATATGAAATATATGGTCTGCGACTGCCTCCAACGGCCGATTGCCTGTTTGCTCTTTGGTTCCGCTGCCTGGAAAGTTTCTTCCCGGGATGAGTGGATCGGTTGGACGCCAACTTTACGGCAAGCTAATCTGCCCTTCATCACCAACAACATGAGATTTCTCATCTTACCATGGGTTCAGGTTCCCCATCTAGCCAGCCACTTGCTGGCGAGTATTGCGCGGCGCATCAGCGATGACTGGATGCAAAGGTACGGTCATCCCATTCATCTACTGGAGACGTTCGTCGAAAAGGATCGTTTTCGCGGCACTTGTTACCGGGCGGCGAACTGGATATGTGTGGGTCAGACTCAAGGTAGAAGCCGTAACGATACGGATCGTACATTGCAAGTCCCTGTCAAAGACGTCTATCTCTATCCGCTCCTTCCTAACATACGCAACGTACTGGCTCGTGAAACGTGATGAGCCGAGAACTGACATGTAAATCCGTTACATCCAAACCCTATCTATGGCAGGTGAAGTTGGCGATGTCATCAACGACAGAACGTATCGACGTGAATCATTGGGCCTATGACGAATTCAAACACTTGGGAATCAATTGCGGTAGAACGATCAAACGCTTCATTCGATCGATGATCACCTTGTCCCGAAAAATCGGCGAATCTATTGCGGGTGCAAGCGATAGTAAAGCGGAAGCCAAAGCGATGTATCGCCTGTTCGAGAACAAAAAGGTGACAGAAGAAGTCGTCTTGCATGCACACCGGAAAGCGACAATCCAGAAAATGAAAGAGAGCGGCGAGCTCATCATTTTATCGGTTCAGGACACCACCATGCTCAATTATACCTCTCATAAAAAGACCAAAGGATTGGGCGATTTTGGCGCAGGCCCCGATGATAAAGGGTTGATCGTCCATTCCGCGCTGGCCGTGACCCCCAAAGGGATTGCGCTTGGACTTTTGGATCAAAACATATGGACACGCAATCCCGAGGAACGCGGCAAACGCACAGAGAAACGTCAGAAACCGATTGAAGAAAAGGAAAGCTATAAATGGCTCAGAAGCATGGACAAAAGTCAGGCTGGTGTTCCGAAAGGAATCCGCCTCGTTCACGTCGGTGACCGGGAAGCGGATGTCTATGAGTTTTTCGATCATGCCATCACGAACCAACAGGATGTTTTGGTGCGCATCGTTCAGAATCGAATAACAACGGAAGATTGCAAACTGTTTGATCAAGTCAAACAGGAACCGCCAGCAGGTCAAATCGTCGCCCTCATTCCCCGGGATACGCGCCGTAATCTGCCCACGCGAGAAGCGACACTCGAAATCCGATATAGCCGGGTGCATATCAAAGCTCCTGCCAATACCCCCAAAAAATTTGTTAAAAACGGAACGGTAGCGTTATCCATCGTCCATGTTTACGAAATCAATCCTCCCGAAGGAATCGAACCCATCGAATGGTATTTGGCTACAAGTATGGACATCGCGAGTCTGGACGAGGCCATAGAAAAAGTAAACTGGTATATACATAGATGGAAGATTGAACGATTCCACTACATTTTAAAAAGCGGCTGTGAAATCGAAAAATTGCAAAATCGGACCGCAGAACGCATACAAAAATTAATCCTCATTTATTCGATTATAGCTGTTCGCATCCTGGGTATGACCTATTTAGCCAGACAATGTCCGGAGGTGCCGTGTACCCTATTTCTGGAAGAAGAGGAATGGAAGGTCTTGTATTGTATAGCCAATCGAACTTCCACCGCTCCTCAAACCGCCCCGACGATTAAAGAGGCCGTCTCTTATCTCGCCAAGCTTGGTGGATTCCTTGGACGAAAAGGAGATGGTGAGCCTGGCGCTAAAGTGATATGGAAAGGGCTGAATGAACTCAATACCGTGATTAAACATTACAAATACTTATCTCCATAAATTGGATGCATAGTGGGTCAAGCATAG
>JBEPYM010000245.1:0-2391 GCA_041641375.1 Paenibacillus sp.
GTCGCCGACAGCGGTGTTCAAGCCTTTCGCCTTGAGCACGCCCTTCAGGCTGTGGAAAATTTCAGCGCCGCAGCGGAGCGCTTCCTTGAAGGAAGCAGCGCCTACCGGAAGCACCATAAACTCCTGTACGTCGACGTTGTTATCTGCATGCGCGCCGCCGTTCAGGATGTTCAGCATTGGCACCGGCAGCTGCTTCGCATTGAAGCCGCCAAGGTACGTATACAGCGGCATCTGCAAGCCATCTGCAGCTGCGCGGGCAACCGCCATGGATACTGCAAGAATCGCGTTGGCGCCTAGCTTGCCTTTGTTCGGAGTACCGTCCAGCTCGATCATACGGCGGTCGATCGCAACTTGATCCAGCGCATCCAGGCCGATAATCTCAGGGGCAATCAGCGTGTTGACGTTATCAACGGCATTTTGCACACCTTTGCCCAGGTAACGTCCTTTGTCTCCGTCACGAAGCTCAACCGCCTCGTATGCGCCTGTGGAAGCGCCGGACGGAACGATGGCACGGCCTTTGCCGCCGGATTCCAGCGTTACCTCTACCTCTACTGTCGGATTCCCGCGGGAGTCCAATACCTCGCGTGCGTAAATATCAGAAATAATCGTCATCGCTTTATTCGCTCCTTTTTAGTTAAGGTTTTACTAACGATTTCCCGCTCATTTCGGCGGGAGCTGAGAGTCCCAGCAGCTCGAGCAGCGTCGGGGCGATATCGGCAAGAATGCCGTCATCCCGCAGCTCGGCGCCTTGCTTCGTTACAATAATCGGCACCGGATTCGTCGTATGCGCAGTATTGCGGCTGCCGTCGGCGTTCGTCACGACATCGGCGTTGCCATGATCCGCCGTGATGACGCACACGCCGCCCTTCGCCAGCACCGCGTCAACGACGCGGCCCAAGCATTCATCCGTCGCCTCGACGGCGCGAATCGTCGGCTCAAGCAATCCCGAGTGGCCGACCATATCGGGATTCGCAAAGTTCAGCACAATCGCATCCTGACGCTCCGCTTCGATCTCGGCGACCGCAGCTGCCGCTAACTCGTAAGCGCTCATCTCCGGCAGCAGATCATAGGTCGCCACCTTCGGCGATGGAATCAAAATGCGCGTCTCGCCCGGCAGCTCGGCATCGCGTCCGCCGCTGAAGAAGAACGTGACGTGCGGATATTTCTCCGTCTCCGCGATACGCAGCTGCTTCAGGCCGTTCTGCGCAAGCACTTCACCGTACGTATTGTCCAAATTTTTTGGCTTATACGCGACATACCCGCCAACCGTCTCGCTGAACAGCGTCAGACAGACGTAATACAGATCGGACGGCGCATTCTCCCCCCGGTCGAAGCCGCGAAAATCGCTGTTCGTGAATACCTGGGACAGCTGGATTGCACGGTCCGGCCGGAAATTGAAGAAGATGACCGCGTCTCCGGATTCCACGAGTCCTACAGGCGCACCCGACTCATCGACGATGACGGTCGGCATAACAAACTCGTCGAACACCGACTTTTCGTACGATTCCAGAATCGCCTTCATCGGGTCGGTATAGGTCGGTCCATCTCCGTACACCATCGCCCGATACGATTTCTCCGTCCGTTCCCAGCGCTTGTCGCGGTCCATCGCATAATACCGGCCCTGCACCGTTGCGATACGGCCAACGCCGACCTCGGCGAGCTTGGCCTGCAGCGCCTCCATATGCGCCCGGGCGCTGTCCGGCGCTACGTCGCGTCCATCCAGAAACGCATGAATGTACACATCGTCAAGCTCCATCTTCTTGCACAGGTCGAGCAGCGCGAACAGATGTCCGATATGGCTGTGCACGCCGCCGTCGCTCAGCAGGCCGTACAGATGCAGCTTGCGTCCATTCACCTTCGCATGGCGAACGGCTCCGATCAGCGTGTCGTTGTCGTAGAAGTCACCGTCTCGAATGGACTTGGAGATACGGGTCAAATCCTGGTATACCGTACGTCCCGCTCCGATGTTCAGATGTCCAACCTCGGAGTTGCCCATCTGACCTTCCGGCAGTCCGACCGCTTCACCGGAAGCGACCAGCGTCGTATGCGGATACGTATTCCAATATCGGTCGAAATTCGGCTTCTTCGCCTGTGCGACCGCATTGCCGAACGTCTCTCCCCGAAGAGCGAAGCCGTCCAGAATGATCAGCGCAACCGGCTTCGGCCGCTGAACCTCCGCCGCCATTACGCCCGCGCTCCTTCGACAAGCTGCACGTAGGAGGCCGGCTCCAGGCTCGCTCCGCCTACCAGGGCGCCATCGATATCCGGCTGCGCCATGTATTCGCGAATGTTGCCCGGCTTCACGCTGCCGCCGTACTGGATGCGGATCGATGCTGCAGCCGCGCCGCCGAACTTCTCCGCAACGACGCCGCGGATGAAGGAAATCACGTC
>JBEPYM010000246.1:0-2367 GCA_041641375.1 Paenibacillus sp.
AGATAAATAATGGATGGAAATGTGGATATGGGCGAGCGCAGGATTCGGCGATTTTGAGTGAAAAATCGTACAAAATCACGGGAGTGACCGCAGGATATGGCGACTTTGAGTGAAAAATCGTACAAAATCACGGGAGTGACCGCAGGATTCGGCGATTTTGAGTGAAAAATCGTACAAAATCAAGGGGGTGACCGCAGAATATGGCGACTTTGAGTGAAAAATCGTACAAAATCAGGAGGTTGACCCCCGGATACGGCGATTTTGAGTGACAAATCGTACAAAATCGCGGGTGAGCGCAGGATACAGCGCTTTCTTTTAAATAAAGGGGTTAATTATTCCGGTGAGTTGTAGAAGGATTTCCCGATTGACGATCCCGTGGCAATTACCGTAAAATAAATCTATAGCATATTAGAAAGTATATTTCTAATATAGAAACATATTGTCTCAACCGTAATGCTGATAGCGCTCACACACCATTAACGCTAAGGAGAGATTATCGATGAAGAGCTCGACCGGAGGAAGCTACACGATTATTTTGAGGCTGGAGATCGATCCGCAAATTCCGTTCATTCACATCGCGAATGCGGTGCATGAGTGCGGCGGCGAGATCGCGGCGGTAGACATCGTGAGCCGAAGCAAGCAAACGACGGTCCGCGATCTTACTGTATTTGTCTCCAACACCGAGAACGAAGCGCAGCTCATCGGCAAGGTCGGCGCCATCGAAGGAGTCAAGGTCGTCAATGTGTCGGATCGGACGTTCCTGATGCATCTTGGCGGCAAGCTCGAGGTACGGTCCAAGGTGCCGATCAAGAACCGGGACGATCTTTCCCACGTATATACGCCGGGTGTCGCCCGTGTCTGTATGGCGCTGCATGCCGACGAATCGAAGGCGTACTCGCTCACGATCAAGCGGAATACGGTCGCGGTTGTCAGCGACGGTACGGCGGTGCTCGGACTCGGAGACATCGGACCGATCGCGGCGATGCCGGTTATGGAAGGCAAGGCGATGCTGTTCAAGGAGATGGCGGATATCGATTCCTTCCCGATCTGTCTCGACACGAAGGACACGGAGGAAATCATTCGTATCGTCAAGTCGATTGCTCCGGTGTTCGGCGGCATTAACCTTGAGGATATTTCATCGCCGCGGTGCTTTGAGATTGAAGAGCGGCTGAAGCAGGAGCTTGACATTCCGGTGTTTCATGACGACCAGCACGGGACGGCTGTCGTGATGCTGGCAGGGTTGATTAACGCGCTGAAGATTGTCGGGAAGCCGATGTCCGATATCAAGGTCGTGTTCAGCGGAATCGGGGCGGCAGGCATCGCTTGCACCAAAATGCTGATCGCTGCCGGAGTTCGTCACATTGTCGGCGCGACGAGATCGGTCGGTATTATTCATCGCGGCGAGCTGTACAGCAACCCGATGTTCCAGTGGTACGCCGAGCATACGAATCCGGACAACGTGACAGGCACCTTATCGGATGCGATGGTGGGAGCGGACGTATTTGTCGGTCTGTCCGGTCCGAATGTCATTACCGTCGACGATTTGAAGGCAATGGCTCGCGATCCGATTGTGTTCGCCATGGCCAATCCGAATCCGGAAATTATGCCGGAGGTGGCGGAGCCCTACGTTCGCGTGATGGCGACCGGCCGATCCGATTACCCGAACCAGCTGAACAATGTGCTGTGCTTCCCGGGTATTTTCCGGGGGGCGCTCGATTGCCAAGCTACGATCATCAATGAAGAGATGAAGCTGGCCGCCGCTTATGCGATTGCCTCGATTGTAGAGGCGGATGAGCTGAACGAGCAATACATCATCCCGAGCGTGTTCAACACGAAGGTCGTGGACGCTGTCCGCAAGAAGGTGATTGAAGCGGCGATTGCGACCGGAGCAGCGCGGAAAATCCCGCACGGCTTTGCCTAGGTTTCGTCCTTGACGTTGCCTGCGGCATGCCGTAAGATTAATGATATATGATTTGGAAAGTATGTTTCAAATATAGAAATAAATATGGGGAGGGGATTTGAAAATGGAACAATACGTGCAATGCGGCAAGCTTCAGGTGTCGAAGGTATTGTACGATTTTGTAAATGAAGAGGCGATCCCGGGGACCGGTGTTGCGGCAGAGCAATTCTGGTCCGGACTGGAGCGAATCGTGGAGGATTTGGCGCCGGTCAACCAGTCGCTGCTGGCTAAGCGGGACCGGCTGCAGCAGCAAATCAACGATTGGCACAAGGAGAATCGGGGAGCATTCCAATTCGACGCCTACAAGGCGTTCCTCGAGCAGATCGGCTATTTGGAGCCGGAAGCCGGTGATTTCCGGATCGGCACCGAGAATGTCGATCCGGAGATCGGTCAATTGTCCGGTCCGC
>JBEPYM010000247.1:0-2343 GCA_041641375.1 Paenibacillus sp.
TTCAGGTTCAGCCCTTTCACCTGTACTTCGGCAACAGCTTGTATATTGCGGTACTGGTGACTATCGGCACCTGCATCATTTCAGCCATGGCAGGCTATGCATTCGCCAAGCTGTATTTCCCGTTGAAAAGCTTCATCTTTATGATGCTGCTGAGCAGTATGATGATACCTTCCGAGGTAACGGCCATCCCAATGTTCGTATGGATGTCCAGTCTCGGGTGGGTGGATACCCACTTGCCCCTTATCATTCCTACTATTTTGGGCGGTATGTTCGGTGTGTTTCTGATGAGGCAGTTTTTCATTACCATACCGCACGATCTGGATGATGCGGCGAGGATTGATGGCTGCAATCCGTGGGGCAGCTTCCTGCGGGTTATGCTGCCGCTATCGGGACCGGCGCTCGCGACGTTATCCATTCTTACCTTTCTTGGGAGCTGGAACGAGTTTTTCGATCCGCTTATTTACTTGAATTCAAGCCGGCTGTATACGCTGCCGTTAGCACTGTCTTTGTTTACCGATCAAGGCGGCACGCAGTGGCATCTCGTCATGACAGCGTCAGTCATATCGACCTTGCCGCTGCTCATCGTATTCTTTTTTGCACAGCGACGTTTTATCGAGGGAATTACTATGACGGGAGTCAAATGACAGAAGGAACAGAGGCGGTGGAACGATGACAAGGCAATTTGCCGCAGATGTTGTGGTGATCGGAGGGGGGCCGGCCGGCCTGAATGCAGCGATAGCTGCAGGTCGAAGCGGCGCTACCGTCATCCTGATTGAACGGTACGGATTTCTCGGGGGCATGTCTACGGCGGCGCTCGTCTATCCTTGGATGACCTATCACGCCCAGGACGGTCGTCAAGTGATTCGCGGTATCGCCCAGGAGCTGGTTGACCGGCTCGTCAAGCTGGGAGGATCGCCGGGCCATATGCGCTGCACGATTGGGTTCGTTCATTCAGTCACACCTTATGATGCCGAGATTTATAAGGTGCTCGCGCTCGATATGCTGCGCGAAGCCGGTGTGAAGGTGCTGCTTCACAGCTTTGTGGATGAGGTTGAGTGTGAGGAAGGTCGGATTGCTGCAGTCCGGATTACAGGGAAGTCGGGCAGGATGCGGGTCGCAGGGAAGGTATTTGTCGATTCGACCGGAGATGCGGACGTTGCGTATCGATCAGGCGCTCCTTGCCTGCAGGGATTTGGAGATGCCCGTATGACGCAGCCAATGACGATGAAGTTTCGGATGAAGGGTGTCGATCTGGCGAAGGTCAAGGCATACATGCTGGAGCATCCGGATGAGTTTTATCATAAAACGCCGTTTCAGGAGCTGGATCGGTTGCCGCTGACGGGAGTGGGGGGATTCTCCAAGCATTGGAAGGCGGCGGGACTGCCGATCAATCGTGGTGACGTGCTGTTTTTTGCCGGACCCGGCGAAGATGAGGTGCTTGTCAATACGACGCGGGTACAAGGTCTGGACGGTACGGACGTGGAGGATTTGACGGAGGCGGAGGAGCAGGGCCGCAAGCAAGTGCTGCAGGTGGCAAGCTTTATGAGGGAGAAGCTTCCGGGCTTTGAGAAGGCGTCGCTGATTCAGGTCGGCACCCAGATCGGCGTACGGGAGACGAGACGGTTAAGCGGCGTTTATACACTGGAGATGGACGATGTCATTGAGGGGCGCAAGTTTGCCGATGTGATCGCAAGAAGCGGATATCCGATCGATCGACATGACCCGGTAGGGAAGGGTGTCACGGCACGTTGGATTGAAGGTGATGGTACGTATGACATTCCTTATCGGTGCTTGCTGGCACGTGAGGTCGACAACCTGCTTGCTGCCGGGCGCTGTATCTCAACGTCGCACGAAGCGCTGTCCACGACGAGGCTCACGCCCAGCTGTATGGCGACCGGACAAGCGGCTGGAACAGCTGCAGCATTATCCCTCCGGAGCGGGGGACGACCCGGGCTTATCGATGTAGACGAGCTGCAAAAGCTGCTGAGAAGTCAGGATGTCGTGCTTACGGATGAGGACTTATGACAAAGGGGGAACGGGAGATGGAGCTCAGTGGAGACCGTAAGCTTCTGGTTCGCTTTTGCACCGCTCGCACGGTTCGGGTGACATGGATTCCGTCTACGTTGGAGGATGCGCCGGTCAGCTATATAACAGTGCATCCAGCGACATACCCGAGTCATGCGAGTGATCGGGGAACCGAGCTTGTATGGGAGACAAGTGAGTTGAAGGTCATCTGGCGGCGTGAGTCGGGGGTACTGGAGCTTCGCCGCAGCAAGGATGACGAGCTGCTGCTTTCCGAGACGGAACGCACAATTGCGAGCTGCCATTCGCGGGCTCGCTTTC
>JBEPYM010000248.1:0-2257 GCA_041641375.1 Paenibacillus sp.
GGGCTTATCCTTGTGCTGCTGCTGTCGCTGCCGGCGCTCAGCTCCTGCGTCAATGCTGAGCGGGTCGTGCTCCATAAGGTCATTCGCTTTAACGAGCTGGATGCCGGCTCCAAAGTGACGATCAAGGATAAAGCAATGATCGCCAGCTTCGAGCGGGCGGTCGAGAATGCCGAGGAGTTTCCCGGAATCGTCAACGTGATTGATCCGCATTATCAATTCGAGCTTGGTTCGAAGCTGTGGTATTTGTGGCTGTTTGTTGAAGAAGATGAGCAAGGCTATATTATGTCATTGGAGCAAACCTCGGGTTTGCACATGCTCACCGGCCCATCGGTGCGCGAGCTGCTCGACATTGTCGGCAAGCAGTACACATCCGGGAAATAGGAAGTGTGAAGGAACCCGCGGGCTGCCAGCCTGAGCGGGTTTATTTTTGTTTTACGCAGGTGAGCAATGCCTGCAAAGGGGAAGCGGGTCGATCCATTGGACTACAAGAGATTGGAGGTAATATCGAGGATCAACCGTCCGGATCCTTTTGGTTGCCTAGGCGGTGTGTCTCCATTCAGGCTTCTGATCCAAGCAACACTCCCGTCTACATAGTAACATTATGCTACCAATCATCCCGCAAAGGTGCAGTTTATTGGGGATTAGGTAGCATTTTGTTACCAGCGTTATTGTGTAAGCGGTTACATCTAGTGAAATGCTTGACTGAGGTAACATTTTGCTACTACTTACCCAGTTTTTCCGTCTAATTGAGGGGAGGTGGTAACATTTTGCTACCAGTCCTTCTTGTTTCCTGTTATGCGATGGAGGGACAGATGCTTGATCCTCCCCGCATGGCGCTCGCCTACACACTGAATGGACAAAAGCCGCGGGGCCGAGTGGCTGTGGAGTCAACTCCTTCACTTACGAGAGGGTAGTTCACGTCTTTACTAGTGGTATGATCGTAGAATTCGTGTAAAATAGAAGAGCCGCACCAGCTATAGTGCGAAAATCAATCTTGAGAGACAGAAGGAGTATATACAAGCATGGATGTAAGCATACAATACTTATCTTTTTTCGTCATACAGACGGACGGACAATCAAAATCGTTCAAGCATTATCAGACGCTGGATCAGGACTCGTATGAGGACAGCGAGATCAAGTCGTTTCTGGACGGCGAGCTGGCGCGTATTTGCAAGCGGAGAGCGGACCGGAATCCGCAGACGGAGCAGGCGCCGACGAAGGTGGGGCGATTTATCGTAGAGCCCGGCTACGAGCTGGCCGGCAATCCGAACTATGCGCTGTTTCACCGTATTCGTTATGCGGAGGATGCGCAGCAGTTTCTTTATGCCGGCGAAGAGCTAGTACGCGAATATATGGATACGAGCGCGGTTCGCGGAGGTGCGTTGATCGTCGCCAGAGCCAAGCTGAACAAGTGGTTTGACGATCCGCTGCTGTTTGTCATGAAATGTGATTTTGAACCGAAAATCGCACGTATTTCCGATGAGCGGAGTCTTGTCCAGCATGTGGAGATGGCGATCAGCGCCAAAAATATGAAGTCGATTCTGTATCCGCATATGCCGGAGGAGGGGGTGCTGGAGGAATGGGAGCTGAAGCTTCATCAGGCGTCGCATGCCAGGTATTTTGAGGATTTTCTTCGATTCGTGTCTTACGAGCCGGCGATTCCGCAGCTGATCAGCAGCCAGGTGCTGAATATCGTTCAGGAATATATGGAGGAAAAGTGGGAAGCCGCTCCCCCGGAGCTGCAAGCGGAGGGTCGTCAGCGCGAGGAGCAGGAGCTGGAGCTGTGGGCGGCCAGCGACAAGCGGGAGCTGCAGCAGCTCTGGAGTCATGAGCAGGTGGCGGCAGCCTCGGCTCGCATCATCGAGCATCAGCCGGAGGTGGAGCTGAAATTTAAGGTGGGCGGCGGCATCCAGGTTCGGGCCTTACTTGCCGATTATGGGGATACGATACACGTAGCACAGCTGAATGGCAGATACGTGGTGCTGATCGAAGGCTCTGCGCTGCAGTTTGAGAAGGGGTTCTCGCCAATCGAGCTGCTCCATCCGGAACCGTTCGAGCAGGTGGCGGAAAAGCTGCTGACGAAGGAATGGAGCACGGACGATGGCTGGGATACCGGAAATATAGGCGAAACCGATGGCAATTCGGACTCCGGTGACGATACGCCTTGGTAATCAGGAGGACATGACCATGATTGAATGTAAGCCGATGATGAATTGCACGCTGGAAGCATCGCTGCAAGCGTGGAATCGGGGCTTTG
>JBEPYM010000249.1:0-2142 GCA_041641375.1 Paenibacillus sp.
TGTCTGATGTGATTGCCAACAAGGTTTTTACCCATGCTAAACTCCTCTTCTGTAATGATACAGTCTCGATAGCGAACCGGTAACATCCGATAGAAATCCCGAAGCTATCAGGATGAGAAACATCAGCGTCAGAGAATGGTTGAAGTGTACGGATCCCATGGCAATAAGAAAACCGAGAACAAATACGAGAAAAGAATTGCGGTAAGCCTTCAAGTCAATCAGCTTATCAAGTTCATCGGCGAAGGAGGGTTCTTTCTCACCTGTCGTTATTCGGAAGATGATGTTGAACATGATGCTGATCACAATATGCGCTGCAATGGAAACTACGGTCAACACGAGGACGAAGGTTCCCCAGAATTGGACCATTGCCTCCGTATCCAGTACCCCCTCAGGAAATTGCCGATACTTATACATGCAATAGATTGCAAAAATAAGAATGGAGCTGAACAACGATACAACACTCTTTTTCTCTTGGTAGGTCATCATTGACACCGCCTCTGCAGTTGTAAAATAAACTAACCACAATGTAAACTATTCTATACACGTAGTCAAGTTTTATTTACATGTAGCTTGGATATGCGTTACAATAGGATCATCACCGAAGGTTATCATTCTCTTCTTGATTCGAAAAAAATTGTAAAGTGTCCCTAGCAACGGCGCATAAGAATGAATGAATAGGAGGCTGGAATGATGAAAGCGATGGTACAAATCTCGTATGGTCAACCGGACGTGATCGTCCTGCAAGAAATCCCGAAACCGACGCCTGGAGACAAGGAAATTCTCATTCGCATGCAAGCAGCCGCAGTGGGTCCGTCGGACTGCGCTTTTCGCAAGGGAGAACCCTTCCTGATTAAAATGATTTATGGATTTAGCAAGCCGAAATTCGCCGTCGGTGGTTGTGAACTAGCTGGAGAGGTGGAGGCGGTCGGCAAGGAGGTGAAGCATATCAAGGTCGGGGATCGAGTTCTGGGGATGAGCATCAAAAACTTCGGTGCATATGCCGAGTACAAATGTCTAGCCGAAGAGAGCCCGCTTGTCGTGATCCCGGATTCCATCACCTATGAAGAAGCTGTCGGCATCTGTGACGGAGGAGCCACCGCGTTGACGTTCCTTAGAGACAAGGCGCAGCTGCGGAAGGGTCACAAGGTGCTGATTAACGGCGCTTCGGGTGCTGTCGGCATCTATGCTGTGCAATTAGCCAACTATTATGGCGCTGAAGTAACCGGGGTCTGCTCTTCCAGCAACATTGATATGGTACGAAAAGCCGGTGCGGATTTCGTTATCGATTATACCCGGGAGGATTTCACAAAGCTGGACAACACCTATGACGTCGTTTTTGATGCGGTCGGAAAGAGCTCCTTCCTGGCTTGCAAGCGCGTACTGACGAGCAAGGGAATGTATTTGACCACCGTGCCTAAGCTGTCCATCGTATTTCAGATGCTGTGGACGTCCCTGTTTGCAGGCAGACGGGCTGTTTTTGCAACAGCCGGCCTTATGCAAAACAATGCGAATTTGGCGTTTCTTATGGAACTCGCAAAGAATGGAACGCTGAAAGCCAGGATTGATCGTCGATACCCATTGGAGCAGCTGCCGGAGGCCCATACCTATGTGGATACAGAGCGCAAAAAAGGCAACGTGATTATTACCTTCTGATCATTTTCCAGGGGTTGAACGCTTCCTGCGTTGATGACCGCCCGGTCTGCCTCTATGGCCGCCAGAGTCGCGTGCATCATTCCTGTAAGGCGCACGGTCGGCTTTGTTCGCTGCAGCCTCTGCCTGAGAGGGAGCTGTAATCGTCATCGGGTACGGATGATCCGCAACGACAGCAATTTTCTGCTTCATTAGCTTTTCGATATCCTTCAGGTACGGAATCTCTTCTTCTTCGCAGAACGAAATCGCGGTCCCGCTTAAGCCCGCACGACCGGTACGGCCAATCCGATGTACATACGTCTCCGGTATATTCGGCAAGTTAAAGTTGATCACATGCTCCAGTTCCTCAATATCGATGCCTCGTGCCGCAATATCCGTAGCCACCAGCAAGCGGGTCGCGCCATTTTTAAAGTTATTCAGCGCCGCTTGGCGGGCATTCTGCGACTTGTCGCCATGAATGGCTTGCGCCGAAATATTCGCCTTCGTCAAACC
>JBEPYM010000250.1:0-2100 GCA_041641375.1 Paenibacillus sp.
GAGTCCACGGAATCAGCAGGAGGGGTAGGCATGAGGACGATTGTATTTATGGATACGCATAAGTCCGGTTCGAGCCGAGAAGCGATTCAGGCAGCCGAGCGGATGGGCTATTACACCGTGCTGCTGACGAATCGAAGCAAGCTGCTGGAGCAGCGTGAGGAATTCCCTGATGTACATGAGATGATAAGCGTGGATTTGCAAAATGAGGCGAGGGTGAAGGAGGTTGTATGGCGTCTACAGCGATATGCCTATGTCATGGCCAGCGGCGCAACGGCAGAGCTGGCACGTCTTCAGGCTCGGAAGGCTGCAGCACAGCTGAAATTTCATATTCATCCTGTCAAATAATTCGGAGGTGAGCCTATGACGCTGATCGGTATGCTGGATGTGCGAAAGGATCCGGGCAAGGTGTATAAGTCGCTGGCCTATGCCGCTGCAGCCAAGGCGGAAGGGGTAGAGCTCTATTATTTCACCCCCGGGCGGGTGGATCTGGATCGGAATCGCATTCGCGGATTGTACGTGGAGAAGGGAGGCTGGAGTGAGCGGGAGTTCCGTTATCCGGACGTAATCCTGAATTCCAACAGCAGTGCGAGCTCCGCGAAGCAGGCAGAGGTCATTGCCAGACTGAAGGAGCGAATCCCGTTTACGAGCCATTCCGTCGGCAGCAAGCTGCACGTATACCGCACCATCACCCGCCGCGGCGAGATGGCGGAGTATCTATTGCCTACCGTAAAGCTGACGATCGATGAGCTGTGGAGCTCGCTGGCGCGATATGACGGGGTGGTGCTTAAGCCGGATTCCGGGCGCAAGGGGCAAGGCATCTATTTTATCGACCAGGAAGAGGACCGATTTCTTGTTCGATGGGAGGAAAGCTGGCAGGTGTACAGGCGCGGCGAGCTGGAGGAGCTCGTATCCCCGCTGGCGGACTCGGATGCTTATGTGCTGCAGCCTTATACGGCAAGCCGAACGAAGAGCGGTCACGTGTTCGACTTCCGGCTGCATGTGCAGAAGGACGGGAACGGCCATTGGCGGATCGCTTCCGTATACCCGCGTATCGGAGCGCCAGGGAGATTAACCTCCAACCTGAGCTCCGGGGGCTCGACAGCGCTGCTGGAGCCGTTCCTGAAGCAGCAATACAAGGAGGAATTCTATAATGTGAAGCGGTACCTCGAGCAGTTTGCGCTTCGCTTTGCTGAGCGCATGGACATTGCTTACCGGCAATCGTTCGATGAGCTTGGTTTCGATGTAATGCTTGATGAGAGAGGAAGGCTGCGGGTATACGAAGTCAATTGGCGTCCCGGGTCGCCTCCAACCTTCTATCTGGAGCTGGATACGGCCGTTACGGCCATTCAATATGCCGTATATGTAGCGAATCGGGGAGGTGACAGGAATGGAGCTCGATCGTTGCAAGGCGATCAACATGCTGCTCCGCTCCATCGCGCTTGAGGAGATGGCACTGGCTGAGCTGGTCCGCTCTGCTGCGAGGATGGACGGTACGCAAGCCAGCTCGGTCATGAAGCTCGTCATCAAGAAGGAGCTTGTCCTGCTGATGAAGCTCGAGGAAGTGCTGGAATCAACGATTATCGACGGCTATGACGATTGTGATAAGTAGCGGTTGCGGAGCAGGAGGGCTGCGGGCGTACCGGTTGTCCTGCTCCTGACGGCTGGGAGCTATTCCTCGTAATCCTCGTCGCAATGCTCGCCCAGCATCATGACGTCGAGCACATGCTCCATCTTGAATTGCAGCAGCATCTCCTTCTTGATGATGCTGCGAAGCAGCCGCTCCGTTCCGCGATTCGTGGTCAACAGCTCATGAATGGACGGATCCTGTCTGAGCACGTACTGCATTTTTTCACCTTCTGCATTGAGGATGTGGGAGATTCCAATTTCCTCCATGGCGATGGAGGTCAACAGCAGGTTGATCGTTTCGATGCGGCTTAACCGGATATCAGGCGTAATATCCGGGACATTCGGCAGTGACATTGGGCTCCCCCCTGGTCTCGGTATTTACGTAAGCATATGGCGTCAGGCTTTTCCATTATGCCGCCGGGGTGAGCGGGTCGAAGAAGAAGGAGACCAGGGCTTGGCCGAAGGCTGCCTGGA
>JBEPYM010000251.1:0-1792 GCA_041641375.1 Paenibacillus sp.
GGGTTTATTCCGCCGGATACGATCAAAGTACCAAAAGCCGCTCCCGCTTAAAAAAACACAAATTCAAACCAAGGGGGAAGTCTGCCCATTTTTAGACCTCTGGCCGAGGGACTTCTTTTCACGCTAAAACTCAGGATCAGACCTCCAGCGGGGAGATCTTGTGTGATGAAACGTACAAAATGAGTCGAAATGAGGCTGTGAGACAGGATCTTGTATGATGAATCGTACAAGTTGAGGAGAGGATCGAGTTGTGTCAGCATGTGGGGAACGTCCTATGCACAATAGGTTCGAATGTTTAAACGAATAAACTAAATAATTTGGAGGATGATTTGATTATGAAAAAGGATATCGTATTGCTGACAGGCGCATCGAGCGGAATTGGAATGGAGCTGGCGGAATGCTTCGCAAGGGAAGGCCATGAGCTTGTGCTTGTTGCGAGAAGCAAGGAGAAGCTGGAGGAGCTTGGGGCGGGTCTCGCCGGTCGATATGGCGTCAGGACGACGGCTATCGCGTGCGATTTGTCGGTGCCGAACGCAGCGGAGCAGCTTGCCGCAGAGCTGGAGTCCCGCGGGCTTCAGGCGGATGTATTGGTTAACAATGCGGGCTACGGGCTGTATGGGGAGTTTCAGGAGACGGAGTGGGAGCGGGAGCAGCAGATGATGCAGCTCAACATGATTGCGCTGACGCAGCTGACGAAACGGATGCTCCCCGGTATGCTGTCGCGCGGCCGGGGGCGAATTCTGAATGTGGCGTCGACCGCGTCGTTCCAGCCGGGACCGCTGATGGCGGTATATTACGCCACGAAGGCTTATGTGCTCTCGTTCAGTGAAGCGATCGCCGAGGAGCTGGAGGGCACCGGCGTCACCGTTACGGCGCTGTGTCCGGGACCGACCGCTTCGGGGTTTCAATCGGCGGCGGCGATGGAGAAGTCGAAGCTTGTGAACGGCAGCCTGCCGATGATGGATGCGCGTACGGTGGCGGAGCAGGGCTACGCCGGAATGAAGCGCGGGGAACGCGTCGTCATTCCGGGTATCGTGAACAAGCTGCTTGTGCAATCGGTGCGGGTTACTCCGCGCCGGCTGGTGACGAAGCTCGTGAAGCGGATGTCCGGCAAGGTATAGTGAGGCGAGCAAGATCAGCGCTGCACCCAGCCAGATCGCAGCGATAACAGCTCCTTCAGCTCATCGTCGGACAGCTCGGTGATCCACTGCTCGCCGGCACCGACGACGCGATGCTGCAGTCCTTGCTTGCGCTCGATCATATCGTGAATGCGTTCCTCCAGCGTTCCCAGCGCGACGAACTTGTGCACCTGGACATTCCGCTGCTGACCGATACGGTATGCGCGGTCGGTCGCTTGATTTTCGACCGCGGGATTCCACCAGCGATCGTAATGGAACACATGGCTAGCCGTCGTCAGGTTGAGCCCGACTCCGCCTGCCCGCAGCGAGAGCACGAGGACCGCAGGTTTGGCAAGGTCTGCAGGCTCCTGGAAATCCGCAATGATGCGATCGCGGGCCTGCTTCGGTATAGAGCCGTGAAGGAATGCGACGGGTTCTCCAAGCTGCTGCTCCAGTGTGTGCTGCAGCAGCTTGCCCATACCCGTGAACTGGGTGAAGATGAGGCAGCGGTCGTTTTCCTGCCGCAGCTCCTGCACCATCTCCACAACCCGCGCCAGCTTATGGGAACGATCCAACCCGACATCGGGCGCGTTATGCGGCAGAGGCGGCGAATCCTTGAGCAAGAGCGAAGGATGATTACAAATTTGCTTCAATCGGACGATGGCGGCGAGCAC
>JBEPYM010000252.1:0-1601 GCA_041641375.1 Paenibacillus sp.
CCGGCTTCGCAAGGTACAGATTGCTACGAAAAATCAGGACAACCGCGAGCACGATATTTTCGACAGCGACGATTATTTCCAGGAGCACGGCGGAATGGCTGCGACCATTCGTTCGCTGGCCGGCAGCAATCCGAAGCTTTATTTCGGCGATACCTCCAACCCGGATTTGGCGAAGGTGCGCGATCTGAGCGAGGAAGCTTTGCGTGTATTCCGCAGCCGGGTTGTCAATCCAAAATGGCTGGAATCGGCCAAACGTCACGGCTATAAGGGTGCGCTGGAAATGGCGAACACGTTGGATTTTCTGTTTGGCTACGATGCAACGGCGCATGTAGTGGAGGATTGGATGTACGAAAAGCTGAGCGAGCAATATGTGCTTCGGCCGGATATGCGGGAGTTTCTGCGTCAGTCCAACCCATGGGCGCTCAAGGATATTGCCGAGCGGCTGCTCGAAGCGGCGCAGCGAAGGTTGTGGAGCGAGCCGAAGCCCGAGACGATCGAAGGGCTGATGGAGGCGGTTGTCGAGGCGGACGGTTGGATGGAAGAGAGAGGTGACTCCCATGAGGATGAGTAAGCAGCCCCCAAAAACGGGATATCCGTTCAGCGCAGTAGTTGGCCAGCAGCTGGTTAAGCTGAGCCTTCTGCTGAACGCAGTCTCTCCTCGCGTCGGCGGTGTGCTCATTCAAGGCGAGAAGGGGAACGGCAAATCCACCGCCGTTCGAGCGTTGGCCGAGCTGCTGCCGCTTATTCCGGTGGTGCCGGGCTGTCCGACCTTCTGCGACCCCGCCGCACCGTTCAGCTTTTGTCCGGCATGCGAGGGAAGGCCGTGGCCGGGAGAGCCGGAGCTGCGTCCGGCTCCATTCGTCGAGCTTCCCATCGGCGCTTCCGACGATAGGCTGCTCGGTCATATGAGCCTGGATGCGGCATTGTCCCGCGGCGAATACAGCTTCACACCGGGGCTGCTAGCGCGTGCGCATCGCGGAATCTTATACGTGGACGAAATCAATCTGCTGCCGGATCATCTCATCGATATGCTGTTGGATGCTGCGGCATCCGGGAGGAATCGGGTGGAACGGGAGGGGTTCTCGGTCGAGCATCCGGCCCGATTTATTCTGGTCGGCACGATGAACCCCGAGGAGGGCGAGCTGCGGCCGCAGCTGCTTGATCGTTTTGGCTTGTCGGTCCATGTGGAGACGCCGCAGGATGTCGCTTCCCGCACGGAAGTGATGCGAAGAAGGCAGCAATATGAGTGTGATCCGGTTCAGTTCCGATTGAGCTGGTCGGAGGAAGAGGCCGGTTTGCAGCAGCAGGTGGGGCTGGCCCGGCAGCGGCTGCTGGAGGTAGAGCTGCCGGACGTTCGACTGGAGCAGATTGCCCGCCTATGCTTGCAGGCGAAGACGGAAGGCATGCGTGCGGATCTCGTCTTATGCGAAGCGTCGAAGGCGATTGCAGCCTATCGGGGGCACACGCTTGTAACGGCGAAGGATGTGAACGAAGCAGCGCCGCTTGCGCTCCATCATCGGAGCCGCGACGACTGGCAGCCGGAGCCGCCGGATGATGACGGTGACGAGACGGAGTCAGGCGGAAGGCAGGGGGACGACCGG
>JBEPYM010000253.1:0-1577 GCA_041641375.1 Paenibacillus sp.
TCTGTCCTGCAGGAGGAGGATAGCTTCGGTGCGGACCGGCGCGGGTACGCGCTTCCGAACGTACATCAGCGTGTCGTATTGTTATATGGCCCCGAATACGGTTTGACTGTACAGAGAGCCTCCACCGGAGGCGCCAAATTTGTAATTCGACTCCGATATTCGGAAGGAAGTGAGTATCAGTGACCTATCAAGTTATGCTGGTTGAGGATGAAGCGAGAACACGTTCCGGAGTGAAGACACTGCTCGAGGAGGTAATTGGAGGATTTCGTGTGACTGCGGAAGCTTCGAACGGGAAGGAAGCGCTGAAGCTGCTCTGGAACGAGAAGCCTGATCTGCTGATTACAGATGTGCGGATGCCGGTGATGGATGGAATTGAGCTTTGCGAGCAGCTCTATGAGCAGCAGATTGATTTTCCGATTCTCATCATGAGCGGTCATGGCGATTTTGATTACGTTCGCCGTGCACTTCGAACCGGAGTGTCCGACTATTTGCTGAAGCCGGTCGACCGGATCGAGTTTAAACAAACACTCGAAAAGCTGTTTCCGCCGACAGCAGCTGCACCTAAGCCGACCCGTGCAGCAGGCAGCGAGCACAAAATCATTGCGGAAGCGAAGCAAATTATGGCCAAACGGTTTCATCAAGCGGTGTCGCTGCAAACCGTTGCCGAGGAGGTCGGCCTCAGCTTTCAATACCTGTCGCAGCTGTTCAAGAAGGAATGCGGCATTCACTTCTCCGACTACTTGACCGAGCTTAGAATCGGCAAAGCGAAGCAGCTGCTGTCGGAGACGCATATGAAAATTTATGAAATATCGGAGCTTTGCGGGTATGCCAACCCCAAGTATTTTATGAACGCATTTAAGAAAGCGACCGGACTGACACCGAAGGAGTTTCGCAAGCAATCCTGAGGCGGACCGGAAATTATTATACCTTTTCTTGAATCTTGTCAATTTCAATAGCGCTTACAACGGCGTTACACTAAGGATGTAAGCGCTGCATCGACGCTTAACTATGAAGCAAGGGGAGATTGCACAATGAAGAAATGGTTGTCGATCATCATTGCATGTATGCTGCTCGTAACGGCATGCTCGTCCGGGGGGACGACATCCAATCCTGGCAGCGCGCCTGCTGGAGGGGACACAGTCAAGAAGGAAGAGCCGAAGAAGGATGAGCCCAAGAAGCCGGTCAAGCTCACTATGAGTATATGGGGGAACGACAATCACAAGAAAATGTATGAAGAGATGGCGACACAGTTCAAGGAAAAAAATCCGCATGTAACGGTTGAGATCGTCGCCATCCCTTTCGCCGAATACCAGCAGAAATTATCGATCATGCTTGCCTCCAAGACAGCGCCGGATATTGCGTGGATTGCGGAGCGGATGGTGCCGCAATTTTTAGGCGCAAACCAATTTGAGGATTTGACGAGTCTGAAGCAGGACGCAGCGTATCAATTCGACGATTTCTACCCGTCTACGATGGAAATGCTGACGAAGGACGGCAAGGTGTACGGAATTCCGTTCTCAACGCCTCCGACGATGCTTTGGTACAACAAGACGATGTTCAAGGAGAAGGGCCTCAAG